>NZ_CAWUDI010000079.1:0-23403 GCF_963920925.1 Calothrix sp. CCY 0018 | reverse complement strand
ATTGGGAAAAATTGGGGATAAAGCCGCAGTTGAGCCTTTAATCAATGCCCTACAGGATGAGGACTCCTTTGTTAGAAGCAGTGCAGCCGAGGCATTGGGAAAAATTGGGGATAAAGCCGCATTTGAGCCTTTAATCAATGCCCTACAGGATGAGGACTTATATGTTAGAAGGAATGCAGCCGAGGCATTGGTAAAAATTGGGGATAAAGCCGCAGTTGAGCCTTTAATCAATGCCCTACAGGATGAGGACTCCCGTGTTAGATGGAGTGCAGACGAGGCATTGGGAAATATTGACATTCCAAGCCGCTTGGAAAGATTACTTCGATCGCAACTAATCAATATTTTTGATTCAGTAATTTTTCCCGTAGCTAGGAGTTGGGCAATTCAACACCACAAAGAAGGTTTAGACTTTATTCCGGTGTATCCAAAGTTTCTTAATCAGGTGAGTAAGCTAGTTCTAGTCTCACATAAATTAAATTCATCAAAGTATTATAGTCACCACTACACAAGCGAAAAGATTAAGAACTTATATGATGACATGAGTGAAACGATTGAGGACTTTGGTGGAAAGATTAAGGAATTATATGGTGACATTTTGGACTTATTATGATTGCGTATTTTATTAACCCAGGGTAAGTGATATGATGTCGGGCAAATTACCCGTAATATCATTTTTTTGATTAGTTTTAATGGCTAATTTTCGAGTCATATTTATATGACGTTGGCTATTAGACTGGGGTTTTCAACCCCAGACGGGTGTGTGATAAAACCTATCATCATTTAATGGGACATACCTATTTGTTGGGTTTCGTTCCTCAACCCAACCTACGAATTATGCTCAATCCCCAATGCCCAATCCCCTAAATACTGCATAAGTCCAACTCTTCAAAACTTATAACAATCTAACGAATTAAATATACCGTTATGACTGGCTTAACAAATTTTTACGCTTTACTAATTGGTATTGATTTCTACGGATCAAATAATTTATTCAACAATTTGAAGGGATGTGTGGGAGATATCGATTTAGTTGCTGGTTATCTCCAAAATTCTTTGCAGGTTCCTCAATCAAATATTTGGAAATTAACTTCCCCTTTTGAAGAAGATTCCAGTTTATCAAAAGTTAGGTCGGCACAAAAAGAATTAAAACCAACCTACGAAAATATTGTTAATGCTTTTAAGGAAATCACCGCAACTGCAAAAAAAGGGGAACAAGTATATATCCATTATTCCGGACATGGGGGACGCGCTCTTACTATTTACCCGGAATTAAAGGGTGAGGGACTTGATGATGAAAGTATTGTGCCATGTGATATCGGTAGTTCGGGTAATCGCTATTTACGAGATGTGGAAATTGCCACTTTAATTAAGCGCTTGACGGATAAAGGCTGTATTGTCACCGTGATTTTTGATAGCTGTCATTCAGGGGGTGCAACAAGGGGTGATTGTGCAATTCGCGGTAGCGAAAACAACGGTATTGATACCGCTCCTCGAAACCAAGAAAGTTTGGTTGCTTCTCGAAAGGAATTATTAAATAACTGGCAAATTTTAACTAAAAATGACTCCAATAAATCAACCGCATGGTTGCCGAAAACCGAAGATTATGTATTTTTAGCTGCTTGTCGTCCTTCGGAATATGCTTATGAATACGCAGTCAGCAATAACAGCGATAAAAGAAACGGTGCATTAACTTACTGGATGATTGATACTCTGGGCAGCAGCACCTCTCCCTTAACCTATAGGTCGCTGTACAATCGCGTTAAAGGTATGGTGCAAAGTAAATTCCCTCAGCAGCTACCCATGTTAACCGGAAATGGCGATCGCCTGGTTTTTGGGGTTGATACGGAATTTAGACCATATGCTGTAAATATTGTCAAGGTATCGGATAACCAACAAGAAATCACTTTAGATGCGGGGTTAGCCCAAGGTTTAAGGCAAGGAACTAGTTTTGCCATTTATCCGCAGAATGTCAAAGACTTTGCCGATAAAACACAACAAAAAATTGCGATTGTGGAAATTACAGAATCCCAAGCAGATAAATCCACAGCAACAATTGTAGATGCAGCAGCAGGAGGAATTGAGGTTAAAGATAAAATTGAACCCGGTGCTGCTGCGGTGATGTTAGCTGCACCTGTAGATTTAATTCGTAAAGTCCGATTTTTCGATCGGAAACAACCAGGAGAAAAAGAAAACGAATTACCTTTAGAATTAGTCGATGGGCAAACCGCAGCTTTAGAAAAAGTGCGTCAAGCAATGAAAGAAAATGGCTGGGTAGTGGAAGTTAAAGAAGGCGAAGAAGCACACTATCAAGTAGCTGTGGGTAGAGATGGGGAATATGAAATCAGTATTGGAATGCCATTAGAAAACCTGCGTCCAAAACTGATGATAAATAATGTGGAAGCACCACAAAAAGTAGTAGAGCGCTTAGTTCACTTAGTAAAATATCAGTCCGTTCAAGCATTAGATAATCCCGCTTCCGACTTGAGCGAATATATAGAATTTGAGTTATGCGATGCCAACAAACAACCTTTAGCTAATGCCGAGAATCTTACCTTAAAAGCTGGGACAGTATCTTATTTAAAAGTTAAAAATAATTATACTAAACCGCTGAATATAGCCGTACTCGATTTAGTACCCACCTGGAAAATTTCTCAAATTCCTATCCAGGGAGACGATTCACCATTCTTTGCATTACAGACAAACCAACAAGCATATACTAAATTACGCTTGCGATTAGGAGACGGATATCAACAAGCCAAAGAAAGCCTGAAAATATTTGTTACCAAAGGATTGGCTAACTTTCAATGGTTAACATTACCCGCTCTCGATAGCGGTTTAGAAACAAGAGGAAACCTTAACTTATATTTAAAAGAAAAAGCCGAAGAATTAAAAACAAGAGGAAACGTTCAAAGTATCAATCCTTTGAATAATCTCTTGAGTCAAATTGGTGCCGATATTGACAATCCACCTGACATCAGTCGTGAATTTATTGCGGAATCAGAACCCGATGAGGAATGGACAACTCAGCAGATACAAGTTACTGTAACTCAGTAGAGAAGTTAATTAAATTCCAGATTCTGCTTATCCCGAACTCAGGTTAATTAGTTATTAGGAGTTAAGAATAAGGAGGAGTTGGTAAGCACTAAATAGTTAACTATTTTTCTACCTCCTCTCTCCCCAACTACCAATTACCAATTACCAATTGCCCATTACCTATTACCAATTACCAATTATCGATACCCCTGCGCTTGCAAGGAAAACAGCGTCGCATATCTTCCCTTTGCTTGCAATAACTCTTCGTGGGTTCCGGTTTCCAATACTTCACCCTGCTCTATAACGACAATTTTGTCAGCCATTCGCACTGTAGAAAAACGGTGAGATATCAAAACCACCATCTTATCTTTAGTTAAGTTACGAAAACGGTCAAAAATTTCGTATTCGGCTTGGGAGTCTATTGCTGACGTAGGCTCATCTAATACGAGAATATCGGCACTATTTCGCATAAAAGCACGAGAAAGAGCGATTTTCTGCCATTGTCCGCCGGAAAGCTCTTGTCCATTTTTAAACCAACGTCCTAATTGAGTGGTAAAACCGTCTGGTAATCGTTCGATAAAAGGTTGTGCCATTCCTTTTTCGGCAGCGATTTCCCATGCTTTCTCATCTTCTAATTTTTCTACGTCACCAACGCCGATATTTTCACCAACGGTAAACTGATAGCGAACGAAATTCTGAAAAATTACGCCAATTCTTCGTCGCAATTCATCTAAATCCCACTCTTCCAAATTCAAACCATCTAATAATATTCTTCCCGATTCTGGCGTGTAAAGTCGGGTGAGCAATTTAATCAAAGTAGTCTTTCCCGAACCGTTTTCACCGACAATCGCTAGTTTTTCCCCCGGTTTTAAATGCAGCGAAATATTTTTCAAAGCTGGTGTCGTGCTTCCGGGATAGGTAAAAGAAACGTTTTCAAAACGAATTCCATCTTGGGGATTTGTACCTTTAATAGCCCTTCCATATCTTGTCGGTACTTCTTCTTCTAAAAATTCGTACAAATTGGAAAGATACAAATTATCTTCATACATTCCACCGATAGAAGTTAACGCACTTGAAAAAGTAGTTTGTCCCTGACGAAATACGGTTAAATACATCGTCATATCTCCCAGAGAAATCCTACCCACAACCGTTTCTATTACAATCCACGCATAGGCAATGTAGAAAGTTGCGGTACTCAACAAACCCAGTAAATAACTCCAAAAACCGCGCTTGATTGTTAAATCCCTATCTTCACCGTAAAGTTGATCGAATAGGCTGCGATATCTTCCCAACAACATTTCACCAAGTTGATAGAGTTTCACCTCCTTGGCAAAATCTTCTCTAGCAACCAGTGTCTCTAAATATCTCTGCTGGCGGGTTTCCGGGGCACGCCAGCGAAATAAACGAAAAGCTTGTCCGGCAAAGCGTGTCTCCGCAACAAATGCGGGTACGGCAGCTAAAATTAATACCACCACAGCCCACAAAGAAAAGTTAATCAGCAAAGCACCATAAGTCAGCAGCGATAAACCATTTTGCACCAAACCAAAAGTACGATTTACCAAAGAAAGCGGACGGCTAGAAGCTTCGCGTCGCGCATTGGTCATTTTGTCGTAAAATTCCGAATCCTCAAATTGAGGTAATTCTAACGTCAGCGCCTTTTCTATAATCAGTACATTTACCCTTTGGCCGAGTAATACTCTTAACAAAGACTGAGCAATACTAAGTCCGCGCTGACTTCCTGCGAGTAAAGCTACAGCAACGGCTTCAAATCCCACATACATCAAAGGAAGAGAAGTATTGAGATTATCTTGCAAAGTTGAATTTCGGGTTGCCACAACAGCATCAACAATTAACTTACCAATATAGGCAACAGCAGCAGGTAAAAGCCCCGCAACTAAAGTCAAAATTGCCAGAATAATAGTAAGAGTGTGGCTAGTAGTCCAAACTAAATTTACAGCTCTTCCGCTATAGCGAAACACAGCGAAAGATTGGCGGAGATTGTTACGTATTTTGCTTATCCTCATTATCCTGAATATAGCGCGAAATTAGTGCTAATTGTGGAAGAGGAAGGATTAAGATTTTTTAACGCAGAGTGACGCGGAGTATATCGCAGAGGTACGCGGAGTTTTATTTTCTAGATTGGGGTTTGTCAAGCTTTTTGACTGGATAAATTGAGTTTTCACGTGCTAGAAGTAAAGGAATACTTAATATCCCAAGTAGCATTACAATAATACTTAAAAACCAAATAAATAAACGGCTTGGTTGGTAATCGGCTCGTTCAATTTGCCGGAATACTCGATTGTAACGCCAAGCTGCTAAAGCAATCACTATAATACCAACAATTACTAAACATAAACCCAAGCTTTCGGAATTAAATATAGAATTATTTTCTACTGTTTGTTCGGCAGTTGTAGTTTGTAATTGGCGTAAAAATAAGCTAAATCTAGCAATTGCTAAACCAAAACCGATTAAAGAAATTGATGTTCGCAACCAAGCTAGAAAAGTGCGTTCGTTCGCGAGATGTTCTCGGAGGCGACTGTCTCTATTTTGATTCGCCATTATTAAGTGGAAATAACTAAATATTTTCTAATTAATTTTACATTGATAAAGACATAAAAGTTCGTTGTAAAGGTTTAATTTTTTAGAAACCTGAACTTTTTACTACGAACCTTAATTAAAAAAGTAAGTTAAATAGATTTAAGTTATCGGTGAGCGGTAAAATGAAGTTATCAAGCTTGAACGGGAGAGTTTTAACGATGACTGATAAACTTCATATAAGAGTACCTCGTGGTAAAAGAATTTTTGAAGTACTCGAAGAACAATTAATTGATAACTGATGCCGTGCGGTAAATTTTAATATCTCTACCGCTATGTTATTTGATAACAAATAATTCAAAAAATTTTAATTTTATTTGATTGAAAAAAAATTTTTAATTAGTGAAAATATGAGATAATTAAAAAAACTAAATAGTATTTTTTTTATAATGGGAATATAAGCAAAATTTTTATTAAAGCTATGCCTTACAATTATAAAAAATCATCTTTAATAAAAATTATACCACGAAACTGTTACTAATAAAAAATTTCGCGCCCTAATTTATCTGAAAAATTTTTTGAGCAATTTTGAAGCAATTATATATACTTGTAGGACGAAAAAGTAAGTAATTATCTCATTATATGCGGGATTATATAGGATGTGTTCGTAAAAAAGAAAACGTAAGCGCTTCTTAAGTAAGGTCAATCGCTTGTCTTTAACAACTGATTTGTTGGCTATAGGACGACTACAGGTTTATAAGTAACGTTTTATGTGAATTAACTTATCTATTCTTTATTAATACATTGATAATTTTACTGCTTGGATTCTGGAGGGGCTGTAAAAACCTTGTAAAATAAGGGCAATTTTAATTCACAGCCTTCGTAACTGATAACTGATAACTGATTTATTATGTTTATTCGTAAAACTCTATCTTTACCCGATATTCAACTTTCTTACTTAGAATGGAATCAAGGAAAACAGCCTTTATTATTACTCCACGGTTTAGCTGACAATGCTTTAGTTTGGTCAAGTTTGGGCGATCGCCTAGCAGCAGATTATCATATAATTGCTCCAGATATGCGCGGTCATGGTGAAAGCAGCAAACCTTCTGCTGACTATACATTTACCAGCACCATCAGAGATTTAGAAGCATTAATGGATAATTTGGGATGGCAAAGCACTCATGTTATCGGACATTCTTGGAGTGGTAAATTAGCCTGTATTTGGGCAACAAAGAATCCGCAACGTTTGAAAAATATGGTGTTAATAGATCCGATTTTTATCTGGAAAATGCCCGATTTTTTCAAATTGAGTTTCCCCATTTTATACCGCGTTTTACCGTTTCTTAAAGGAATGGGACCTTTTGATAGTTACGAATCGGCAGAAAAACAAGCACAGAAGTTAAATCAATATCAAGATTGGACTCCTTTACAGCAAAAAGTCTTTCAAAACAGCATCGAACAAAAACCTGATGGTAACTGGGGTAGTAAATTTACCATCGCTGCACGAGACGGTATTTTCGATGAAGTTATGCGGGAACCAGGTTTGACAGAGCCGGTGAATATTCCTACACTCTTCGTACAGCCAGAAAAAGGAGTTAATCGTCAAAACTGGCAATTAAAGCCTTACAAAACCTATTTAAAAAACCTGGAAATTTCTCAACTACCTGGAAATCATTGGTGTTTTATGACGCAACCGGAAGCTTTTAATCATAAGGTAGCGGAATTTTTAAAGAGTTAGGAGTTAGGAGTTAAGAGTTAGGAATTTCTCTCCTTGTTCTCTTGTCTCCCCATCCCCCTATCCCCCCATCTCCCCATCCCCCCATCTCCTCCTCACGCTCCCATTCCGGAATACTTTTTCAATCCTTGTCTCCACATAATTCTATTAATTCCCAAAAACAAAATAAACCAACCTGCTGTTGTTAAAAATCCTCTGGGAATATCGGCTGGTAAACCTACTAAAATACTGACGGGAAAGTTAATTAAGTAAGGGAATGGTGTTAGTAATACTATCTGTCTTACTTGTTCGGGAAATACTTCCAAGGGTGCGATTGTTCCCGATAAAAATAGATAGAATAAAAACCAAAAGTCGTGTAAAGCATATGCTCTTTCCGTCCAAAATGCGAACATGGCAAAGGTATATTGAATAATAAACCGTAAAGCAAATGCCATTGCTGAAGCTATAAAAAATAATATTATTTGAGTGAAACTCGGTACCCAGAAAGCTTGGGGATAAAGTGCAAAAAATAAAATTATCAAAAATATTGCAAAGGGTATCCTAGCAACTCTTTCAGAAAGATGAGAACTTACATGATGCCATACGGGATCTAAAGGTTGTAGCAGACGCGGTGAAAGTTTTCCTTCTACAACTTCTCTTTCAAATTCCCAAATCACCCAAACAACTGTTAGCTGTCTGACTAAAAATACTGCGAGAAAATAACGAGCGAAATCTGTTGCAGATAAACCAAATTGTCCTCCTTGTGCTGCTTCCGTCCAAACTCCCATCATGATTATGGGTAAGGAACCTGTTAATACCCATAATATTAATTCGGCGCGATATTCTACCATGTAGGCGTAGTATACCGTGAGTAAGGTGACTGCTTTTTTGATAATTCTTTTCATAATTTTGTTGGTTGTTAGGTATTAGTTGTTAGTCATATCTTGCACTTGTTTTTTCTAAGGTAGGTAATCGCAAAATTATTTTACTACAAATATATAATCAAAAAAACCCGGCTTCTTTGAGAAACCAGGTTTATAGAACAATTTATTCAATTTTTATTATTAAGATAGTCTAATTTACTGCCATACAGGGTAAATAGCTGAATCAAATATCTCATGCTTTATCGCTAGTTGGTACAAAGCATCAACTGTTTTATCTATTTGCTCTTTGGTATGAGAAGCACTTAAGATAAATCGAATTCTCCCTTCGCTCAGTTTAACTACCGGATAAAAAATAGAAACAGAGAATATTCCGCGTTCAAAAAGTTCTCTGTTAAAAGATAATAGTTTATCTTTATCCTCAATAAATACGGGAATAATTGGACTTTGGCTGGAGCCTAAATCAAAACCAAGATGGGTTAATTTTTCTCTCATGTATCTATTATTTTCATGAAGAGACTCAACCAGTTGAGGGTTATTTTCAATTTCTTCCAAACAACCTAAAACTGCTGCTGCATCTCCAGGAGGTAAACAAGCTTGAAATGTATATGTATTAGCACGCCATTGAAGTAAAGGTATGTACTTTGCTTTTGTGGCTACAAATCCACCAATAGAAGCTGTAGCTTTTGATAAAGTTGCAACAATAAAGTCAACTTGTTCTGTAATTCCTAATTCATTACAGTAACCCGCTCCATTTTTACCGTAAAAACCAAAGGTATGAGCTTCATCAACATAAATCAAGAATTTATGCTTTTGCTTTAACTCAGTGATTTCTTTCAATGGTGCTAAATCACCGCTCATTGAATAAGCGGATTCAACCACAACAAAAATATTTTCGTATTTCTTATTATATTTTTCTAACTTTTTATCTAAGTCTTCTAAATCATTATGCTTAAAAGATATCCACTTTTTCCCAGATAACTTTACTCCATCAATTAAAGAAGCATGACTTTCTCTATCAAATATAACTAAATCGTTTTTTCCCGGTAAAGCTGCTAAACAACCCATATTTGTTGTATAACCTGTGGGGAAAAGTAGTACACTTTCTTTCCCCACTAAGTCTTTTAGCTTCTGCTCGACTTGTTTGTGTAGCTTTGACATTCCCCCTGAAAGTGCAGAAGTGCCGCAGCCGGTTCCATATTCCTGCACGGCTTGACAAACTTTATCGATAATTTTTTGATTTCTATTCAATCCTAAGTAATGATTTATGCACCACAAAATACATTCTTTTGCAGGGGTATTAGCATCTGAAATAACATTAGTTTGAACATCACTTCCAGATTGGGTATACCTACCATTTGAATACAAACCAAGTCCAATTTGACGAGTATGATGGTCGTATAAATGCTCTGCTATTGTTTCTATATCAGTAATACCTTCACTTTCTAACTGTTTCATATAACCGATAAGTGGAGTGGAAATTTCACTTTTCATAAATTTAATGGATACTAATTAATTTTTAAATGCCGATTAAGTCTAGGTTAATCCTGTTTTAGGCAAATAATACAGATAGAAAATACGTAATTATATTTAAAATTGTGCTGAAGAAAAATATCAGAATTCTTACTTTTTTTAGTAACATTAAATACTAATTATCAAGAATTAAGCCAAAAGAATGTGGCTAAAAAACCCCATAGTGAAAGGATCTTACATATAAAAAGCGATATCATATCAACAAAAAATTTTAATAAAAGGTATTATTTTAAACTTCATGTTTACAATATATACTAGATGGAATCTATCAATATTGTCTCAGTGTTACAAATAGCGTTGATTGGGGAATACTAAAACCAAAGCTAGAAGAAAATATAGGGTGAATTGATATGGCATCTCCAACAGTAAAACTTCCAGGGTATAAGATTGAGGAACAAATCTACACAAGTGCCAGAACGCTTGTCTTTCGAGGAAAAAGAGAGTCTGATGAAGCATCGGTAATCGTCAAAGTTATGCGAGATGATTTCCCTAGCTTTAACGAACTTGTTTCATTCCGAAATCAGTATATTGTTACTAAAAACCTTAACTTAGATGGTATTGTCAAACCATTGTTCTTGGAAACCGATCGCAACGGTTATGCCTTAGTGATGGAAGATTTTGGAGGAATTTCTCTTCTAGATTATTTAACTCTTGAAGAAGCATTACAAATAATTTCTCTAGATACCTTTCTCAGTATTGCTACTGAAATTGCTAAGATTCTCGATTCACTTCATCGTCATCGTTTGATTCATAAAGATATCAAACCAGCCAATATTTTGATTCAACCCGACACGAAGCAAGTAAAACTTATAGACTTCAGTATTGCTTCTTTATTACCTAGAGAAACTCAACAGTTGAAAAATCCTAATATTTTGGAGGGAACTTTAGCTTACATTTCTCCCGAACAAACTGGACGAATGAACCGGGGTATAGACTATCGCACGGATTTTTATAGTTTGGGTATTACTTTTTACGAACTATTGACGGGAAAGTTACCTTTTAGCGGAGAAGATCCCATTGAGTTAGTACATTCTCATATTGCCAAACAAGCAGTAAATGTAAAAGTTATTAATCCTAAGATTCCCTCAGTATTATCCGATATTGTTGCCAAATTAATGGCAAAGAATCCAGAAGAACGCTATCAAACTGCTTTAGGACTAAAATACGACTTAGAAATATGCGCTCAAGCTTGGAAAGAAACAGGAAATATTGCACGTTTTGAATTAGGAACAAGAGATATTTCAGACCGTTTTATCATCCCTGAAAAATTGTACGGTAGAGAAGCAGAAGTCGCAACTTTGCTAGCAGCATTTGATAGAATTGCAGGGGAAGAATTATTAATAGAAAATCAATCCCCAATCGAAATGGTGCTTGTTACTGGATTTTCGGGTATTGGGAAAACTGCTGTAGTTAATGAAGTCCACAAACCGATTGTTGAAAGACGGGGTTATTTTATTAAAGGTAAATATGACCAATTTAATCGTCATTTGCCTTTTTCTGCTTTCTTAGAAGCTTTCCGAGATTTGATGAGACAACTTTTAGGTGAAAGTAGTAGTCAAGTTCAAGTTTGGAAAGCAAATATTTTGAATGCTTTAGGGGAAAATGGTCAAATAATTATAGATGTAATTCCAGAGTTAGAACAAATTATAGGCAAACAACCATTACCTGTTGAACTATCTGGAAATGAGGCACAAAATCGTTTCAATTTATTAGTGCAAAAGTTCCTCCAAGTTTTCAGCAGTCACAAACACCCGTTAGTAATTTTTTTAGATGACTTACAATGGGCTGATTCTGCATCACTTAACTTAATCCAATTAATGATGAGTGAAGCTGATACAAAACATTTATTGCTCATCGGCGCATATCGGGATAATGAAGTATCTCGAAGCCATCCTTTAATTAAAATCCTCAAAACTATTAGTTTAAATGGAGCAACTATCAATACAATTCCTTTATCTCCTTTAGAAAAAAAGGACTTAAATAATATAGTTGTCGATACTCTTCAATGTTCTGAAGCTTTAACATTCCCTTTGACAGATTTAATTTATCAAAAAACGAAGGGAAATCCTTTCTTTAGCAACCAATTTCTCAAGTCATTGCATCAAGATGGTTTAATTACTTTTAACCATAATAGTGATTCTTCCCAAAGTGGTTGGGTATGCGATATTGTTGCATTGCAAGAATTGGCATTAACTGATGATGTTGTCGAATTTATTGCGCTTCAATTGCATAAATTACCCATACAAACCCAAGAAATTCTGAAACTTGCTGCTTGTATTGGTAATCAATTTGATTTAAATAGTTTGTCGATAATTTCGGAAAAATATCAGGTAGAGACTGCTGCCGATTTATGGAAAGCTTTGCAAGAAGGATTAATTTTACCTACTACCGAAGTTTACAAGTTTTTTCAATCTGAAGATGCTAATAATAATGAAAATTTGGCTCTGAGTGGCGAACAATTATCAGTACAATACAAGTTTTTGCACGACCGAATCCAGCAAGCAGCATATTCATTAATTCCGGATGAAGATAAAAAACATACGCATATAAAAATTGGAAAATTACTTTTAGAAAATACATCGGAAACAGAGAAAGAAGAGAAAATATTTGATATTGTTAATCATTTAAATTATGGGATTGAATTAATTTATCATGCAGTTGAAAGAAAAAAATTAGCTCATTTAAACTTATTAGCCGGTATAAAAGCAAAGAAGTCAACGGCTTACATGGCTGCTAATGAATATTTATCAATAGCGATGTCATTACTAAATGAAAATAGCTGGCAGGAACAGTACTTTTTATCGTTTAATTTACATAGAGAAAGAGCAGAAGCAGAATACTTAAATGGAAACTTCGATGTTTCAGAACAAATAATTAATAGTGCGATTTCTCAAGTCAAGACAAATGTAGAAAAAGCTGAATTATATAATATTTTAGTTGTACAATATACAGTTGATGCAAAATGTTTAGATAGCATTAAAGTTGGCAGAGAAGCTTTAAAGGAATTGGGAATAAGTTTACCTTCTAGGAATTTAGATGCTGAATTACAAGCTGATTTTCAACAAGTAACCGATTTATTAGATGGTAGAGAGATATCTTCGCTGTTATCTTTATCTCAAATGCAAGACGCTGAGAAAATCATTGCTAGCAAAATATTAATGAATCTCGATCCAGCTACTTATATCGGTCAGGTAGAACTTTATCCGATAGTATCTTTAAAGTTAGTTGCTCTTTCTTTGAAATACGGGAACATATCGGAGTCTGCAAAAGGTTATTCAAACTATGGTATTCTTCTTGGCTCGGTTTTACAAAACTACAAATCTGGCTATGAATTTGGTTTGCTAGGGGTTAATGTCAGCAATAACTTTAATAATCCTTCTTTAAAATGTAAAACATACTTTATTTTTGCTGCTTTTATTAATCATTGGTTTAAGCATATAAAATTAACTAACAAGCTATTCGATGAAGCTTACCAATTTGGATTAGATGCTGGAGAATTACAATTTACCGGATATACATTGTTTGGTAAAGCGTTAAATTTATTTAATCAAGGTGTAAATCTGACAGATATAAGTTCGGAATTACCTGTTTTATTAGAATTTAATATTAAAACTAAAAATCAAGCAATGATTGATACTCTTACCGCTTATGAGTTTATTTTGCATAACTTACGCGGTATGACAGCAAGTATATCTGAATTTTCCACATCGGATATTTCCGAAAAACAGTATTTGCAAAGATGTCAGACAAATCAATCTTGGATGGCTATTTGCTGCTATCAAATCATGAAATCTCAAGTTTTATTTACATATGGAAAATATCAAGAATCCTTAAACTGTGTTTTATCGGCAAAAGAATATTTACCGTATGTAATGGGATTTTTCGTGACAGCGGTACATAATTTATATTATTCGCTAAATTTAATTCAAAGTTACGCTACCGAAAACAGACAAGAGATCAAGAATCAGTATTTGCAACAACTGCAAGAAAATCAGAAACAAATGAAAATTTGGGCTGATAATTGTCCGGAAAACTTTTTACATAAATACCTCTTAGTAGAAGCGGAATTTTATCGAGTTTCCGATGATAAACTATCAGCTATCGAATTATACGATCGAGCCATTGCATTAGCCAAAGAAAATGGATACGTTCATGAAGAAGCGCTTGCTAACGAACTAGCAGCCAAATTTTATCTAGAATGGGGTAAAAACCAAATAGCTCAAGTTTACATCACTAATGCTTACTATGCTTACGCACGGTGGGGAGCAAAAGCCAAAGTAAATAATTTAGAACAAAGTTACCCTCAATTACTAACTTCTGTATTAGCAACTAAAACAACTACTATTCAAGCAAAAGAAACCATTTTTCTTACTTCTGCTAGCACATCCACTGTTGCAGGTTCATCTGTATTAGATTTATCGACAGCGATTAAAGCTTCAAGAGTAATAAGTAGCGAGATTCAACTGGATAAATTGCTCGGTGTACTAATGCAAGTAGTTTTAGAAAATGCAGGTGCCCAAAAAGGTGCATTGATTTTAGATAAAAACGGTACATTATTTATTGAAGCTATCGCTACAGTAGATGAGACAGAAAAATATAATCAACCGACGCTACAGCTATCTCTCGCCGTTGAAGAAAGTACGGAGGTGCCAATTTCAGTACTAAATTATGTGAAAAACTCTCAAGAATGTTTAGTTGTCGATAATGCGACAAAAGATAAAAGCATTATGGGAGATTTCTACATACAGTCATATCAACCTTTAAGTATGTTATGCTTTCCTATCCTTCATCAAGGGAAACTAATTGGTTTATTATATTTAGAAAATCGTTCGATACCAGGAGCATTTACAACCGCGCGCGTTGAACTTTTAAATCTATTATGTTCTCAAGCTGCAATTTCGTTACAAAACGCTCAGCTTTACCATCAAGCACAAAACTACGCCAAACAATTGGAATTCTCCCTTGATGATTTAAAACAAATGCAGTTACAACTTGTACAAAGCGAAAAAATGTCCGCTTTAGGTAGTTTAGTTGCAGGTATTGCCCATGAAATTAATAATCCCATCAGTTTTATTGGTGGTAATATCAAAGTTGCCAATGAATTTGTCACAGATTTATTTGACTTGATTAATTTATACCAAAATCACTATCCCGATCCAGTCAAGGAGATCACAAAAGAAATTGAAGCTATAGATTTAGAATATTTGTATGAAGACTTACCTAAACTGATTGCTTCAATGCAGCAAGGAGTCGATCGTCTTTACGATTTAAGCATTAGCTTGCGTACTTTTTCTCGTGCAGATACTCAAAAGAAAGTTGATTGTAATATCCATGATTGCATCAATAGCACTTTGACGATTCTCAAACATCGACTTAAAGCTTCAAATAATCAACCGGAAATTGAAATTGTCAAAGATTATGCCGATTTACCTTCATTGAAATGTTTCCCAGGACAACTTTCTCAAGTATTTATGAATATAATTTCTAATGCAATTGATGCGTTAGAAGAATCTAATTCCGGACTCCGTTTTGAAGAAATTCAAGCTAATCCCAATCGCATTACAATTACAACTTCTTTAATTGTCAAGAATAATCAAATTTCAATTCGGGTTAAAGATAATGGTGCAGGTATGACAGAAGAAGTGAGAAATTCTATTTTTGAATATTTGTATACAACTAAACCCGTAGGTAAAGGAACGGGGTTAGGGTTATCTATCGTTCATCAAATTATCTTTGAAAAACACAACGGAAGCATCGAAGTTAATTCTGCACCAGGTGAAGGAGCGGAATTTATCATTAATTTACCGTTGTAAATGCTGAGGAATATTGATTCATCGCTAAAAAATTAATTTCAAACCAAATTAAAAAATATAGAAGAAAGAAAACAAGCAGCAATTAATCCAGTTGCATCGGCTAATAAAGCAGCAACTAAAGCATGACGAATACTAGTAATTCCTACTGCACCAAAGTAAACTGCAAGTACATAAAAAGTTGTTTCCGTACTTCCCATCATAGTAGAAGCAACAAAAGCACTATAGGAATCCGGTGCTTTTTCAATTAATTCACTCATGATTCCAAATGCACCACCTCCAGAAAGAGGGCGTATTAAAGCCATTGGTAATACTTCTGCTGGAAGTTGAATGAAACCAGTAATCGGATTTAAAACCTCAGCAAGAACATCCATTGCACCCGATGCCCGAAACATCCCAATTGCGACTAAAATAGCTACCAAAAAAGGAATTACGCTAATCGCAATACCAAATCCTTGTTTGGCTCCTTCTGTAACTGCTTCATAAACTTTAACTCCTCTTCCCACCCCATAAGCAATAATTAATAATATTAAAGCTGGCATCAACCAATGGGAAAGAAAATCTTGATTAAAGAATCCCCCAAGACTACCAACTTTGATTACCCCATAAACCCAACTGCCAATAAATCCTAAAATAAATAACCAAGCTAGCAGTTTTGAAGCTTTTCCTACTGGATAAATCAGATGCGAATAATCTTGTTCAACAGCTTCACTTTCTACTTCTCCAACTTCTCCAACTTCTCCAACTTTTCCTACTTCTACTTCTTCTAATTCTAAATTTTTACATTCCGGTGCCTCACCCTTTTTCTTACTTCTCTTACCCAACCACAAAGCAACAGAAACTCCCACAAAAGTAGAACATAAAGTAGCAATTAAAGTTGGTATCCAAATTGCTGCCGGGTTTTGACTATTAGCCGCAGCCCTAATCCCAATTACACCTAAAGGTAGTAGAGTCACGCTAGAAGTGTTTATTGCCAGAAATAAACACATTGCATTAGTAGCAGTTCCTTTAACCGGATTAATCTTATTAAGCTCAACCATTGCTTTAATCCCAAAAGGAGTAGCAGCATTTCCCAAACCCAACATATTCGCAGAAATATTCAGAATTATTGCCCCCATTGCTGGGTGAGTAGGAGGTACGTCGGGAAACAGTTTGATCATTAAAGGTTTGAGATATTTGGCAATGGTATACATCAAACCACCAGCTTCCAAAACCCGCACTAATCCCAACCAAAGCGCCATAACTCCAATTAGATCGATCGCCAAACCAACAGCAGTTTTTGCCGACTCAAAACTTGCTTTAGTAACAGCTTCCATATTATTTGTATAAGCTGCCAAAATAATCGCAACTGCAATAAAACCCACAAAAACTAGATTAATTGCACTCGGTTTTTGTGATGGTGAGTTCGATTGAGCCATAATAATTTTAGATAAAATATCCGAAGAATAAAACAACTAATAACCGCAAAAGCATATCGCTATGCGAAGGTATATGTAAAGTCAGGTTCAGAAGAATTGGTTGCGGAAGATAGGGAGTATGAATTTTATTTATATTGCAGGTATGACAGATTGCTAGAGCCTTTGTTCCCAGGTTTGTAGTAGCGCGGTGACTCGCATCCGGATTTCAGATGCGCTGTAAACGTTCACGCTCCGCGTGCGGCTCAGTTTTCTCGTTAGCGAAGCGTCTCCCGGAGGGAGATAGAGTAGCGCTACTACGAACTATGAATTCCCTACTCATCTTCAGGAGAATAAAGTTGTTGTATTCGTTCTAATTCCAATTCATTTAAATAATCTACAGTCCAGTCGGATTGACGGTGTAGCATATGATACGGATAGGTATTGGCAACTCCGACTACTTTCATGCCTGCTGCTTTGGCTGCTTCAACACCTGCAAGTGTATCTTCAATAGCTAAACATTCGTTTGCTTGCAGATTTAATTCTGGATATTTTTGGTTTAAACGTTCGAGTGCGAGTAAATAACCGTCGGGTTTTGGTTTCGCAGTAGTAATATCGTCAGATGCAATTATAATTTGAAAAAATTCAGCTAACTCGGCTCGTTTAAGAACTAACTCAATTTCCTGGCGAATCGCACCGCTAACTATTGCTAATTTTAAGTCGCTCGAACGTATTTTAAATATAAAATCAGTTAAACCTGGATATAAAGGCAATTTCTCTAAAGTTTCTATTTGCTCAACGTAATTTCGAGCTTTTTTCTGTTGTAACTTAGTCAAATACTCTTCCGAGGCAACCCTGCCGCGACTGGCTAATAAATTTCGCAAACAAGCTCTGTCACTACATCCCAAACAGGTTTTCCGATACTCACCCCGTTTGAGTACCAGATTTTCTTCTAACAAAATTTCTTCGATCAATTGCTGATGAATTGGCTCATCATTAATAATAGCGCCATTAAAATCAAATATAACTGCCTTTATCATGCTTACTTGCTACGCTGGAGACGGAAAACCAAAGCTATCATCTAATGTACTATTAGAAGTCGGAGTATAGCGCTTAATATTAGTTTGAGTAGCTTTATCTTCTGCTAAAATCGGCTTGATACCGCTTGTCAACTGACTGGTAAACCATACCTCTTCGGTTCGTACCATTGCAAATCCCGCAGCACCCATCTTCGCATCCGTACTATCAGCAGCGTATTCGTGGATATAAGGTTCCTCGAAAATATCACTTAGCCATTCCATCTGACGTAAAGTCTTCTGATTGCCATCTAAAATTAAAACTTGTCCGCCAGGTACCAACAACCGAAAACATTCATGCAAAATTGCTTGAGTGGTACTGCTTGGTGTTTCATGGAACAATAAAGAAGCCGTAACCAAATCAAACGAAGCATCAGGAAAATTCGTATTTTCAGCATTCCCCTGCTGCCACTCAATGTTTAAACCAGCACTTTCCGACTTGTGGAAACTTCTGAGCAACATATAAGGAGACAAATCCATTCCGATGACTTCTGCATCCGGGAAAGCCTGCTTTAACATAATAGTTGTAGAACCCGTACCGCAACCCAAATCGAGAATGCGTCGCGGTTTTACATTTACCCCATCAATTAAAGCTTGACGAATCCAAGTTTCATTTGGTGGTAAAGCATATTGAGTAACCGCATCGTAACTCACCGCAGCACCAGGATTCAAATATCCTTTATCTACCCCATGAAAATTTTGCGAACTGTAGTATGCAGGAATCACAACATCATCTCGTCGGAAGCGATCGCTCTCTTGCTCCCAATCCACACTCTGAGAATAACGCCGCAACTCTTCTTCATCAATCAACAGACGAACCACTGGAGATAAAAAACGTTCCCAAATTGTATCTTCACGAACTGCCATCTGTATAATTCCTTATAAATCCTTAATATGGGTATTACGGTCAGTTAAAAGTATTTAGTTAATAAAATTTTATTATATTTTTGTCAATTCCGTGTTTTTTGTTCTAGCACCGAAAAATTGACTTTCTCAATTTTTGTACTACAATTATGTTACATAGGTTGTTTAGTTTGTAGTAGCGCTTTAGCCCCTCCGGGTTCAGAATTCGGATGCGAATCACCGCGCTACTACGAACCTAAAATAGTCCGCAGTCGAATATTTTTAAAGTTATTTACAGATAATCTAAAATCGAATTATGCCTTATAAAAAGTTAGAAATTCCAGCAGAAGTCCCCGTCTTATCCTGGGCAAATCACGAATTAAAAGACAACGAAACCCAGATGGCGAAGAATGTCGCATCGCTACCTTTTGTATTTAAACACGTAGCTTTGATGCCCGATGTTCATTTAGGAAAAGGTGCTTTAGTTGGTTCGGTAATTGCGACTAAAGAAGCGATTATTCCTGCTGCTGTGGGGGTTGATATTGGTTGTTTTGTGGGTAATACTTTAATTCCTTTAGTTGATGGAAAGTCTTACTCTTTAAAAGAATTAGCTACTCGTAATCAAGAATTTATTGTCTATGCCTGTACTCCAACAGGTAAAATTGTAGCGGCTAAAGCAAGCGCTAAATTAACTAGAAAAAATGCGTCTTTGGTAAAAGTAATTTTAGATAATGGTGAAGAAATTATTTGTACTCCAGATCATGAATTTATGTTGCGGGATGGTACTTATAAAGAAGCGCAACATCTTGAAGCTGAAACATCTTTGATGCCCTTTTATTCTAAATTAGATCGAGATGGTTATACTTTGATTTCTCAGCCATATTCTGGTAGATGGCAAAAAGCACAAATTGATTTCATGAACTTCTCGCAGGAGGACTTTGTTTCTGTAGCCTCATTCCAGTCTGAGCGTGATGTTGTTCGGTACAATCATAAAGTGGTTGCTGTTGTACCTGTAGAATATACAGAAGATGTTTATTGTTTAACAGTACCTGAATATCATAATTTTGCTTTGAAAGCGGGTGTATTTGTTCATAACTGCGGCATGGGAGCGATCAAAACTCCATTTAAAGGCGATAAATTAGAAGGTAAACTGAAAAAAATTCGCCTTGATATTGAAGCAGCAATTCCTACTGGTTTTAACGAAAATAAAGATGTAGAAACATCTGTAACCAACTGGCAAAATTGGAGCGATTTTAAAGACTTGCATAGTGGAGTGCAAGATTTAGAAAGTAAAGCCATCAAACAGTTGGGTTCCCTTGGCGGTGGGAATCACTTTATCGAAGTTTGTGTGGATACAGAAAATCAAGTTTGGCTGATGCTGCATTCTGGTTCCCGCAATATTGGCAATAAGTTGGCGCAATATCATATTAGTACGGCGAAGGATTTAGCTAAAATGGCCGATACTAACTTACCAGACAAAGATTTAGCTCATTTTGTATCGGGTACTCCAGAATTTGCTGCTTATTGGCATGATTTGCAGTGGGCGCAGGAATACGCTCGTTTTAATCGCGATGTCATGATGGCGAGGTTTAAGAAGATTGTTGAAAAGCATTTATCAGGTGGAAAGCCGTTTAAACCATTATTGGTGGTAAATTGTCATCACAATTATTCCGAGAAAGAAGTGCATTTTGGCGAAGATGTGTACGTTACTCGTAAAGGTGCTGTCAGAGCGCAGCAAGAAGACTATGGAATTATTCCCGGTTCGATGGGAGCAAAATCTTATATTGTTAAAGGTAAAGGTAACGTTGAAAGTTTTTGTTCTTGCGCTCATGGTGCGGGTAGATTAATGTCAAGAACTAAAGCAAAAAAAGCTTATACTCTAGATGATTTGATCGAGCAAACCAAAGGTGTAGAATGTCGTAAAGATGAAGGGATTTTAGATGAAATTCCTGGTGCTTATAAACCGATCGAACAAGTCATGGATAATCAATCGGATTTAGTAGAAGTTGTGGCGACTTTGAAGCAGGTGCTTTGCGTCAAAGGGTAAGCCTTTTGATTTTTGATTTTGGATTAAATAGAAGCAAGTAGCGAGTATTTGTAGGGTGCGTTAGACTAAAGTCTAACGCACCATTATTTTTCTTATACTTAAAGATCCTATTTGTATCTACCCGGTATGCATTTCAAAAGATTATTCTCAATATTATTATCAATTACATTTACATTACTTATTCTTTCTTCCTTTATTTCTCCCAATTACGCATCAGCATCACCGATAAAAACTCTATACTTAGCTCAATTGCAAAATTCGGTTAAATCCATGACTCCAGAAGCAAGTTTAGAAAGATTATTTACCAGCGAAGATGTTAAAGCTGAATGGTTTGCAGCAGAATTTTTAGCACAAGTACCTATAAATCAAATAAATACCATAATTAATGATGTTAAAAATCAACTTGGAACTTATCAAGCAGTCGAAAAAGATGGTAGCGACTATGTAGTTAATTTTAGTCAAGGTTCGGTACCAACAAAAATAGCTTTAAATGGCAAAGGACAAATAATAGGATTACTGTTGCAACCAGGCTTAAATTTTAGTAGTTTATCAAGTGCGATCGCCGAATTCAAAAAAATACCGGGTAAAGTTAATTTTCTAGTAAAAGAAGATTATGAGATTATTGCCGATTATAACGCTCAAACAACCTTGGCGATAGGTTCAACCTTTAAATTAGCCGTTCTCAAAACACTAAAATCACAAATAGCTTCCGGACAAAAATCTTGGTCGGATATAGTTACTTTACAAGCAGAAGATAAAAGTTTACCATCTGGAATATTACAAACTTGGCCGGATAATTCACCTTTGACGCTGCAAACACTCGCCAGTTTAATGATTTCTCTAAGCGATAATACAGCCACAGATATTTTAATTAAACAAGTTGGAAGAAAATCGATTGAATCAATTTCCTCTAGTAATAATATTCCTTTTCTAACAACGCGCGAACTATTTATTCTAAAAGGTTCTCAAAATCGTAAATTACTACAGCGTTATCGTCAAAGCGATGAAAAACAACGTCGCGAAATATTAGCAGAATTAGCCAATAAACCGCTTCCCGACGTAAACGAATTTATCGAAACCTTACCCAACGCCTTGGATGTAGAATGGTTTTACAATGCCGAAGAACTTTGCGAATTAATGGAAGAAGTTGCAGATTTACCCTTGATGAGCATTAACCCTGGAATTGCTAACCCAAAAGATTGGGAAAGGATAGCATATAAAGGTGGTTCCGAACCCGGTGTTCTCAATTTTACAACTTGGTTAAAAGCAAAAAATGGTAAACAGTATTGTGTAGTTGCGACTTGGAATAACAGCGATACACCAGTAAATGAAGGAAAATTCGCTGCATTGTACGGTGGGGTGATTTCTTTCTTAGCTGCCGGAATTTAGAGAGGGGAAGGGGGAGATGGGGAGATGGGGGGAAATAATTTATAATTGATAGCTGGTAACTGATAACTGCTCACTGCTCACTGCTCACTGCTCACTGCTCACTGACAAAAGTTGTTCTCGCAAACTTAAAGGTGAATAGCCCAATTCAAAAGCTTTGGAGCTATCGAGAGAAACATCACTAGCCCTTGGTGCTGCCATTTTGACATCTTTTTGTTGGCTAGCTTCAATTTTTGCGGCGTGAATTTTAAATATTTCTACTAATAAACCACCAAGATCATAACGGGAAATTCTTTCTTTGCCACCAAGATGAATAATTCCTTCGGCTTTCTTTAAAGCTAACAACAATCCCTCAGCAGCGGTTTTTCCATTTACCGGAGTGCGAAATTCATCTATAAATAACTTTAAAACATTTCCTTCTTGAAGCGTTTTGATAAATGATTGTAAAAAACTGGTTGCTGTAGGAGTTGCACTACCAAACATTAAAGGCATTCGGCAAATAGCAGCTTGGGGATAACGTGCTAACATCCCAACTTCCGCCATAACCTTATGCTCGCCGTAAATATTCACCGGATTTACGCTATCTGTTTCCTGATAATAGCCCTTCATACCATCAAACACCAAATCTGTTGAAGTGAAGACGCATGGAATTGAATTATCAGCACACAATCCCGCAAGATTCAAAGATGCCGTAACATTAATTGAGTGCGATTCTTGCTGATGGGTTTGACAATAATTAGGTTGAGATAATGCTGCGGTGTGGATAACTGCTGATGGCTGAATTTGTTGAAATACCCTTTTAAGTTCCGCGAAATTGGTTACATCGACTTTCACCAACTTGCTTCCCGGAATTTTTAAATTATGAGAAAAATAAGTTCCATATACATCCCATTCCTTTTTTGCTAATTCACATAAATGCCATCCTAGAAACCCACTTGCGCCGGTAATTAAAAGCTTTTTCATAATCAGTTTTCACCCGGAGGGTGTGGATCATCAATGATCAATTATCAATTAAGTTAGTAGTGTGTCATAACCCAATATCACCATTATAAGTAGTTAAGCATAATTATTTATATATTTACCACCGAGTTATATACAGCAAATTGCAGATAAATGAGGTACACTAAATATGGTGCATTAATAATTAA
>NZ_CAWUDI010000078.1:0-23840 GCF_963920925.1 Calothrix sp. CCY 0018 | reverse complement strand
AAGGGGACAAGGGGACAAGGGGACAAGGGGACAAGGGGACAAGGGGACAAGGGGACAAGGAGAATTTTAACCTTTAACCTTGGTAACTGAAAATAATTATTCTTTGTTTTTTATTATGGATTCACATTAATAATCCCTTGAAAAATAATCTTTCCGTTCGTCAATTGTAAGTCTTGAATTTCCACGTCGGAACCCAAGTCAAAATACTCGCCATCGCTACTTTCAAACAGAGTTTTTGTATTGCTTGTAACAGTTAGAGGTGCGATGCGTAATTCATGGGGACTGAGTAAGTTTAATCCCATACAAATATCTAATGGTTGAGAATTGTTTTCTTCATCCATGATGGCGGTGATTACAAGGGAAGATTCGTTAATTTTTACTTTTTCCCAACTAATTGACTTGGAATTAGGTCGCAATTCTGGTAAAAGTTTAAACAGAACATCATTTAAAGCAGTTGATAATAATCTACTAGACAAAGAAGCTGATAAGTCTTCTTCCCGTTGACTTAATTCGCCGATTACTGGTACTTTTTCTAACAATCGTAGCTGTTGTCCTTTGATAACAGAACCGATATTAATGCGAATATTTTTTGCAACTAAATCAACTTTTGATAAATGAAGACCTTGATAAACTGCACTTTTAGCAACAATTGAGACACTGGGTATGCATCCAGAAATCAGTTGGCGATCGCCTGCTTGAATATCAAGCTGAAGTTGGTCTATATCGCTAACTTGTGTTCTTAACCACAATTTAATCGCTTTAGTCAAAACATTTGTGATTAATCTAAACTTATTTTTTTTGTGCATTTGAGAGCTATAAATGTAGTCAGGGTAACTGTAAACGGATAAGCAAAGAAGCAAATACTAACTGTATCAAAACAGCTTTTCATTTACAAAACATCAATACTATATTCTTATTTAGATATGAACTGATGGGATATCAGTAAAAATACATGGGGGTTAGGTTACAAAAAGTTCTGTCACAATGGGGAATTGCCTCACGCCGTCAAGCAGAAGAATTGATTAAGCTTGAACGGGTGATGGTAAATGGTGTATTGGCGCACTTAGGGCAGAAAGTAAATCCTGACACGGATACTATTTCCGTTGATGGTAAAAACATTTCTGAAAAAAAGCGTCCGATTTCTACCTATTTGTTAATTAATAAACCACGGGGAGTTGTTTCCACGTGTTACGATCCTCAAGCAAGACCAACTGTGTTAGATTTATTACCAGAAGAGTTGCGCTTTGGTAAGGGTATCCACCCAGTTGGTCGTTTAGATGCAGACTCTACGGGAGCATTGATATTAACGAATGATGGGGATTTGACATTTAAGTTGACACATCCCCGTCATAACATTTCTAAGACTTATCGCGTTTTGGTTAAAGGGCATCCACCAGAAGAAACGTTACAGATGTGGCGGAATGGTGTTTTTTTAGACAAAAGAAAAACGCGAGCGGCGAAAGTGCAGCTAGTAGAATGTAGGGCTGGAAAAAGCTGTTTAGAAATAGTTCTCAAGGAGGGAAGAAACCGCCAAATTCGCCGTGTAGCCGAACAACTAGGTTATCCGGTGCTTGAATTGCATCGTACCGCTATCGGTTCTATAAAACTACAATTACCCAAAAAAGAATCCAAAAAAGAATATTTATCACCGGCTAGTTTTCGCTACCTAACAGAGGACGAAATTCTCTATTTGCACAAAGAGTTCCAGGAAATCCCTATTAATGATTCAGTTGGCCCAAGGAGCGCAGAAAAAGATGAAGTGGTTTAAAAGGAAGGATTCAGAAAAAGCAACTCCCCCAACTTCTATAGAAGAACAAAGAGCCGAAAAGTTGGCACAATTGGGGGCACAGCTAAAAGCTACACGCGAACAATATGACTTTACGGTGGAAGATGTGGTTGCCTATACCAAAATTCCCCGACGGCAGGTAGTAGGAATAGAAGAAGGTAACTTTGATGATTTACCAGAACCAGTTTACATTCAGGGTTTAATCAGACAGTATGCCCATGCAATAGGCTACAACGGAGCAGAATTTGCCAGTAAATTTCCTATAGGTACGAGCAGAGTAGTTCTCAAACCAGTTTGGAAAAATCCTTCATTCTTTAAACTGCGTCCCATTTATTTTTACCTATTATATGTATTGTTAACTGCGGGTTCTGTGAGTGGTTTATCGGCTTGGTTGAATGGTGCAACAATCATTGGCAGCGAGACTAAACCTGCTGTGAAGTCAAATAACATTGCTCGCGAAAACAAACCGATTCCAAGTAAACCAGAATCAGTTACTCAAACCAACAGCTTTTCTAAAAATCAAAAAGAAGTTCAAGTTGGAGTTACCTTAAAAGAATCATCTTGGATTCAGGTAACAGCCGACGGTAAAACAACTTTTGAAGGAACCTTAGAAGAAGGAAGCAAGCGTACCTGGACAGCACAAAAAGAACTCACCGTCAAAGCAGGAAACGCTGGAGGAGTTTTAGTCAGCGTCAATCAACAGGAAGCCAAAAAAATGGGTCAACCCGGAAAAGTTGAACAGCTTAGAGTCGCTTTGAATTAAGTTAGGAGTTATGAGTTAGGAGTTAGGAGTTGAAGAAAGTATTTATCTCCCCATCTCCCTATCTCCCTATCTCCCCATCTCAACCAACTGGCGATCGCCCGAAAAATTCCACGAAATCCTTCATCCGTTGGGACAATTCGGGATTCATCGCTTCATGTCGATAGCGCCATTCCCAGTTACCTTCTCCTTGACTAGGAATATTCATTCGAGCATTAGAACCCAATCCCAAAATGTCTTGTAAGGGGAAAATAGCGACATTTGCAACCGAACCCATCGCCAAGCGAATCAAATCCCAATGCACTCCATCGGGACTTATATTACCTAGATAGAAATTTAAGTTGCGTTTTTCATCATCGTTGGCTTTTTCATACCAACCAACGGTAGTATCGTTATCGTGAGTTCCCGTATAAATTACACAATTCTGTTCTTGGACATTGAAAGGTAAATAAGGATTGCTAGCATCTCCACCGAAAGCAAACTGCAAAACCTTCATACCGGGAAATTCAAACTTATCTCGTAACGCTTCCACATCTGGGGTAATGGTTCCCAAGTCTTCTGCTAATACAGGTAGAGTACCAAGTTCCTTTTTAATAGTTTCAAACAACTCATCTCCGGGAGCCTTTAACCATTCTCCATTGATTGCAGTTTCTTCACCCAAAGGTACTGCCCAATAAGCTTCAAATCCCCGGAAATGGTCGATACGAATAATATCTACATAATCGAGCATCGCTTCAAAACGCTGTACCCACCACTTAAACTTTT
Organism: Calothrix sp. CCY 0018; assembly: GCF_963920925.1. NCBI lineage: Bacteria > Bacillati > Cyanobacteriota > Cyanophyceae > Nostocales > Calotrichaceae > Calothrix > Calothrix sp. CCY 0018. The sequence goes on along the minus strand of NZ_CAWUDI010000078.1, from coordinate 20,529 downwards.
GCTTTTCCAACTGCTTCCAATCGTAAACTGGATTACCCCACAATTGACCAGTAGCGCTAAAGTAATCTGGCGGTACACCAGCCATTAACGAAGCTTCACCAGTATCTTTATCCAAAGAAAAATTCTCAGGATTTCCCCAAACATCGGCGCTATCATGAGCTACATAAATCGGAATATCGCCAATAATCTTAACGCCGCAATCGTTAGCGTATTTCCTCAAATTCGACCATTGACTATAAAATTCAAACTGAAGAAACTTGTGGTAAAATACTTGATCTTCTAAATCTTTTTTTGCCTTTTCTATCGCTTTGGGTTTGCGTTTAGCGATATCTTCATCCCAACTATTCCAGTTTGCGCCTCCACCACTATCCTTAAGCGCCATAAATAAACTATAATCATCCAGCCAATAAGCTTTATTAACGCAAAATTGTTCAAATGCTTGCTGCTGTTCCTTTATCTGATTAGCTTTAAAATTAGAGCAAGCTTTTTTTAACAAAGGAATTTTAGTTGACTCTACCAACTGATAATCCACATTATCCAAAGGAAATTCGGGTACGTTAGCAAAATCATCATCGATGAGTAAACCGCGATCGCGCAACTTCTCCAGGCTAATCAACAGCGGATTACCCGCCAAAGCCGAATAGCACATATAAGGAGAATTACCAAAACCAGTCGGGCCTAAAGGTAAAATTTGCCAATAGTGCTGATAACTATCTTTGAGAAAATCAATAAAACGGTAAGCTTCATCGCCTAAATCGCCAATACCAAAGCGACCCGGAAAACTAGTAGGATGAAGTAGAATACCGCTGCTTCTAGGAAAAGACATAAATTATCCTGACTATAAAAAAAGCATATCCAATCGAATCTATCACAATGTTAGTTGTTGGGAATAGGGCATTGGACATTGGGCATGGGGAATTGGTAATGGGTAATTGGTAATGGGGAGTTAGCTATTTTCTAAAGATATAATCCAAAATCTGTCTTGGAAAGTTTTGGGGGAAGAACATCTACACCCCAAACTTTCCGCAAAATCCAAAATCTAAAATTTTATGACTTACCGAAATCCGGCTCCTACAGTAGATATCATCATCGAGTTAATTGATAAACCACATCGACCAATAGTATTAATCGAACGTGATCACGAACCATTCGGTTGGGCTATTCCTGGTGGTTTTGTCGATTATGGGGAAGCTGTGGAGACGGCAGCAAAAAGGGAAGCTTTGGAAGAAATCGGTTTAGAAGTAGAGTTAATCGAACAGTTTCACGTATATTCCGATCCCAAACGGGATTCACGCAAGCATACAATTAGCATTGTGTTTATTGCGACTGCCAAAGGAGAGCCGAAAGGGGGAGATGATGCCAAAGATGCAGCAATTTTTGAGTCTTGGAACGTACCCCGTAATTTATGTTTTGACCACGATGAGATTTTGCGAGATTATTGGCGATATCGGCATTATGGGATACGTCCCAGGATTTAGGATTTTAGATTTTCGATTGTTGAAAAATAGAATGTAGGGTGTGTTATGGCAGGAGAAAAATTTGAGTTGTAACGAGATATGTATGTTTCACCACATTAATTCTGCTGGATAAATCATTGTTGGTAGTAGCGCTTCAGCGCCGGGCGGAATCCGCCCGGCGCTGAAGCGCTACTACGAACTATCAAATTATGTCGTCAATGACGAGTCACTCAGAAGCCTACACTTACTCGAAGAGAAGTGTGGGTACGTCACGAATGTAAATCTGAGAGGATTGGATTTTCAAGGTACAGATTTAACCAATGCGAATATTTACGGCGCTACATTTGAAAATGCAGAGCTAACTGGTGCGATAATGCCAGATGGGGAAATCTATCAAGCACAGATAGAACCCCACCAATTAGGAGCTGAATCTCAGGTGGTATCTATGACTCGTAAAGTTATTAAAACTGATAATGCACCCGCACCCGTAGGACCTTACAATCAAGCTGTGATGGCTTCGGGGCAAATGCTTTTCGTTGCCGGACAAATTGCGATCGATCCAAGAGCGGGTAATGTTGTCTACACTGACGACGTGACGAAACAAACGGAACGGGTAATGACTAATTTAGAAGCTATTTTAACGGAAGCTGGCGCTACATTTGAAAATGTTGTAAAAACTACCGTATTTTTAAAAAACATGGGTGATTTTGCTGCGGTGAATGCAGTTTATGCAAAATACTTTGATGAAGCAACCGCTCCCGCACGGGCTTGTGTTGAGGTTTCTCGTTTACCAAAAGATGTTTTGGTGGAAATTGAATGTATAGCGATGGTTTAGGATTTAATGTAAATAAATGTTGCTTTTAGAACATAAAATAATAGCCGTACTTTTCCGAAATAGGTCGATTTAGAGTTGATTCTATAATCAAGTAGATTTGGCGAATAAATTTTGAGGTGGGCTTTGCTCGCCTTTTTTTTGAATTATTCGCAACTTTGCTTTAACCAAGTAAAGCGAAATGTCGTACCTCGATTTAGTTGCGATTCTAATTGGATTTTTCCGCCTTCGGTTTCAATAATCTTTTTAACAATAGGTAAACCAATTCCGGTACTATAACTTTTGTGATTAGATTCAAGTGTTTGAAAGATACCAAAAATTGTATCGTGAAATTCGGGGGCAATTCCGGGGCCATCATCAGTGACGCTAAATTCATAGAATGTTTCTAAATCTTGAACTGAAATTTTTATTTTTCCATCGCAACGATGATGATGCTTGATTGCATTACTAATTAGGTTAGTAAATACCTGTTGTAAAAGTATTTTTCTACCTTTCAAAGTAGGCATCATTCGACTAATAGCTATTAAGATTATTTATTGATAATATCTTTTTCCTCTGTTCCCCGTTCCCTTTAGTATTGAGAGCAAAAGATTGGATTTACCCGAAGTATTTAATCCATAGACATTATCCGCATGGGTGTATATAAGAAAAAAGTAATTTTACAAACCGCGATACAAATTGAAAAACCCGGTTTTTTGTCAAAACCGGGTTTATGAGTATTGTTATATCAATTCTGAAATTCCGAAAATTATTGTTTAATTATCATTCTCTTTTAGTTGAAATTATCATCTTCTGTCGCTGGTGTTTCTGACTCAGAAGGTGCTTCTTCTACAAACCCAGAAGGTGATTCTTCTGTATTCTCCGAAGGTGTTTCTTCTGTATCTTGAGAAGGTGCTTCCGGAGTAAATTCAAATTCTAGATTCTCTGAGGGTTGTTCCGTTTGATTATTACTAGGAATAACAACTTCCGATCCGGGAGCAACTTCAACTGTTGTTTCTGCTGTTTCTGGCTGCTTTTTGTTCTTAGATGAAATAATTTCTTGCATCAACTCTTCAATTACTTCGGTTTGCTCAACATTACCTTGCTTGCGATATTGTTTATGAGCGCGTTGAAGAACTTGCTGTGCTTTCTTATATTCCCCTTGCTTGTAGAAAGCTACTCCCAATTTGTAATAAGCAGAAGGATTATCTGGAACCTTACGAATAGCTTGAATAAAAGTCTCAATTGCTTCAGGAGTTTGCCCTCTAGCTGCTAATAAATTACCTAAATTATTGTATGCTGCAACATTTTTAGGACTTAACTGCAAAACTTCGCGATAGGCAGAGATAGCTTTACCTGAATCACCTTGTTCTTGCAAAGCCAAACCTAAATTAAAATAAGCATCTGCATTATTTTTGTCGAGATTAATTGATTGCTGATAAGCAGCGATCGCTTCTTCGTTTTGCCCTTGTTGATATAGTGCCAAACCCAAATTATAATTTGCATTAGCCATTGTTGGCTCAACTACCAACGCTTGACGATAAGCCGTAATTGCAGCTTCATTTTGCCCTTGTTTATGCAGCGCTAAACCCAAATTATAGTAAGCGTCAGCCAAATTAGGATTGAGACGAATCGCTTCCCCATACTCCTGTACCGCTGCATCCAAACGATTTTGCTTTAAAAAGATATTGCCTAAATAATTCCGTGCCGAGCCAAGATTAGAATCGCGATTCAAAGCAGCTCGTAAAGCCAATTCAGCAGCTTGTAAATCACCGCTGTTGTAGCGCATCACCCCTTGTTGAAACAAACCAGCAGCTTCCAAATCTTGAGTCACAGGAGCTTGTTGTGCCCAAACTTTATTTGCAGGTAACTCAGCAATAGTTAACCCAACAAACGTAGCACAGGAGCAAAATAGTAAAGGAATAGAAGCGCGAATAACACGCTTAATTTTTGGCTGAACATTTAAAAATTTTTGAGACATTCTCGGCTTTCCCCGCACTTATGATTAGATGCTATTTAAGTTAGAATGCCCAAGGTGAGGGGGAAAATTAAGGTTTTGCAGATAAATTTTCGGGAGAGGGGGAGAGGGGGGATGGGGAGATGGGGAGATGGGGAAATAATTACCAATGCCCTATGCCCCATGCCCATTGATAACTGTTCACTGCTCACTGTTAACAGCTTCGGGCAATATCAACATCGCATCACCAAAGGAATAAAAGCGATATTGAGATGCAATTGCTTCTTGGTATATATTTAATAGTCTTTCTCTGCCAATTAATGCGCTGACTAACATTAATAAACTTGAGCGTGGTAAATGAAAGTTGGTAATCAAACCTTGTACAACTTTCCACTGATAACCCGGATATATAAATAAGTTGGTTTCGCCGCAAAATGGCTGTAATTCTCCTTCTCCGGCTTTAGCGGCTCCTTCTAATGCTCTTACAGCCGTTGTTCCTACAGCAATTATTCTTCCACCTTTGGCTTTAGTTTCGCGGATTTGCTCTACTGTTTCTGCTGGTACTTCAATCCACTCCCCATGCATTTCATGAGTTGTTACATCTTCTACTTCTACAGGGCGAAAAGTTCCGACTCCGACGTGTAAGGTGACGAAAGCTCGATTAATCCCGGTTTCTTGCAGCTTTTCTAATAGCTCAGGGGTAAAATGCAATCCCGCTGTAGGTGCTGCGACTGCTCCGGGATTTTCGGCGTAAACCGTTTGATATTGCTGGCTTTCGGCTTCACTGGCTGTAATGTAAGGCGGTAAAGGTACTTCACCAAATACTTCTAATAGCTGTATCAACGACATTCCCGGAGGTACATCAAATTGCAGTAACCTTCCTCCGGTAGCTTCGTCTGTCTCTAAAACAGTAGCTACTAATTCCTTAACTACTTCTAAACTATCTTTCTTGGCTTCAAAAACTATCTCGCTACCTTTTTTAAACCGCTTTCCCGGTTTCACCAAAGCCAACCAACAATTTTGCTGTTTTTCTTCCAACAATAAAACTTCTACCGTAGCTCCCGTAGATTTACGTCCGTAAAGTCTCGCTGGTATGACTTTTGTATCATTCATCACTAACAAATCTCCCGGATGAAGAATTACTGATAAGTCTCGAAAAAATTGATGCGAAGGTATCTTATTTATACCAGTGTCCAGAGAATCTACTACCAATAATCTCGAACTATCTCTGGGAACAACGGGGTTTTGAGCAATCAGTTCGGGAGGTAAATTGTAGTCATACCCATTTAGAGTACGGTCTAAATTGATATCGGTGTTATCTAGATTTGAAGAGTAAGAACTGCTATCGGAGTCAGTTTGCGAGTTGGAAGGATTCGATTTTCCGATGTCCGGTATTTGCTGCATTCCCATTAGAATTTGATAATTAAAAAAATATCGATTATAGTTGATAAAAGAAATCTAGACTATTAACCCTAAGTAAGATTGAGCATATTACATCAGCACGAAATTTAAGTAATACGCAAAATCTACAATAAAAATTGGGTAAACCTCCCCATCGAAAAACGGGGGCTTTTACCCTACCGGATGCATGGGTCTATATATCAATAATAGAGATGTAGAATTGGCTTTGATCCCAAGCACCAACATGGAATACTTGTATTACCTGGCGAATGCCAGTTTAACTTTAAGGGTAGTTCAATATTTGCATGGTAGACCCCGGATACCTGTTTCTTTCATTACCGTAATTCATCAGATAGATGGTTGGGTAGTTAGAGTTAAGCTCGATTATCCGATTAGCAATAATGAAGATGGGGATATTCGCGCTTTCTTGAACGAATTAGGAATTCGTTACGAACCTCCAATGCGGGTGCAAATGGCCCTATGGAGTTTAGAAGCGCAACAAAATCCGGTTGAGGTTATGCGTCGCTATCAAGTGGCGATTGTTTCTCACGGCAGCCCCGATAAAGAAGAAATTGAAGCATTCCGTCAACAATTTGTTAGAGGATTGGGTTACTGTCCAGAAACCCTGGCGTGATAATTACTGCTATCTCTTGATATGACAATTGAATAGTTATTAATTGATAGTCAGTAATTAATGTTTTTATATATCACTAATATTGCTAATTGTCAATTAAATATTCAAATGCTGCTCGAATGTATTCTTGTAACGTTAAATAGTATCCCGATGCTGATAAACTCGCTACTGCATTTGCCTTAGTGATTTTTCTCTGACAGCAAACAATTGCTACGTCAAATCGACAGGGATAATCCGCTTTTTCAGGATATTTTGCCAGAAACATCGCAGCAGTGCGACAAACTTTAACTTGCTTTGGAAGTGCGATCGCCATTCTTCCACCAGCATCCCAGTTACCCGGAGAGCGGGTTTTGACTTCGACGAATACTAGTATCATCGTGCCCAAATCATCTTTCCTTTGGGCAATAATATCAATTTCTCCCCAGCGACAGTGCCAGCGACGATGTAAAATTACCCAACCAGTAGATTCCAGCCATTGAGTTACTAAGTCTTCACCTAATGTACCGATATCGGGATAATCTGAGGAAGGATGGTTTGCCATGAGCAGTTAAGTTATCATGATTTTTACTAAAAGCAATTGGATAATTGTCAGTATAGTTAGTTTATTGTTTTGGGGAATGGCTTGTATCTTGCCATCAAGTCTAACTCCCCAAGCTTTTGCACTGGATTACAACAAAGAAATATTAATCGAAGCTGATTTCTCCAATCAAGATTTAACCGATTCGAGTTTTACCAAAGCAAATCTTCGCGATAGCAACTTTAGCAATTCTAATTTGCAAGGTGTAAGATTTTTTGCGACTAATTTGGAGTCAGCTAATTTGACAAATGCGAATCTGAGATTTGCAACTTTAGATTCCGCACGTTTAGTCAAAGCAGATTTAACGAATGCAGTCTTAGAAGGTGCGTTTGCATCTAACGCTAGATTCGACGGTGCAATTATTGATGGTGCTGATTTCACCGATGTGTTGTTACGACGTGACGAACAAGATAAATTGTGTAAATTAGCCAAAGGTACCAATCCGACGACAGGAAGGGATACCCGCGATACTTTGTTTTGTAGTTAAATAGGTTCGTAGTTGCGCTTTAGCGCTTCATACCAATATTTTGGGGTAAACACGCACCTTTAAATTTTGCTTACTTACAAGGAAAGTAGGGTGTGTTGTCGCAAAGCGCAACGCACCGTTTAATTTTGCGTTTATACAACATAATGGTGCGTTAGCCGCGAAACAAACATATTTTGTAATAATTAAACTTACCGTCGCGCCGTAACACACCCTACAAAATCCTAACTCTTAAAACTCTCCCACATTAAAACATCGCTGTTTATCTAATTCGCTGAGTCGTTGTTTTTCAGCCATAAAAGCTTGAAAATAGGATTGCCATTGTTTCGGTTGAGTTTCTGAATCAGTTCTTTCCCAAAGTTCGCGAAAATGACGGTAGCGTTTTTCGCGTAATACTCTTTCCATACCCAAAGTTGCTCTTAAAATAACTTGGGGAGTACGAATTATTTGTTTTTGCGCTGTTTCATTTAAATGGAATAAATGCGATATCATTTCCATTTGTTCAGGAAATTCTAAATATCTATCTTGCAAAGTAGAAATTAATTCTGCTGTTGAATTATTTTCCGATATATCTAAAATTTGCTGCCATAAAAATCTGTGGTGGGATAAACTAAATTGTAAATCTTTTTCTTCTAAAGTATCGCCAATTGATTTGCGGTATTCTGGAGAATGTAAATAAATTAATAATAATAAACCTTCTGATTTTTCCAACAAGCTATGTTCTGTTTTAACAATTGGATTGAGAACATTAACAGAACTATCTTCTTGATGATTATGATAGCTATTTGAAGATGGAGAGGTATAGTTTTTTTTATAGCTTTTATTTTGAAAATTTCCTCCCCACTGCTTATTAGTTGAGGGAGAAATTTGGGTTAATAGATTTTCTGCTCGTAACGAAATTAGTTGAGAATCTCCCAAACTTAACACTTCTGCACAGCGAGAAACATAAAAACTGCGCGTATCGCTATTATCTATATTCTTTAATAACTTAACCATTTGCTGACAGACTTTTTGAAAATCTGTAGCTTGTTTCAAATCGGCATTTTTAGTAATTTGTTCTATTTGCCAATCCAACCACAAAGGTGCTTTTGCTAATAATTGCTGATAATCTTCTGAAGTATTTTTAAATAAATATTCGTCGGCATCCTTTCCATCGGGAATATTGAGAATTTTTAGCTGAACTTCACCTTTATAAGCTAAATCAGCAACTTGACCAATTGCTCTTTCTGCGGCAATAGTCCCAGCTTTATCGGCATCAAAATTGAGAATCAACTGCTTGGAATCGCTGTAACGCATAGCCAATCGTACTTGTTCAATACTTAAAGCAGTACCCAAAGAAGCTACTACATTATTAATTCCCACAGCATGGAGGGCTATAACATCAAAATATCCCTCAACTACCACAGCTTGGTCAAATTCAGAAATACCATCTTTGGCTTTATCCAATCCGAATAACGTTTTACCCTTGCTAAAAACTTCCGTTTCCGGTGAATTCAAATATTTAGGTTTATCTTCCCCTAAAGTTCTACCACCAAAACCAATTACCTTTCCTGCAATATCGTGAATGGGAATCATTAAACGGTTGCGAAAAGCATCATAATGACCCCTACCTTCCGAACGAGGTTTAATTAAGCCAGCCTTTTCTAATAACTGTACCGGATAACCTTTATCTCCCACCAAATAACTATACAAAATATCCCAACCAACCGGAGCATAACCTAATTGAAACTCCTTAATAGTTTCATCTTTTAGTTTACGCTGTTGCTGAAGATATAGTAGCGCAGCTTCCCCATTTGATTGCCATAAAGCGTGTTGATAAAAACGCGAAGCCACTTCAAGTATTTCGTATACTTGATTGCGTTCAGATATTTTGCGCTGTAATTCCTGTCGCTGCTCTGGCTCTAAAGTTTGTACGGGAACTTGATAGCGTCTAGCTAAATCTAATACAACTTCAGCAAAAGAACGCTTTTCCAACTCCATGACGAACTTGAAAACATTCCCCCCAGCTAGACAGCCAAAACAGTGATACATCTGCTTGCTAGGGCTGACACTGAAACTGGGAGTTTTTTCATTATGGAAAGGACACAACCCTACAAAATCTTTACCACGCTTGCGTAAAACAACTCGTTCCGAAATCACATCAACAATATCGGCTCGTAGTTTCACTTCATCAATCGTATCTTGGTGCAAGCGAGGGATTTGCATAACTAGTAGTTAGTGGTTAGTTGTTAGTTGTTAGTTGTTAGGAGTTGTAAATAATTAATTCTCCTTGTCTCCCCATCCCCCCATCCCCAATCCCCACATCTAACATTTTCGCTTGGATAAATATTATATGCTTGTCGTCAGTACCGAAAATGTTGTAAACAATCTTTTACGATAACTTTTATTCAGAGGAAATACTGACGATGGGACGTATTTTTATTTCGGCGGGGCACGGAGGTAAAGAAGCTGGTGGTATCGATCCGGGTTCTATTGCAGGAGGCACGACTGAAGCTAAGGAAATGATTTTCCTCCGGGATTTAATTTTAACGGAATTAAGGGCGCGTGGGTTTGAAGTTCTTTCGGTTCCGGATTCTTTGAGCGCGAGAGCAAGCATTGAATGGATAAATTCCCGCGCTCGTCGTAATGATGTAGCTGTGGAAATTCACGCGGATTCCGCTGCTAGCCCTGCTGTAAACGGCGCTAGCGTCTACTATATTGCCAATAACGAAGTACGTAAAGGCAATGCTGAAATGCTGTTGATGGGGCTTTTACGTAGAGTCCCGCAAATAAATAGTCGGGGAGTGAAGCCGGATACTTCAACTGGTATGGGACGATTGATGTTTACTCGGGAAGTGGCGATCGCCTCTCTTTTAATGCAGGTGATTTTCTTAAGCAGCCCGGAAGATCGTAATTTATTACAAAACCGTCGTCGGGAATTTGCGGTGGGAATCGCCGATGGAATTACAGCTTGGGCGCGGGCGATCGATCCAGGTTCACCTAGCCCCAGCCCTACTCCTACTCCTACTCCTACCCCCGCACCAGAACCAATTTATCCCTCAGTCAACATCAAAATAAACGGGCAAACTTATGCAGAACAAGGAATAGTAGTTAACGGTAATGCTTATATTCCCATAGATTTAGTAGATAGATTAAGAATTGATTTATCAAAAGCCCCTAACGTGCGTCGTATTAGCTACCGCAGAGTAGTTTATGTCAAAGCAATAGAATTACGAGAATTTAATGTATCAATTGGTTGGGATGCTGCGACTCGCACCGTAGTTTTACGTTCAAATTTGGCAATTTGTCCCGGTCAAATTACTCAAATAATGTCTCGCGGGACAACTTCGGAAGTACAGTTACAAATATTTTTAAGAGATAACAATCAAGACGCTTTAGTTAAATTTCCAGATATACCAAAACTGTATCGAGAAGAAGCAGCAATTGAAGGAGTAAATCACGATATTGCTTTTTGTCAAATGTGTTTAGAAACCGGATTTTTACGTTTTGGTGATGATATTAAACCTCAACAAAACAACTTTGCCGGATTAGCAACTATTGGTGGTGGAAACGAAATCGCGACATTTCCTAGCGCCAGAATTGGAGTTCGCGCTCATATTCAGCATTTGAAAGCTTACGCGAGTTTGGAACCTTTAGCGCAGGAAGTTGTAGATCCGAGATTTCGATTTGTGACAAGGGGAATAGCGCCATTGGTGACGGATTTGTCGGGGAGATGGGAGGCAGATTTGCAGTATGGGGAGAAAATTGTCGCCTTGGTGAAGCGGTTGTATGAATCTGCGGGGTTGTTGTAAGACAGTTATAAATAATAGTTACAATAAGTGGTATCATTACTTGGTTGCACAGATAATTATGGAACGAGAAGCTATAACAATCCGTTTTCCAGCTAACTTGCTTACCAAAGCTAGAAGCTTAAAGCAAGAAAGTGAATCTTTGAATGATTTAGTAGTTGTAGCCTTAGAAACTTTTTTGCGACAGCGTAAAGCCTTAGCAGCACATCAGAGAATTGTTGCTCGAAGTGAAGCTGTCAAAGCCAAAACCGGAGTACAACCAGCTTCTACAGAGATAATTCGTAGCTTGAGAGAAGGTAAAGTAAGTAGGTTGGGTTAGACACGACAACAAATTGTCTGGCTAAAAAATTCATGTCAATCGTGTCGTAACCCAACATTATATCTGTGGATAAACGATATTTTTTTAGATTTAAGATGTTGCGATATATCGATAATTAAATGTTGGGTTACGGCAGTATACGCGCAATACTTCGTCTAAATTATTATCTTCAAAGAAGGTAGGTTGGGTTAGACACGACAACAAATTATGTAGGTAAAAAATTCATGTTAATCGTGTCGTAACCCAACATTACGACTGTGGATAAACGATATGAAATTAGATTTATAATATTTCAATATATCGATAATAAATGTTGGTTGGGTTATGGCACTATAAGCACTTTGCTCGTTTAAAATCATTATCTTCAAAATGCCGTGAAGCCAACCTACCAAGTATAATTTTTTTCCTTGAAGGCATTAGGAAGAAAATTTATCTGCCGCAAGCTTGCACTAACAAAATATCCGGGTCAATTCTAGCTTCACCAAAGAAGGTAGGTTGGGTTAGACACGACAACAAATTATGTAGGTAAAAAATTAATGTTAATCGTGTCGTAACCCAACATTATATCTGTGGATAAACGATATTTTTTTAGATTTAAGATGTTGCGATATATCGATAATTAAATGTTGGGTTACGGCAGTATAGACGCAATACTTCGTTCCGTTTATCACTACTCCGTCCTAACTAAGGTACCACCCACAGCAAAGACGGCGTTAAATCCTATTCTTTCAGTAAGTAGGTTGGGTTAGACACGACAACAAATTGTGTGGGTTAAAAAATCTATATTAATCGTGTCGTAACCCAACATTACGACTGTAGATAAACGATGTGAAATTAAATTTATAATATTTCAATAATAAATGTTGGGTTACGGCACTATAAGCACTTTACTTGTTTAAAATTATTATCTTCAAAGTGCCGTGAAGCCAACCTACTAACTCTGGATAATTCTACTGCCAAGATTAATATGCAGTTTTATCCGACTGATGCTTAAAAGATTAGCGGCTGCTTAAATAGATCCCAAATGGATTCTATATGTAATCTCCTGTTCCTTCTGATTACAAGTAAGTACAGTAAATCCACAGTTATTTTTTGTTATGTGGCGAAATTAAGATTGCAGTAAAGAGCCATACTAAGCGCAATCTAATGACAAAACAAGCAAGCGACATATTCCTCTACGAGGATTTTGAATATGATTTACTCGATTATGACGGCAAAGGTTTAATAAATCCGCGTGATTTTGGCATGGAACCAGAATTCGTTGAAACTGACTGTTACGCAGGTTTTATTTCAAATTACGAAATAACCAAAGATGGTTTATTCCTAACTGAAATGCAAATAGCCAACACAATTAACAAATATTCAACAATACAAGGAATTAAGCCAAAGCCTCTCGGAGAAAGAAGTAGCTATGTTGTTTATCAACAATTAAGACTTTTTACTCCGTACACCGGAATTATCCAAGCAGGTAGACGCTACACCGAACGAGAGAAAGAACTATGTAAATTGCTGCATCGAAGCATCAAAGAGTATAAGGAAGTCACAGAATTTACTTTTGACGAAGGGATGCCTACTTACGGCAAATCAACAAGAGATGACGGATTGGTGTCCAGCTTCGACTTTTTCGATTCCATAGACCAAGAATTTGAATATCTCAAAAATTCTACGAAGCTATTAGAGCGGTAGCTACGTTTTTCAAGACGGAAGGTGCTTTTGTTTACGAGATTACTTTTTTATCCGCTAATCATACATTTCACCAAAGAAAAAAGACGTTGCACTGCAACGTCTCTACATTGCCAAGGTTGGCGGCTTACCTTGGGCTTGCCATTTACCAAATGCCTGTTGTATTAAGGCTTTAACCTGGGTTGGCTCAAAGTCACCGACTAAGGCGATCGTGGTGGTATCCGGTCGGTAGTGTTGCTGGTAAAATCCAACTACATCTTCATGGGTAATACTCTTGAGGCTTTCAGATGTGGGAAAGCTGTGAAACGGATGATTGGACGGGTAAATTGCCTGCTGAAACTCTCGTCTTCCCAACGCACTGGGGTCATCTAGCTGGACTTTTAAACTCGTCAATTCTCGCTGACGGCTTAATTCCAACTGGTCGGCAGGGAAAGTAGCATTTTGTACTACATCCGCCAAGGTTTGTACAAGTACAGGTAAATCCGCCGATAGTCCTTGAGCGCCAATGCTGACTCCTTCGCGGCTAGCTCCGAAACCCAGACTGGCTCCTTTGTCTTCTAACTTTTTCGCTAAAGTCAATGCATTTTCGGTCTTGGTACCGTTCATCAAGTTGTCGGCTGTGAGACTTGCTAAACCGGCTTTTTGATTGCTGTCAAATTCGTTACCAGCGTCAATTTGTCCGCTGATGTTAATTGTAGGAACGCTTTTATCGGGTAACAGCAAGACTTTCATCCCATTTTTAAGGGTAAACTGTTCCGGTAACGGTTGTTTGCTGTCAGCGGTGGCTGATGTGGCTGGGGGTAAATATTTTGCCAGTTCGGCTGGATCTACTGGTTTACCGGGGCTAAAGTTCTCCACAGTGCGACCCGATCCAGCAGTGGAATTCGCCGCATCACTGGTTTGAGTTGGCTCGAAGTAACCGATAGTTTGTTTGTCAGGACTAAGGTAGGTTTTGGCGACTCGCTGCACGTCGGCGGCTGTAACTTTAGCTACCCCTGCTAAATAATTTTCAATATAGCGATAATCTCCGGTGGTAGTTTGAGCGTATCCCAATTGCGATGCTTGAGAGGTGATATCTTGATTTCCCAATACAAAGGAGGCTGCAAGCTGAGTTTTGGCTCGCTGCAATTCTTCTGATGTAACTGGTTTTTGTTGGATTTGGGTTAGCGATCGCCCTAATGTTTGGGCAACTTTAGTTAGTTCTTGACCTGGAGCCGCCGTTGCGTTAATTTCGTACCAGCCCGGTTCGATCATTTCTACGGGACTTGCACTCACCGAGCTAGCCAATCCGGATTCGACTAAAGCTTGGTAAAACCGCGAACTTCGACCACCCGTAAGAATTGCATCCATGACATCAATTGCGGGCACATCGGGATTTTTGGCATCTGGCAGGGGATATACTGCTTGCAGCAATGCCGCACTTCCCGGTTGTTTCAGGACAATGGGTGTTTTATCTTTAGTATTAGTAAGATTCGCTGCTGTTGATTTAGATTTTGAGCGCAATTGAATTGCTTCTCAATTTCTTGATACTCCGTTGCAATATTTTCCAAGATAGGAGTTTCAACCGTAATCTCGGAAAAATCAACTCTAAAATTAGCCATCTCTCTTTTTATTTCTTTCCTCAGCGCTCTCTGCGCCTAGTAAGGTTTTTTTTAATCGGTAATCTTCATAGTAAAAGAGTGCGTTAGGAAAAATACCCATAACGCACCCTACAGCTGTAGAGACGCGATATATCGCGTCTCTACAAATTACGAACTAAAACTTCACCTCATCAATCCCCAATGTCTTAACCAAAAAAGCCCATTTATCCGCAACTTCTTCAATAATCTTCGCGGTAGGTTTACCGGCTCCATGTCCAGCTTTTGTTTCAATTCTTATTAATACTGGTGCATCACCATCGTGGGCTGTTTGCAATGCTGCGGCGAATTTGAAACTGTGTGCGGGCACTACTCTATCATCATGATCTGCTGTGGTTATCAATGTTGCCGGATAAGCTGTACCTGGTTTCAAGTTATGCAAAGGTGAATAAGCATAAAGCGTTTTGAATTCTTCGGGATTTTCCGAGGAGCCGTATTCGGGAACCCATGCCCAACCAATGGTAAATTTATGGAAGCGCAACATATCTAAAACCCCTACTGCTGGTAAGGCTGCACCGAATAAATCTGGACGCTGTGTCATGCAGGCACCAACTAACAATCCGCCATTACTACCTCCGGCGATCGCCAACTTTTCAGTCTTCGTATACTTGTTGTCTATCAACCATTCTGCCGCTGCGATAAAGTCATCAAAGACGTTTTGTTTTTTATCTTTGATTCCCGCTTGATGCCATTCTTCGCCGTATTCACCACCACCACGTATATTCGCGACTACATAAACTCCACCCATTTCCATCCATATCAAGCTGCTAACTGAGAAACTTGGAGTTAAGGAGACGTTGAAACCGCCGTAACCGTAAAGGTATGTGGGGTTATTTCCGTCTAATTTAATTCCCTTTTTATGGACGATAAACATTGGCACTTGAGTACCGTCTTTACTTTTGTAAAATATTTGTTTAGTTTCGTAATTATCGGCGTTAAAATCTACTTTTGGTTCGCGAAAAACGGTACTTTTACCAGTCACCAGATCGTAACGGTAAATAGTTCCGGGTGTAGTATAGCTAGTGAATATATAAAATGTTTCGGTATCGGCTTTTTTCCCTTCAAAACCACCTACGGAACCAATACCTGGTAATTCTACTTCTCGGACAAATACACCTTTCAAGTCATAAATTTTGATTTGACTGCGAGCATCTTTGAGATATTCGGCAACAAATTGATTGTTAAGAGTACCGACGCTTTCTAAAGTTTCTTCATTTTGAGGAATTATTTCTTGCCAATTTTTAGACTCTGGTTTTTTTATGTCAATGGCAATAACTCTGCCTCTTGGTGCATTTAGATCGGTTTGAAAATACAAGATATTATCATCATTATCAATCAAACTGTAAGACGATTCAAATTTATCGATTAATTCGACAACTTTACTCTTAGAATCAGTTAAATCTTTGTAAAACACTAAGTTTTTAGAATCAGTTCCCAACCAAACCGAAATAATTAAATAATTCCCATCTTCGGTAACGCTGCCGTTAAATCCCCATTCTTTCTCGTCGGAACGTTCGTAAACTAAAGTATCTTCTGATTGAGGTTGACCTAATTGGTGATAATAAAGTTTTTGATAGTAATTAACGTCTTCTAACTTTGTTTTTTCGTTTGGTGCATCGTAACCACTGTAGAAAAAACCTTTGCTATCATTTGTCCAAGAAGCACCAGAAAATTTAATCCACTTCAAATTATCTTCTAAATCTTCACCCGTTTCAATATTTCTTACCTTCCATTCTTGCCAATCAGAACCAGCAATTGATATGCCATAAGCTAAATATTTCCCATCATCGCTGACAGATATACCTGAAAGTGCAACGGTACCATCTTCTGAAAGTTTATTAGGATCTAGTAAAACTCTTGGTTCGTCTTCAAGATTTTTAAGAGTATATAAAACACTTTGATTTTGTAAACCGTCATTCTTAAAATAAAAATAGCGATCGCCCTCTTGATAAGGAACGCCATATTTTTCATAATCCCATAATTTGGTCAGACGTTTTTTTATATCGTCTCTAGCGGGGATTTGCTCCAAGAAACCAAAAGTAACTTTATTTTGCGCTTCTACCCAAGCTTTAGTTTCCTCAGAATCTGGATTTTCTAACCAGCGGTAATAATCTGCAACTTCAGTACCGTGGTAATTATCAATTTGTTCGCCTTTACGAGTTGCTGGATAGTTAATTTTTTCAGTACTCATGTGTTTTTGGGAAGAAGGTACATTTACATGGTACAAAAATGTACAAAGAAGAACAGTTGTCAAGAAAATAACCAAAAATTTAGGTAGAGGCTTAAACAGTTTGTCCATTCAGAAGTTGCGTTAAATTTCAAGCACGCATAAGGTACGTTAAGTTTCATAACGTTTCTCAATGATATACATAAGAGTCAATTTTGACTATTTTTGGTGTTTTTTGCACAAATCTCAATAATTAATTTTGTGGGATTGGGGAGTAGGGAACGGGGAACAGGGAATGGATTGGTAGGTTGGGTTAGGCGTATCGTTTAATTTCATTAAAATTATAGTCATTTGTACTTAAATATGTTCTATATTAAATTGGAACAAAGATGCTATGACTTAATTTTGAACGGGTGAAAGTCCTGACGCACAACCGCTTAAACAGTTTTACTGATAGTCAGGGGCGTAAATTAAACTCAGATTAACGAGCTTTTCAAAAAACTCTTTGGTTCAACATTCCTATCGGAAAAAAGTAGTCCCCAATGCTTATGGTTGAGGGGATAGAGGGGGCGTAGTTCTCCCAGTAAGGATCAATCCTTACAAATAGGTTTTAATATAAAACTTACAACTATAAGCAGTTAATAAATAAGAACAAAATTTATATTGCGCCGTAACCCAACATCTTCATCTGAACGAGAATATTTTTATCGATTCAAAATGGTGGTGTTGGGTTACGACAAGATAAATGAAGATTCTCGTTGCAATCTTGAGGCAGGTTTTCTTGTCTAACCCAACCTACTAATAAAACCACTAACCACTAACCACCAGCACTAGCAACTAACTTCTCACCTTTTAACATCCTCACGGCAGCTTCAAGTAAGGCTTCTTCTAAATACGGCTTGGTAAAGTAACCGCTTGCACCTAGTTGAATTGCCATTTGTCTGTGTTTGTCGGCACCACGGGAAGTCAGCATAGCTATAGGTAAATCGTTTAAATCGGGGTTTTTCTGGATGCGCGATAGCAATTCTAAACCGTCACAACGGGGCATTTCGATGTCGCAAAATACGATGTCGCAAGGTAAACCGGAACGCAATTTATCCCAGGCTTCCTGTCCGTCGCGGGCTTGTTCTACGCGATAACCTGCTTTACTAAAGGTGAGGGAAAGCAACTCGCGGACTGTAATTGAGTCATCAACGATAAGTACTGTGGGGTCAATTTTCGCTTCAGCGGGTTCTACGGGTGTAAATGTATCTTTTTGCTCCCAAAGACTGACGCTACTTTGTCTGGATGTACGTCCCTCGAAGATATCAATTAATTCTAATACGTCAACGATTGGCATGATTCGACCATCACCAAGCACGGTAGCACCTGCTACACCGATGGGTTTAGGTGCGGGACCTTCAAATTGTTTAATTACGATTTCTTGTTCGCTTAAAACTTGGTCAATTTGTAGGGCAATCATAGTATTTCCCGAACGTACTATAATTACAGACACCATATCATCATCTCTGTTACCGCCATAAACGTTACCGCGACTCAGCAAACGGTTAAAGGTTAATAACTCCGAGAGAGGACGGAAAGGTAGTTTTGTGTCGCGCCAGAATATATACTTTTTACCATCTTTACCTTCCACAATATCTTTAACTGGCATATCCAGAGTATCTTCCACACCATCCATAGAGAAAGCAATTCTGGCTTTATCCGAGACGCAAGATAAAGCTTTACAAATACTCAATGTTAGCGGTAAGCGGATAGTAAATGTAGTTCCCTTACCCAAGCTAGAATCCGTAGTAATCGTTCCTCGGATTTCACTGATAGAAGTTTGCACTACGTCCATTCCGACACCGCGCCCTGCTAGTTGATCGGCTTCATCTTTTGTACTAAAACCGGAATGGAATAACAGTTCGTAGACTTCCATTCGAGACATCATGTTTGCTTCTTCCTGCGTAATCAAACCGACCTTGACTGCTTTATTTTTAACCTTCTGGGCATCAATACCAGCACCGTCATCGCTTACAGAAATAATAGTTTGATTACCTTGGTGAAAAGCCCGAATTTTAATTGTTCCTTGGGGAGGTTTGCTTCTTGATTCTCTTTCTTCGGGAGTTTCAATACCGTGAGCGATCGCATTATTGAGTATATGAGTCAATGGATCGGTTAAGTGTTGAAGAATCATTTTATCGATTAAAGTATCTTGCCCTTCAATAACTAAATGCACTTGCTTACCGCACTTAATCGAATTATCCCGCACTCCTCGTTCCAAACGAGTTGTTACCTGAGAAAACGCTTCCATTCGCGATCGCGTTATTCCTTCTTGCAGTTGTGAAGTTACCTGACGGAATTGACGCGCAACTCGTTCGTTGTCTTCTACAACAAAGTCAATATCGCTAGCTGATTCTCTTACCCTTACAATCAATTCAATCATTTCTTGGGACAGAGTATGGAAAGGGGTAAATCTATCCATTTCCAATTCGCTGAAACCCATATCAGAAATGGAATTAGAGGTTGAGCCAGAACTAGAAAAGTTAAATCCGCTATCTTTACGACTCGCTAATAAAGATGCTTCCAATAACGAACGCTCGTATAGCTCCTGCATTCTGGCACCTACATCGGAAAGATTTTGTACTTGATGAAGCAGGTTATCAAGGGATTGGCGCATCCGTTCTTGATCTTGTTCCAAGGTGTTACGATTTACCACCAATTCCCCAACCAAGTTACTCAAATTATCCAGATGTTTCACCGGAACCCGCATCAACTGTTCGCCTTTGGTGCTACGAGTTGTCTTGGGAAAAGTTGTTTTTGCCGTGTTTTTACGAGGTATTGATGTATTAGCTTGTTCTAATAGTTTTTCTAAATCGCCGAATTCATCACCTATGCTTGGCTCAGCTTCAACATTTACTGGCGCGGGTGTATCGCTTGCTGCTTCTTGGGAATCATTGGGAATAAGTAAATCTTTTAAAGCTGCAAATTCGTCATCTGCTACGAAATCATTATCTGCTTGTGTTTGTTCATCTCCTAACAAAAATTCTAATTGGGAAAAATCATCTAATATTTCTTCAGATTGCTGCTGCAATTCGTTTTCGGGAACTTGCTCTTTTGCTTGAGAAACAAAAGGTAAAAATGTGATTTCTTCTTCTTTAGATGTTGCTTGTAAACTAATTTCTTCATCTAAAGCAATATCTTGAGCAAACAAATCATCAATTAATTGCGCTTGGAAATTAGCCGTTACATCTTCTAAATCTTCTGGTAAATCGCGAATAGTTGCGCTTTCTTCTGCTATAAATTCTGGCTCAATAGATTGTAGAAATTGAGAATCATCGGTAGAATCAATATCTAAAGTTTCTTGTGCAAAAGGATTTTCTGAGATTTCAAATTCGGAATTATCTGATTCAGCAGAAACCGCAAATAAATCTTCTTCTACAGCTTCTGATGGTGATTCTTGCTCAGAATCATCTGAAGTTAATTCGGGTAAATTATCTTGTTCGGAAGAAATTGTGAATAAATCATCTTCTTCACATTCTACAAATTCTTGCTCGGAATCATCTGAAGTTAATTCTGCTAAATTATCTTGTTCGGAAGAAATCGTAAATAAATCATCTTCTTCAGATTCTACA
>NZ_CAWUDI010000077.1:0-25120 GCF_963920925.1 Calothrix sp. CCY 0018 | reverse complement strand
AGTTTTACCTAAGTTTCACTGGCTTAGTTATGTACGGACTGATTACCGTGATTCACTAAACAACGAATCGCACAAATATTTACATACTTCGCTTTTTAACTAAGAGCCTATCTAATATTCTTTTCTGTACTATAATCACTTCTTCTCCTACTCCCCACTTGTTACTTCTTAACTTCTAACTCTTAACTCCTAACTCCCTCAACTAATACCCTGGCAAAGTTTGCGATCGCTTCCTTCAACATTGCGATTGTACTGGAGATAATCATCTACCCAGTGACAACCCTTTGCAAGCAGGTTCTTGAGGTCTAAATTCCATAGAACTATTGTATTATCGTCGCTTGCGGAAGCTAAAGTTTGACCATCCGGGCTGAAGCTAACGTCTAGTACGGGAGCATGATGTTGGCTAAGGGTTTTAATTAACTTACCTTCAGTACTCCAAAGTTTGACAGTACTATCCCAACTAGCAGCAGCCAAAATTTGTCCATTGGGGCTGAAGGTAACGTTACTAACGCTATCGCCATAACCTTTCAATAAAGTTTTTAACAAAGTGCCATCCCAACGCCATAATCTGACAGTATTGTCCCAACTCGCAGAAGCAAGCAAGTTATCGCTAGGGCTAAAGCTGACACCTAATACCCAACCGGAATGAGGCAAAAATGTTTTTAATAACACACCATCTCGTCGCCACAGTTTTACGGTTTGGTCGTCGGAACCTGAAGCTAAAACTTGAGAACGTTCGTCAGTACTAAAGCGAACGCTATTCACCCTTCCTTGATGACCTTTTAAAGTTGTAAGCAGTTTGCCTTCTAGGTTCCATAATTTTACAGTTTTATCCTTACTAGCAGATGCAAGTAATTTTCCATCGCGACTGAAACTAATACTCGTTACGCTGTCATTATGTCCTTGAAGGGTTTTAATTAATTGCCCGTCTCGCTGCCAAAGTTTTATGGTTTTGTCGTAGCTTGCTGATGCTAAGATTTTGCCGTCGGGGTGAAAACTAACGCTTGCGACTCGATCGGAATGCCCTAATAAAGTCTTATAAAGACGGGTATCAAATCCAGTATTTTTTGGCTCTCGCTGCCAAAGTTTTACCGTATTATCGCGACTGCTAGAAGCTAAAATTTTACCATCGGGACTCCAAGCGACACTCAAAACCCGGTCTGAATGTCCTTCTAAAACAGGTAATTTAGGAGGATTTAAACTCCAAAGTTTGACGCTTTTGTCATAACTTGCCGAGGCCAATAATTTATTATCGGGGCTGAACGAAACGCTAACTACAGCATCGCTATGACCTTTAAAAGTTTTAAGTAACTTACCACTATTAACATCAATTAAATTAATAATATTGTCATCTCCAGCTGAAGCCAGCCTTTCGCCTGATAAATCAAAATTTAAACTCCAAACTGTACCTTTATGTTGCTCTAAATTTTTATAAGCACGATATGTGAAGCTGTTTTCACCATCTTTTTGCTGGCGTTGCCAAAGTTTAACAATCCCATTTCTACCGGCAGAGGCTAATATTTTACCGTCTGGACTAAAGTTAACAACAGTAATTCCTTCTTCATGACCTGGCAAAGTAGTTAATAAAGTGCCATCTACTCTCCATATTTTCACGGTATTATCATCGCTGGCTGAAGCAATAAACTGACCGTCAGGACTGAAAGTTACCCAATTGATCCAACCTTGATGTCCCTTTAGAGTTTTGAATAATTTACCGTCACTGCGCCAAATTCTTACAGTTTGATCTTTACTGCCAGTAACTAGTAATTTACCATCAGGACTAAAACTAACTTTATCAACCCAATCGGAATGACCTAAAGTTGTTACAGGTTGCCAATCAAATTCTCCCGTTGTGGGATTTTTGCGCCAGATTTTTACGGTATTATCCCGACTAGCAGAAGCCAGCAAACTACCATCAGGACTAAAAGTTAAACTGGTAATGCTTTCATCGTGGCCTTTTAAAGTTTGTAATAAACTGCCATCAGTACGCCAGATTTTTATACTTTTGTCGCGACTACCTGAAGCTAATAACTTTCCATCGGGACTAAAATCAACATCCCAAACAATATCTTTATGTCCTTCTAAACGGTTAACTTCAGTTACTCCGTAAACAGCTTGTTGTAAAGCCGTAACGACTCGCATCCGCGTATCCGGCTGTATTCCATGTCCGCTTTTAAGCTTTCTCCAAGCACGCAAACTTTCAATTAAAGCATCAAATTCTTTGTTGGAAGCAAACAAAGCTTCAGAAGAAGCAGTTATGGCACCAATTTTAAAGTTATTTTCGCTACGTTCGGCGCGTAAACTTTGGCTAATTGCAGCTTTCTTTTGCAAATCCGCCTGCCACCACAAACCGCCAATTGTGGCAGACATAACCGCTAAAGCAAAGCCAGCTAAGCGTGCTTCTCGCAGTCGTTTTTGAAGTATGAAATTTAGCTTTTCTTGGGATAATTTTTGAGCAACTTCTGCTTTGGTTTTTTCAAAACGGATTTTTTCTAATTCGGCAATAATTCCATAATCATTACGAACGCGAATTGGTTTGACTAAATAATCGTGAACTAACTGGTAACGTTCTCCAGATTCTTGAAGTACTCGCAACACCAAACCGCTTCCGACAAGAATTTCTAGTATTAGCTCTAAAGTACTAACATTATAGGAATGCATAAAATCTTCTTGGATTTCTTCATCATTGCCTAGTAAAGTTTGCTTTATAGGTTGCTTTAAAGCTTTAGAAAAAGCAGAATCAATATTTTGGTTAATGTTAATTAAAAAATTATCTGCTTGAGTTTTTCCTTCTGACTCATATGCATCTTCTGTGAAAATAGCGGTAACTAATTCAGCCTTGGTCTTAAGAGGTCGCGTACTTTTTTCATCAGTTAATTCAAAAAGTAATTTCCAACTTAATTCTTCGTTTTCTTGACCGCAATCGTAAATAACTTTTTCTAACCAATCTTGAACTAATTTTTCAGAACCACCGCTGCGTTGATATTCTCCTAATGTAGTAATATTTTGTGCTTCTAATTGAGCCCCGACAATTTGTAATTCTATTGGATGTACTTGATGGGTTTCTCCTGCCAAATCTTCGACTAATTTATCAATTAATTCATCGCTCAATTGATAATGAGAGCGTTCTGTAAGACTGTGAATAATACTATTTGCGTCTTGGCAAGTAAATTTACCCAAATAGTAACGAATATTTTTATCGAGAATATTTTTATTAATTACCCCCAAATTGTAAGAATCGTTTTTTTCTAAATAGCTCAACCGCTCAAATTCTAATAAATAATGCAGATAATCTTCCCGCAAAGAAAGAACAACTTTAACAAACGGGATATTCAGACATTTATTAAAAAACTTGTAAAATTCAATTCTTTGTGGCGTATCTTGTTTGACAAAGAAAAACTCTTCTAGCTGGTCAAAAATTAAAATTATTGTGTAATTATTATCTGCTAGCAACCGTAGTTTTTCTAGAATCACATCAACGGTGATTTCTATTGCCAAAGATATAGAAGTACGAGCAATAACCTGGTTTAAACTGCGTCCTAAAGCTGTTATCCAGTCAGTATAAACAGATAAAACAATTGGTAAAGCCATACGTTCCCCAATCGAATTCTGTTTTAATGCTGGAACTAAACCCGCTTTAATAATTGAGCTTTTACCTACCCCCGATGGTCCATGAACTACCGTAAGTTTACAGTCAGCACGAGTCATTTTTTCCAGAAGAAGATGCACATCTTGCTGTCTCCCCGAAGCTGCAATTTCTTGAGCAACTTGATCGGGGGTTGATGAGATTTTTTGCGGTTGTAAAACTGGATTTATTCTATAGCGCTGCGGTTGTAACTGACTCGCACCAATAAAAGCACGAAATCCGTACTGATGCTCAATCTGAATTTTTTCTCGTTTAAGCTTAAAAGCTTCTAAATAATCGTGACGTTCGCAAAAATAAAGCGAGCGTAATTCTTCAACAATTTCTAGGTACAAAGAGGGTTCGTATTGAGCTTCACAAACAACTTTTGCCCATTCCAAAGTATTAACAGCTTCGTCCCATTCACCCAAATTTCGTAAGGTGCGTCCAAGCAATAGAAGGTACCAACTTTCTTGCTGACGAGAGACTTCTGGAACTTCTTCTGCAATCGAAAGGGCTGTATTTGCTAATTCATGAGCTTGCACCCAATCAGATTTAGAAGCAGCTACTACGCAAAGAAATCCATAATCTTGAGCAACTAAAGTTTTGTTAGCAAACGATCGATGCAACTGCAAAGAGTAGGTCGCTAGCTGCGATAAATCATCCCACTGTTCCAAACGTTGCAGTACTTCACAAGCAGGATAAATAAATTTAGCGCTTAAATCTTTTCTTTTTATCGTTTCAAATATATCCAAACATTGCTTAAACCAATTCAAAGCATTTTGCCAGAAGCTGATATTGGCAGCAGGCTGTAAATCCGCCAAACGTCGGTAGCACAGTCCCAGGTGGAACATGACTACTGCTTGACGGATCAGGGAGGGGAGGGGGAGAGAGGGGGATGGGGGGATGGGGAGATGGTGAGAGTAGTCGCGTGCGGAGGTTCCCTCCGTTGAGCGAACTACCGTTAGCGAAGCGTCTCCGAAGGAGATATCCGAAGGGGGGGATGGGGGGATGGGGAGAGAGGGAAAGAGGGGGGGATGGGGGAATGGGAAGATAGAATTCTCACTATTGCCTATTCCCTGTTCCCTATTCTCCGTTCCCCCCTTGCTATTCCAAGAATTACTTTTAATTTCTTCTTCCCAAAGTTCTAGACTGCGTTGGTAATGTAATAACGCTTCGTCGATGTTGTCGTTTACGTAGTTATCGCGCCCGAGGACAAATTCTAAACTTGCTTCTAGTTGGGGTTCTAGTTTGATTTCGTAGAGTCGCAGCAAGTCGTTACGGGCTGATTCTATTTCTCGACGCTGCTGGGATTTGGGATCTAAAAGTAAAGCTTCGTTTGATAAAAACTTTTGTGCCCCAGCCTCTATTACTTTGTCAAATAAAGATTGTGTTTGCTGTTGGATGAGAATAACTAAATCGGGAGCAGCCATTTCAAATTTAATTGTGGTTGCTGCCCAGCTTTTAAAATCGGGTGCAAATCGTGAAAGTGATGTTCCGACTTCATCTTTGAGCCATAAAACTATCGGAAAAGAAAATGTATCGGCGTATATATCTCGTGCCTGGTTAATACCGCTGAGTAAATCTTCTAAGTTGGTAACAGACTCCAACCCAAATACCATTACTGCCGTTGGTAAACAATCTGTTTTTACGGCAGGTATATCTAAAAATAGTTCCGAGACTATGGTGGTGTGTAAAGCTTTAGTCGAAGGAGAGAGAAATACCTCTCGCAAATTTACATCCTTGGTTTGCGAGCGAATATTATCTAATACTTGCTTACACAACTCAGTGTAATTGCACCGCACTAGAATCAGAGAAAATTGATCGAAGGATAGCGCGATCGCCCTAATCAGTGTTTTCAAGGAATGCTGATTGGAAATAGCGATATCCGTAAGAGTAGTATTTTCACTCATAGCTGCAATATTTATATTTGACGTTGTGCCAATTCGATTTTGGATTTTAGATTTTGGATTTTGGATTCCGTGAATTTTAAATTTTAGACAAACAAGTTAGCTTTTAGTTTTCAGCTTTCAGCGAAGAGCGAAGAGCGGGTTAAATACCTCCAATTGCCAGCTAATAGCTGATAGCTAAGAGCTAAAAGCTATTTCAAGCATCCGGAAGGAAAGCTTATGCTGTTTGATTTATTAATTAACGTCAAAGGGAAAAATACGTCCCTTCACATAAATATTTTTTTCTCCTACTGAGAAAAAGTTGCCGGAATTTTATAATCAGATTGCTCCCAAGCCAGAACTTTGTCAGTTTCCGATAGCGCTGGGCTAATACCGAACCAGCGCCCTTTGACATCTCGATATTCAAAAACAAACATACTTCGCAGGAGTCTTTGATATTCGGACTCACCTCTAACAGTTTGCTGATTAACTACTTCGTAAAGCAATTGCCATTCCTCATCGTCAATAGCTAGAAGTAAATCGTCGCGATAATCTTTGATTACTGCTTCCAAACAAGAACGCTCGAAGGGGGGGTCTTGTCGCTGCAAACAACTGTACAGCAAGCCTAGTAAGTTACGAATATGACCGCCACTCACTCTACACAAACGGTCTAAAGTTTCCGAACTATCGAATATAGAGTCAATCAATTTCAACCTGATATCCGGAGTTGCTTCCGGAAACGCTCTCGCTAAAACCAACTGCCGTAAAAGAGTCATTCCCGGCTTGCAGTCGTTACCATCTCTTTGACGCACCAGCACCATCGGCAGTACTTTAGGCGCAATACCGCCACCCAAACGATTTTTCAAAGTTTCGTACTCGCCAGAAAAAATCAATGCCAGCGGAATTGTATAAACTACATGACATTTTAGCCGACGTAGCTGTTCTCCCCTGTCAATAAACAAATATTCTGGTTGCGATCGCCCCGACGGCATTGGGCGCATATCCACTCGATCCAAGTTGTCAATAATTACAACTAGTCCTTTTTGCCCCCTCATCTGTAGCTGTTGGGTAGCTCTATCGAGAACTTCTTCATTAATCGCTTGCAAAATACTATTTGTACGCGGTTCTAGATATTGCCTAAGCTGAGAGCGCAATTGCGGGCTATCTTTAGCTTTGGCGCTAATTTTAGCAATACCCAAGGAAAATTCTGCTTCTGCCGAAATGTCTATGGGAGTTTGTAGAAAATCTCCAATTTCTTTGAATAAATTACTAAAGTAACCAGGTTTGAGCTTAATACCAATAGCTTCTAAACTGGCACTTACTTGACGAGCTACACTCAGCAAAATATCGCTGACATCAATATCCGCCATATCCAAATCCTGGCTGGACTCAAAATAAACTACGTGAAATCCAGAATGTTCTAGTTCAGCTTTAAGACGCTGTAACTCAGTTGATTTACCGCAGCCAATATGACCTGTAAATAATTGGCAGGTTGGTTCGTCAGGAGAAATACGGACAATCGTTCGTTGCAACTCTTCGACTATTTTGCAACCCCGTACTTCTGAAAAATCTATATAATATTTCCGATCTGAATCATCGCCTATAACCAGCGTCCTGCTTGGATTACAGGCTTTAAAAAACCTTGACAAGTTTAGTGTAGTTTTCATGTAGATGCAGCTTATATAAACATTAACCATTCATAAAAATTCAAGTATTAAAACACTTGAACTCCTCGCTCCCAAGTTAATTACGAGGTGTGGCCGATTAATTTTTCCCTGATGCTTAAGAACACGTATCTGCCTTCGTTAAACCGATATCGGCAAGGTTTTGACAAAAATGCGTGACTTTACTATAGCTCTTTTGTATCAAATCGCTTTATCACTTGATGATTTTTAGTGTAAAAAGCTGCTTGATACAATTCCTCAGTTTGCACTTAAGTATTAATTGTAGCAAATCATGCATATCATTTTTAAAGAAAAACGTCAAGCTGCTTTAAGTATATATACTATTTCTTTTGGAAAATAAATAAGATAATGTTAATCTTCGATACAGCGATAATTTTTTCTATAAAAAGTAAGGTAAGTTTCCCAAATCTGGGAATTAGTCAAAATCCGGATAAGTCGCTTATCTGTTAACTTTCGAGCTTTTACGAAAAGGAAATTATCAAAAACGATCAAGTTCAGATATTCCCCTAGAGCGTGTGACATAACCAATTAACTTGTTTAAAAGGCTAACTAATATTTTTGCGGAAGTTGTAGCACTAATTTTTCTAAGTATTCTCAGTAAGGGTTGGCGTGTATAATATGGGATTTAATTATCGAGTAAAAATTTACCTACAAACAAAGAGAATCATGTTTATGGCTGCAATATGTTTGCTATTAATGTTTTGGATAATACACCTCCAATCGAGGCGATCGCATTCTCGTATTATTTGTAGCCCTTTGACTTGAAAATAAAGGTCACTTTAGAGTAAAAAGGCTACATTAAAGCAAAAATGCCAGATTTTATCGCTGATATAGGTTTATATAAGTCTATAGCTCCTGCCGTACTATTTCCCAAGGGTGGTATTTTCGCCTTCTCTTTTACTTTTTGAAAACACAAAGCGTGAAAATACAAGAAAATCTACTTCTCGATTTAAGATTTTAGGTTTTATCTGCAAGAAAACTCTCAATTAAAAATGCGGTACGAGAAAGACTCAAAAAGCAGCAAAATCTAAAATCTTCATTCAACAAATTGAACCAAAATGCGCGAAGAGGTTTGAATGCCGGAGATATTATCAGTTTCCCCCACAGATTTGGAAATACGTCGCGAAAAGCTACGCCGTCATCGGAAAATACAAATTATTGGTGCAATTTGGCGCACCTTCGCACTTACAGGTTTAGCTGGTGGTTTACTATGGTTTTTGATTCAACCAGTATGGGTACTCAAAAGCAAGAAAGATATTACTGTTTCCGGAAATCAGTTGCTTTCAGATGAAGCGATACAGTCAAAAATGCAGTTATCTTATCCTAAATCTTTATGGCGGGTTGAGCCTAATCGTCTGAGTGCATCTTTAAAGCAACAACCAGGCGTAACTCAAGCATCCGTAACTCGTCGTTTGTTTCCACCGGGGTTAAAAGTTAAGGTATCTGAAATAGTGCCAGTAGCTATTACTCGAACTGCAATTAAAACAAATGGTGATTCTAAAAATCAAAAAACAATAAGCGGATTATTAGATATCAATGGTGTTTGGGTTTCCTTGGAAAACAATAAATCAATCCAAGCCTCACGATTGCCCACTCTGGAATTTATTGGCTCTCCTGCCTCTTGTCGCTCCGTATGGAAACAGCTTTACCAAGCGATCGACCTCTTGACGGTAAAAGTAATGCAGGTTGATTGCCAAGACCCGTCGAATATAATTTTAAAAACAGAACTAGGTTTAGTACATATCGGAAGCCCCACATCTAAACTACCTGAAAAAATTAAATTGTTAGCAAAAATCCGTCGTTTACCAGCAAAAATAAATATGGATCAAATTGAGTTTATAGACTTAACAAATACAGAAACAATTTTAGTACAAATGAACCATAAACTAGTGCAGATAGATTCTGAAAATCCCTAAAAAATATTGAGTAAAGCCAAATGTATAAAACAGTCCTAGTTTATCAATAAGATTTATGGTCATAAATATATATTAAAGATCGATGTTTTTGGAGAAACCAGAACCATAATAAATATTCTAGGTTCGTCTTATTTTTTCCTGCAAACGGTCAAAAACCTACCATTAGGAAGTTTAACCTCCTGCTTGTTCTAGTTACCCTCGGCATGAGAAGGTGCAAGATGTCAGATTAGGAGTAGGTGATGATTTAGGCTCAAAACATTAATATGCTTGAGCGTCACACAATTTATGGAACCGAATGTCAACGTAGTAATAACGGCTCTGTCATCAGTTATGCAAGGAGAAAGTAAAGTCTTGAGTTCATAATTTATTTTACATCAAGATAATTTAGGTACTTATGACTTAGGATATCTTACGATATCTATTGTAATAGGGATTTTTACACCATCATTTACACACTTATATCAGTGTCATACTTGTTTAATTGTTTTCAATATTTATAGAATTAAACCAGTATTTATGGCTATAAGTTAAAAATAACAAACACTATTAGTTGTAAAATTGATGACCAATATCCATTAAAACAACAAGGAGGGGTTACGAACTATACATGGAGGCAGTGACAGGTAAAAATAGTCGTCGTTAGTATAACCGATACAGTTCTTTCTTTAAGTAAATATTAAGTATACTTCTCTAGAACTAGTTGTCCATCATCAGATGTTAACAGCTACTAATTAAAAAAACTGTTCGCGTTATTAATCCTGCACCTGGTGGTTGAGGATGAGAACACCGTTATAACATTCTTGCTACCAAATTCAACAAGAGTGTTTATAAGCTGCGTTGACGCGAGCGGGTAGATCGCACCCCCCCAAAAGTCGTTTATCTGAATGCACGTAAATCCAATGACACTTGATAATAACCAAGGGCTTACCTATAAAAACTCGCAGTCTCCCGGACAGCAAGGAATTTCGCTAGCAGGAATCAGTACCAATAACCCTTTTGGTCATTCTGGGCTTAGTTTGGGGCAAAACGGCGATAATAACCATTCTCCTGAAGAAAACCCTGTTGGGGATATTATCCCCGGCAGAGTCGCCAATATTAAAGTAATTGGTGTGGGCGGTGGTGGTGGAAATGCCGTCAACCGCATGATTGCTTCAGATTTGAGTGGAGTAGAATTTTGGTCGATTAACACCGATGCTCAAGCTTTAACGATGGCTGCGGCTCCTTGTCGCTTGCAAATCGGACAAAAGCTAACGCGGGGTTTAGGTGCGGGTGGTAATCCTGCCATCGGTCAAAAAGCAGCAGAAGAATCCAGAGATGAAATTGCTACGGCTTTAGAAGGAGCCGATTTAGTATTTATTACTGCTGGAATGGGAGGCGGTACCGGCACTGGTGCAGCATCTGTTGTCGCTGAAGTTGCTAAGGAAATGGGAGCCTTAACAGTTGGTGTAGTTACCCGTCCGTTTGTATTTGAAGGTCGCCGTCGCACCAGTCAAGCCGAGCAAGGTGTTGAAGCCTTGAAAAGTCGCGTAGATACCTTAATTATCATCCCCAACAACAAACTGTTGGAAGTGATCCCCGAACAAACACCTGTCCAAGAAGCTTTCCGTTATGCAGACGATGTATTGCGTCAAGGTGTACAAGGCATATCCGATATCATCACAATTCCCGGTTTGGTAAACGTTGACTTTGCCGACGTGCGAGCCGTAATGGCAGATGCAGGTTCTGCTTTGATGGGAATAGGTATTGGCTCTGGCAAATCCCGTTCTCGGGAAGCGGCGATCGCGGCAATTTCTTCGCCTTTACTAGAATGTTCTATTGAAGGCGCAAGGGGTGTTGTATTTAATATTACTGGTGGAAGCGATTTGACTTTACATGAAGTGAACGCTGCCGCTGAAGCAATTTACGAAGTGGTCGATCCCAACGCCAATATTATTTTTGGGGCAGTGATTGATGACAGACTCGAAGGAGAAGTCAGAATTACCGTAATTGCTACCGGGTTTACAGGTGAAATCCAAGAAAGGCAACAGCAAACTGCTACCCCTAACAATCGAGTAGCCCCACCTCCATCCCAGCAACGGCGACAGATGGCACAACCATCGACCTCTGGTGCTAATTCTCAAAAACAACCCCAATCCGAACCAAAACAAAAACCCGGATTAGAGATTCCTCCGTTTCTTCAGAAACGCCGAAATCCTAACAACTAAGTAGTCAAGGTATCGGAAGGGGGCGCATCTTGTAATAATTTGTGAGCCTCCCATAATTCCAAATACACCTGTTCCGTTTCTTCGTAAAAAATTTAGTTTCAATCCCAAAGACCTCAATCGCTACTAAGGTAGGCGATTAATTCTACTATGCCTAAATTTTTAAGACGTATTTTTAGGGTTTTACTAGGGTTTTTACGTAATTGGTTATACGGGGCTTTCTCCGTTACTCATTTTTAAACTGTTTTACAAAAGCTGATTTTAACCAGGGTGTAATACCTATAGCCCAAGCCGAAGGTTTTTAATTGCTTCTTCTACCCACTGGATAAACTTTTTACCCAAGTTTGTATTGCTAAACCGATCAATTTCCCGAATACCAGTAGGGCTAGTAACGTTAACTTCGGTAAGATAGCCGCCAATGACATCAATACCTACAAAGATTAAACCGGACTTTTGTAGAGTGGGGGCTAATTGAGTACAAATTTCCCGTTCTCTGGAAGTAATTTCAGTTCGAGCAACCGTACCTCCGGCTGCCATATTATTGCGGAATTCTCCAGGCGCAGAAAGACGATTGAGTGCCCCCACTGGTTCGCCATCAAGTAAAATAATCCGTTTATCTCCCTGCTTGGCTTCCGGTAAAAAGGTTTGTAACATAACTGGTACTTTTCCCCGCAAAGTACTAAGTTCTACAATCGAATTAAAATTGCGATCGCTCTTGTCTAAAAATAAAATTCCTTCTCCTGCTTTGTTTCCCAATGGTTTGAGAACAGCAGCACCTTTATCTTCTACAAACTGCCGAATCAAGTGTTTATCGGCGCTGACAATTGTTTCTGGAATAGCCTGGGTAAATTGGAGAGCATACATTTTTTCGTTAGCATCTCGGATACCTTTAGGGCTGTTAACAACCAAAGTTTTGCTTTGATCGATATAGTCCAAAATATAAGTAGCGTAAAGATAAATATCATTTACAGGTGGATCTGTCCGCATAAACACGGCATCCATAGTTTCCAAGCTGTAATTAGTTTTTTCGCTTAACTTATACCAGGAATTTGCAGCTTTGTAGCCCGCATCCGTCAACTCAACTGGGATAATTTCGACTTGTTGAAGATGTGCCCAAGCGGTACTATCTACGACACTCAACCCAGACGTTTGAGTTATCCAAACTTCATGTCCTAAAATACAAGCTGCTTCCATCATGGCAACGCTAGTATCATGACAGGGATCTAAATTCTGGATGGGATCAATAATAAAAGCCAGTTTCACGCGATTGCCTCGATTTACCCTTCAAAAAATTGCTGTGATTCATTTCAAATTATCCCTTTTTTGTGTAATAGCGTTTCATTAATCAGATGCAGATGGAGAGATGGGGAGTGGGGGAGATGGGAAGATGGGGGGACAAGGGGACAATTTTCATTTCATTACAGCATCATTCTCTTAACTCGCTACTTGCTACTCATTACTCTTAACTCCCAATCCAAAGTCGAAAATCTAAAATCCCTGCATCAGAAAACCCACCCACGATCGCGGGGTGGGATTAAGTGTCAAGCAATTTTCAAACTATCAGCCATATTTTCTTTCTTCGCTTCCTTAAGCTAATAGTTCGTCCAATTTTCCTTGAGACTCTAAAGCGTAAACATCATCGCAACCACCGACATGGGTATCATTGATGAAAATTTGCGGTACGGAACGTCGTCCATCTCCCCTATGAGCCATCTTTTCCCGTGCTTGTTCATCTCCATCAATAGCGTATTCGGTAAATTCAACCCCCTTCTTCTTTAGT
The DNA here is from genome assembly GCF_963920925.1 of Calothrix sp. CCY 0018. Classification (NCBI taxonomy): domain Bacteria; kingdom Bacillati; phylum Cyanobacteriota; class Cyanophyceae; order Nostocales; family Calotrichaceae; genus Calothrix; species Calothrix sp. CCY 0018. Next base: position 12,027 of record NZ_CAWUDI010000077.1, on the reverse strand, counting down.
AAACCTTTAGCACGTATACAAAACGGGCAAGAACTCCAAGTGTAAATCTCTACTTTGGCAGCCATAACGTCCTCATGTTGATTTAGCAATTCTTAATTTTAGAACGTTATATTTAACTAAGAATGTTCAATCAGTATTTCAAAACACTTTTGATACACATCTACTTAATACAAAAATTATTTTAGTAAAAAATATAACTCATTATTATTTTGCTAGCAGTGTTAATTAAGACTTTAAATATTTTTAATATACAGGGTAAGTGCGAATGAGCCTGCTATCAGGAGAAATAAAAGACTCATTCAAAGGCACAAACCACAGTGATTGTGTTGGCTGTAATCCAGGTGCGTAACAATTAAATAATATTTCAGTTTAATTACGGTGTACATCAGTATTGACACTGATATATTTGTAAACAGCAAAAAAAATATCTAGTGTTTTCCGCAAAAAGAGGAGAGTTAGGAGTTATGAGTCAAAAGTCAGGAGTCAGGAGTCAGGAGTAGAGAGTAAGTGACTCTTCACCTTGTCCCCTTGTCTCCCCCTCTTCCCCATCTCCTCAACATAAAATTACTCCTGAAGAAAATTTCCCCAGGAGTGTAAGTTTATTTGAGTTGTAATTTCCGAGTGCTTATCCAGATACAGCAGCGTATTGAATTAGCTGTCCCAAACGTTCTCTTAAAGTTTCTAAGCCAAGACGCTCGTGGGCAGAAATAAATACTGCCATTGGATATTCTTCTCTGGCTAAAGCTAAGGTTTCGCTATTGGCTTTGTCGATTTTGTTGAAAACTACTAGCCCAGGGCCTGGTGTTACGGGCATTTGGGCTAATATATCCCTGACAGAACGAATATGACTCTGCCAAGCCGGATGAGATAAATCGACCATATGCACTAAACCATCTGCTTCGGTTACTTCTTCCAAAGTGGCGCGGAAAGCATCCATCAACGCTTCAGGTAATTCGTGTATAAACCCTACTGTATCTGTAACTAGAATTTCCTGAGCTTCTTGAGTTACAGCATGGGGAACTACCAAACGGCGCGTTGTCGGATCGAGGGTTGCAAACAACTGATCGGCTGTATAAACCTCGGCATTTGTTAAAGCATTGAGCAAAGTAGATTTACCGGCATTGGTGTAACCGACAATTGCAATAGTAGGTACTTCTTGGTGTTGTCGCCGCTGTCTTAACCTTTCTCTATGGGCTTGTAACTGATTTACTTCTTTCTGCAAGCGAGTAATGCGACTAGAAATAGCACGGCGTTCGGTTTCTAGCTTGGTTTCACCAGGGCCTCTTGTACCGATACCACCTCCAAGCCGGGACATTGCCTGACCTCTACCAGTTAGTCGCGGTAACATATACTCTAACTGCGCCAATTCTACTTGCAGCTTACCAGCACCCGAACGAGCGCGTTGAGCAAAGATATCTAGAATTACTTGAGTACGATCGACTACCCCAACCCCTATCTGAGCTTCTAAGTTGCGGACTTGCGCTGGCGATAAATCGCGATCCAAAACTACAAGATTCGCTCCCAAAGTTTGAACGGTTAAAGCAATTTCCTGCACCTTACCTTCACCAACCACAGTTTGGGGATGAATGCGCGATCGCTTTTGTCGCATCGTCTGTAAAACCACTCCCCCAGCAGTATCTACCAACCGCCCCAATTCTGTTAAAGTATCCTGGAATCGTTGAGGTGACTCCTTCTGAGTTATAACCCCGACAATCACAACTCGATCGCGATCGCTATCGACTTCCTTACCAATAAATTCTCGCTGGAATTCTTCTTCAAGCCCTTCCACCAAATCCAGAAAGTCTTGCTTGCTCAATACATCAAGACTCATCGCTGGCGAAACACTCCAACTAGGAGAAGAATAATCGCTCTCTTCAAACTGAGAATTTTGACTGGCAATTAGGGTGCGAGCGTCTTGGGGTGCTAAGTGTGCCAAATAAGCTTCCTTAACATACCCAGTACCACCACCACCCCGACGTTGAAATCCCGTTCCTGTGATATTAAGTACAATTAAAGCATCTAGTCTTTGCAGTGCCATAGCAGTCAGAGCACCATCAGAAGGATGTTCTGGCTTTAGCTGAGTAGCAATACAGCGAATACCGCTGAGTCGTTCCGCACCGTAGCGCGGCAGTTCCGTCAGCGGAATTTGGGTTTGACGTGGAGTGCCTACCCCAACCCGAATCACTTGTCCTCGGCGGTTGAGATAGGCACAAACTGGCTGATTTATTTCGGTACTAATAGCCGCCAGTCGCTGAGCGAATTCCGGAGTCGTAAAACTATCCCCCGGTATGCGCTGGTGATACAGTCGCTGCAATTGCTTTTGCTGACTGTGTTTCAGACCCTGGAGCTTACCATAAATAGTCTCTATAGGCATCTAAGACCAGTAAACTAGTCCCCCATATACATCTATGTCTATTTTACAACAGCGTTTTTCAGCTAAACTCTTTCTTTTGGCAGATGCGGGAGACAGTGAGCAGTGATTAGTTATCAGTTATCAGTTAGGAGTGAGTAACTTATTCTCTCCCCATCCCCCCATCCCCTGGGCTATACTTACCCAAGTAAAAAAACCCCTTCCGGCGATGAAAATTCTGCTTATAAATGATGATGAGCAATTTATAAACCAGCTAAAAGCGAATTTAAAAGAACATCGATAGCTTGTTGATACGGCAGTAGATGGGCAAGAAGGCTGGGAATTTGTTGAAGCACAAGAATACGATTTGATTGTGCTGGATGTGATGTTGCCGAAGCTGGATGGAATTACTTTTTGCAGTCGTTTGCGTGCGAAAGGTTTGCAGATTCTGGTGATGTTTTTAACTGTAAGAGCTGCTAGCGAAGATAAAATTAAAGGCTTGGATGCTGGCGCTGATGACTATGTAGTTAAGTCAGTACCTTTACCGGAGTTGACTGCTAGAATCCGCGCTCTATTGCGACGAAAGGATACTACTGTATCGACCGTTTTGGAGTGGGGAAATCTTTGTTTGGAAGCGAAAACTGAGAGATGAAATACGCCGATATTCTTTTAAATCTGACTAAGAAAGAATATTCTCTGTTAGAGCTATTCATGCAAGATCCTATTAAGATATACAGCCAAAACAGTATTTTAAATCAGCTATGGACTTTTGAAGACGAACCGCCAACCCGTGATGCAATCAGAACGCTAGTTAAAAGATTACGACAGAAATTTAAAGTCGCGAAAGCCCCAGATTTAATTGAAACTGTTTTGGATTGGGCTACCGTTTAAATCCCATTCATCAAAAAGCATCTTCAACAGATAGTAATTCTAAGTTGAGTAAAAAACTGGTATCTACTGTTTCTCCAACTTCCAAGAATAATTCTGGCGCTACAAGTGAAATTGAATCTCAGGAATCGCAACCTCGTTTACTGATTGTAGGTGAAGATAAAGGATTTATTGATACTTTAGTCGAACTTGCAACAGTAAGGGGATTGCAAACGGCGATCGCACACAACCCAAAACTCGCTAAAGATTCGCTACAAAGGGTTCGTCCAGATATTATTTTGCTGGATATATCTATTGACAAGAAAGAAGATGAATTTATTTTTCTGGAGGAAATATCAAAGCAGCAACCATCTATTCCCGTACTTGTGTTTACTTCTGAAGAATTATCAACCGATAGAGTTGCACTTGCTCGTCGTAAAAGTCAAGGTTTTTTTCACAAACCTATTTCCTCAAATCGCGTTCTTGAAGTAGTTACTCAAACCTTATCTTTATATGTTATAAAATCTGAATTCACCATGATAACTTTCTTCTTAAAAAATTAAAGGCAGACGGTAGATGTTAGAAGAAAAGATTTTTTAAATCTGATAAAGCTTGCAAATAAAGTTATCTAAAAAAATGATAGTAAGTATTTGCACAAACTGGTAGATATTGCATTCATAACACTAACTAATAAATGTGACAACGCCGTGACATGGGTTACGCAGTTAAATTGAGGCAAACAGCAGTTTTGAAAAAATATTTTAGCTGTCTGATAGAAACTTCATAGAAGTGGGAATAATAACTTAGTCAGACAAATCGTTTATGTGGCTTGAAGCTTTCTAAACAAGAACTTAGAGCCACACGTTAAAGTTCAGTAAACAACTTTAAATATCAGTAAATCTACCATAAGGAAATAAACCCAATGACTCAAATGCTTAGAGAAGAAGTGCGGGAGCGTCTTGGTAATATCGATCAAATCCGCGACATTATTTTTGGGGCACAGATAAGAGAATATGAAACTAGATTTGGCAAGTTAGAATCGGATATTTCGCTTTTACAGTAAGAGATGCGCTCTCATGTCGAGCAGCTTAAGGTAAGCTTTGCAGCAGAATTAAAAGCAGGATTTGAAAGTTTAGAGAAAAAGCTAAAGTTATATAACTTAAATAACGAAGAAGAAACTGCTGATTTGCGTCTTAGTGTAGATAGATTGAATAGAAAAGTCTAGAGTTGGTGTCAAAATTTCCCGAAAAGCTATGGAGATAAGTGATTCACAGCGACAAAAAAACATTACATTACAGTTATTAATTTGAGATATAGAAGGAAGTAATAAATTTAAAGGAATTTCTGCAAGCTACTTTCAAGGAGCTAAAGGAGCAATCATAGTTGGTGACGTGACGCGCCCAGAATCACTTGAAAACATTTCAGAACATATTCAAGCCTTCTTAAAAGCTAATCCCCAAGGTAAGGTTGTTGTCGCTTTGAATAAATCAGATTTAATTGATGCAGAATATTGAGAAAAATATTGCCAACTTTATAGTTTTTACGATGATAAAAGTTTTGTTTCAACTTATGCAAGCTCGGCTAAAAGTGGAGCAAACTTTGACGAAATATTTCAATCTTTAGCACATTCAATGATTTAATAAAATGAATTCTTTATTTACAAATATATTATCACTACGTCGGATTGAATATTTAATTGTTAACGAACGTTGGCAGGTTATTGAATTATCTCCCAAAATACATCTTCTTGCCGATAATTCTGATGAAGTACGGGTAGGAAAAGATGTTCGCATGGGCTTTCCCGAATTAATTGGTATTGAAGTGATTGCCAGCGATATTATAGCGGGAAAACAAAATAGTTTTGAACTAAAAGGAGCAATCAGAACTCAAAAAGCTTTAAACCCAATTTACATCGATATTTGTATTGCTAATAATATCAAAGAGGATCGAATAAGTAATGAGCTATTGATAGTTTTTGAAGATGTAACGGAAAAGATGGTTCTCGAACAATCTTTAGTACAAGGTGCAAACGAAGCCAATCTTCTATTACGTACTCTTTCTGCTTCCAAGCAATATATTGACCAAATTGTCACATCAATGGCAGATGCTTTATTAGTGACAACGCTATCAGGAAAAATTAAAACCATCAACCGCACTGCTCAAGTTTTATTAGAGTATAATGAAGCAGAAATTTGTGGTGAATATATTTCTACAATTTTAAAAGAAGTTGATAGTTGGAAAGAAGAAATAGAACAGCGAGGAAACGTTCAAACCCGTTTATTTGGTCCGATAACTCCTTTAGTTAAAGAAGTCGAAACAACTTGTCAAACAAAAACAGGAAAAATCATTACTGTCGCTTTTTCATGCTCGAAAGTTCAAACAGAAATTGAGCATTTCCAAGGCTATGTTTATATTTTGCGAGACATGACTGAAAGGAAACAAGCTGAACTTGCAAAACAAGAGTTTTTAGCAATGATCTCTCATGAAATACGTACTCCTATTGCAGCAGTAATTGGCATGGCGGATGTTTTGTTAAATACTGAGTTGACAGAGCAGCAAGAAGAATTTGCTGAAACTATTTGTAATAGCGGCAAAGCTTTACTCGAAATTGTTAATGATATTCTTGATTTTTCTAAAATTGAATCAGGAAAATTAGAAATTGAGGAAGAACCTTTTCATTTGAATAGCTGTATTGAAGAAGCCCTTTCTTTATTAACACCCAAAGCAAAAGAAAAACAATTAGAACTTATTTTCTACAAGAATCCCCAACTTCCGCAAGTTATTGTCAGCGATATCAGCCGACTGCGACAGATTTTAATTAATTTAATTAATAATGCCATTAAATTTACCGATACTGGAAGCGTAGAAATTTTAGTCACAAGTCGGAAGCGTCAAATGATTGGCAATGAAAAAAATAACCACGAAATTCAATTTGCTGTTAAAGATACCGGAGTTGGAATACCAAGCAATCGAATTAATCGTTTATTTAAAGCTTTTAGTCAAGTAAATTCTTCTACAACAAGAAAATATGGTGGTACGGGTTTAGGGCTGGTAATCTGTAAACAATTAAGCGAATTAATGGGAGGTAAAATCTGGGTTGAAAGCGAAGAAAATCAAGGCAGTACATTCTATTTCACCATTACCACTCGTGTGATTGAAACACTTTTAAAGCAAGAATGGGAAACCAAACCAGAAGAATCAGGTACCGTAATTGATGCTGCTGTAGCCGAGAAAAATCCTTTAAAAATACTTTTAGTCGAAGATTACCCTACCAATCAGAAAATGATCGTTTTGATGCTGCAACGAATGGGTTATCAAGCAGATATAGCTAACAACGGTTTAGAAGCACTAACAGCATTGCGTTGTCAATCTTATGATGTGGTATTGATGGATATGCAAATGCCTGAAATGGATGGTATGACGGCAACACACTATATTTGTCAAGAATGGGATATCTCGGTACGTCCCCGAATTATTGCATTAACAGCAAGTGCGATGTTAAGCAATAAAGAAAATTATTTAAAATCAGGTATAGATGATTATCTTGCTAAACCTTTTCGCATTGAAGAACTCATGCAAGTGCTTAATAAATGTCGGACGAATAGAGAACAGATAAGTAAACCAAGTAAGGTAAGTCACGCCGAATCTTGTAGTAAAAATAATTCTACAATCGACACAGCCGCATTGCAAGAAATCTATAGAATAGCCGATTTTAATTGTGGAGTGAATGCTAAAGATTTTTTACTAGAAACAATTGATGATTATTTAGAAGAAACACCTAAATTTTTAGAAGAAATTCGAGTTGCTTTCAGTGAAAATAATTTTAAAACCCTTCAGCTATTAGTTCATACACTTTCTTCAAGTAGTGCAACATTAGGAGCAAGTAAACTAGCCACTTTATGTACCCAATTAGAAATAATGGTAGTAAGTGAAATGCGGGAAGAGATAACAGAGCAGATTGGCAAGATTGAAGCTGAATATGAGAATGTGAAAAGTGCTTTGATGGAAAAGCGGAGGAAGTATTAGAGGAAGCACAACGCATCAAATGAACCATCTAAGCAAAGCTTACCCGCGCTGGCTAGATTGAGTCTTGTATATAAGTTTTTGGAAACGCTCGTTATCACGGATAGTATCAAAATCACGATCTGTTTTTGCCATCTTTTGATATTTTTCAGGATTTAGATTGATGGCAATTTGTAGGTTTTCAATTGCTTGCTCAATGTTATTTTGTAGAGCGTAATAGCAAGCTTTATTATACCAAGCTTGGTGGAAATCGGGTTTAATTTCAACTGCTTTGTCGTAAGATGCAACTGCCTCTTCTAATCTTCCCAATTGACGCAGCGCTATACCCCGGTTTCCCCAAGGTTGGTGAACATCGAGTTTAATTTCAACTGCTTTGTCGTAAGATGCGATCGCTTCTTCTAATTTCGTTAAGCCCGAAAATCCGCCTTGTAAGCCGGAGGCTTTCTCGCAGAGAAATCAAAATCATCGGCTAATATACAAAGTACGTTAAAACGCACTAAAATTCTTACCCAGTCTTCTTTAGAAGACTATGGCTTGCGCCACGCTGCGCTAACGTATATGAGCCTGGGAATTTATTCCAAGGCGGTTTGCGAGGCTAACCGAGAATGCTGGAAGATAACACTCCAAACTCCTCCCTCCACCTCCTCACCCCTGCTTCCAAATCCCCCGACAACCATTCATCAAACTGCGGATAAACGGGCAATCTAGCAACCAAATCCCAACCTGCTGGCTGTAACATTTTTCGCAATTCGTTCTCCTGAATATGCGGATAATCGGGATTAACTTCATCTATAGGGCTAATTCCACCTAAATCTCTCGCACCTGCTTCGATACAGGCAAGCAACCATTTTTCATCTTTTACTAAGTTTGGCGGAATTTGAATGGTAATATCTGCCGGTAAAATTTGCCGTGCTTTAGCAATAACTTCTGGTAACTGATGCGGATTAAAAGCTGGAAAATCAAAGCTTTGCTGAGTGCCGGGGCTGTGTGGTTGTAAAATAACTTCTTGAATATGCTGATAATTTTGATGCAGTTGGCATATCGCTTCTAATGTATCCCAGCAATCTTCTAATGTTTCTCCAATTCCTAATAGCAATCCGGTTGTAAAAGGTATTTTTAATTCACCAGCCCATTCTAATTGCTGCAATCTTAATTCTGGTACTTTACTTGGTGCGTGTTTATGAACTGTTTGCAATAAATTTGGCGTTAGCTGTTCTAACATTAATCCCATTGATACGTTAACTTGTTTAAGCTTTTGCATCTCCTCAAAACTTAAAATTCCCGCATTTGTATGGGGCAGAAAACCCATTGATAAAGCTAGTTCGCACAAATCGTAAATTAAATTAAACCATTTTTCTCTACGTGGTGAATTTGGATGAACTTCTCCACTAAGTATTAGTATTTCACAAACATTTTGCTTTTTCAGCCTTTTAAAAATATCTTTTGCTGCTGACAAAGATAACCACGGGCTGTTTTCAGGTTCGGTACGAAAATTGCAGTAAGTGCATCTGTTAAAGCATTCGTAGGTGGGAACAATTGTATATGCAGGGCTATAAGTAACTGTGCGGTAATTCAAAAATGGCATTGGATAAAATCAATTAAAACAAAAAATATCAAAATCTTAATCTGTTCTCTATACTGCAATATTTTTACTCTGAATACAATTTTTTATATATAGCAGTTTTCGGTTGAGTCAAATACATTTAAAACCTCACCCTCGTTCCCTCTCCTTGACAAGGAGAGGGATGTCCGTCAGGACAGGGTGAGGTAAAAGTTGTATTCCACCTAAGTAAAATTCGCTGTATTCTTGATTTCCTACTCCTTACTCCCTATATAAAAAAGGTACCCAAAAGGGTACTTCGCATTAAAACTAATTTTTATAAAATAAATACATCAGCAACCCTCTGTTTTACAGATTATACGAATTTGAAGCTCCTCCTTTGGAATAAACAATCCAAAATCTAATGTTTACAGAATAATTAAAATTATGGATAAAGGAAATCTCGGCTTTATTTTAAAGATGGCTCAAACGATAAATCCTCAAATTTATCCAGGACGAGAATTATATATAAATTTAGAAGAATTACGTCAACTCCCCGAAGGTACTTTAGGTAGAGAATTAGCCCGTTTTTTAGACACAAATGGCTTTGAGCCGCTGAATTCTGGGGATTGGATACAGCGAACTCATGATGTCTGGCACGTTATCACCGGACTTTCTCCATCTAAAGATGATGAATTTATATTGCAAGCTTTTACTCGTTCCCAAGTTTTTCGTCCTTCTAGCGCTTTACTTGTATTAGCTGGTTTAATAACACATAAATGTAATCTAAAAGAGATTATTAAAGTTATCAAAACCGGCAAAATGGCGAACAAATTAGTTGATTGGGATATTGAATCTGATTGGGCTACTCCTTTAAGTGAAGTTAGACAAAAATTAGGCGTTATATCTTTAAATCAAAAGTCAGGAGCGATCGGGAATGAGTTATGAGCTATCATTTGATGCATTGCAAGCATTGATTAAAAAATATCTTTGGAAAAGATAAACTTAGAAAAAGTTATTGATGTACCTCATAATTAATAATTCCTAACCTTTTATAATTGATAATTGTTCATTGTTCATTGATAACTGCCTCCTGTTGCTTGGCATAAATATTTTTCAGATGCTTCTTGACTGTATTGATAGTAATATAAAGTTCCTCCGCAATTTCTTGGTAAGAATAATTAGCCCGACGCAACAGCCACACTTGAGCTTCCCTTTCGGTTAAAGCGTATTTTTTCGCTTCTGAAATTGCCATGCTTTGATTGGTTTGTTTGCGATCTTCTAAGGTAACTATTAGGTAATCATTATTGGTTTCATTCGCTTCTAACCATCGAGCGCGAACGCGAATTTTTGCTTGGGATTTTGTCTTTATTTCTGATTCAATAGATATGTTTTGACTGGGGAATAGTTGGCAGCTTTCGCTTAAAGACTGACAAATACGTCGAATTTCCGAAGGTATTTCACCTTGACAAATACAGCGCGCGCGTTCGTTAGCATGAACTAATTCACCTTGAGTTGTGAGTATAAAAATCCCGTCCACAAAGCTTTCAATTACAGCTTGCATCAGATGAAGTTTAGATGCTGGCTGTTTTTCTTCATATTTAGGTTTTGTGCCGTAAAGTATATTTCTATTGGTAGATGCAATTTTTTGATGCTGCTCTAAAAGTGAAACATTCATTGTTAATCTCCTTTAAAATAGTTAAAAAATATTCTTCGATCAAGCTACTAGCAGCATTGTTATAAATCTGATTCTGCATTTGCAATGATTGAGCAGTAACCCTGAAGAAAGTCTTGAAGTAAGTGAAGGTACAGTGAAACCCAAAGAATTTTCCTGAAGTAAGGTGAAGTTTTTCTTAAATTAAGCAGTACAGTACGGTTAGCCGATTCATAATGACTGTATTGTTACTTGGCGTATGAGAAAAATTTACTAGGGAGTTCTGCCGTGAGGGATTTAGTTAGTATTGATGGGTTTTTTGGTGTAGAACATCAGCGCAAGTACGTTGCTCTTTTGAAAGGAAGAGTCGGTTTAACGCGCCGTCGGGCTGAATTTTTTGTGAAGTTATGGGCGTATTTGTTACTCAAACAGCACTCAGAGTTGGGAATTGTTAACGAACCTTTAACGGAACTCGATTTACCCGAAGGTTTCGTTGCTTGTACTCACCGAGAAGCCAACGAACTGTTTTATGCACAAGAAGACAGAGGTAGCGAACGTGCTGCGGGAATGATGATTGATAAGTTGGTGGCTTTGGGGCTGATCGAAAAGGAATTCGATGGCAACAATATATGTATTCGTGTTTGCTCTACATTGTGCGGTCTCGATCAATCTACGCAAGTTGCCGAACCAGTAGAGCCGATCGCCGATGACTTTAATCCACGTACCGACACTATACCCGTTGCCACTTTTTTAGCTCGTCAATACGATTGGATGAATAAAACAACCACTGCTGCACCCCAGAGAATAGCTCGAAGACTGCGTACTTGGGCAAAACAATATTCTAAAGGGATGCGGGTTTTGCGTTGTTGCGATACTCAAGCCCCCGTTGGTGTTTGCATTCTTTATCCTGTAGCTTCCGAATCTGAGGAGAACTTTTTTCTACCCCCTAGCAAAAGTTTACATATGAGTACTGCCTCTACAACCGATCCTTTTAATATTGCCAAACCTGGAGATGAAGACTGCACTTCTGTTTTTATCCGTAGTTTTCAAGTAGATTCTCAATATCTCCAGCACAGTAATTTATGTCAGTTATTAGAAGATGCCCGACAAACTTTGATTACTATGCAGGCAGATTTCCCCAACCTTTGCGATTTGTATACCTTAACGATTAATCCATTCGCCCAAAGTTTGGCATTAACAATGGGTTTTCAGAAAATCAGCCAAGATCCACAGATGTCTCTTTATTGGATGTATATGGCGCTGGATAAGTATTTGACGCTCGACATCGAACAAGTAATATCAAATATTAAGCTGGATTGATGCAGCCACTCTCTAATATATTAATTAAATTTATGAAAATTTATTCTTTTATATTGATTAGCTGTAATTACTGTATTGCAAGCCTTTTGAGCAATTATTATTTATAACTTTGCAGCATTAACTACATTTTTATTCTGAAAACCCTTTACAAAGCTAAATATTTAAGATAGTATAAGTACATAGGTTGAAAGACCTAATTAATAAATCATTCATTTGATAGCAATTATCTGAACCATGACAACCACATTACAAAGACGCGAGAGCGCCTCTGCT
>NZ_CAWUDI010000076.1:0-28244 GCF_963920925.1 Calothrix sp. CCY 0018 | reverse complement strand
TAGCGCTTCAGCGCATCTGAAATCCGGATGCGCTGAAGCGCTACTACGAACGAACTTTCCTTCAACTTTCAACTATCCCTTCTTATTCAACATATTCATCGCAATTTCCAAACTATATTTCATCCGATTAAAAGCTTCAGCTAAATTACCAATTTCATCGTTACGTTGGCTACCAAAGCTAGCATTCATATCGCCGACGCTAACTTGTTCGGCAACTGTAGCAATTTTTTTAATTCGCCCTAAGACGGTTCTTTTTAATAACTGATTCATAATTACAACTACTGCTGTAAAAATCATCGCTACAACTCCCATGACTATCAGAAAAAAGCGATTGGCATTGTCAAAAATCCTTTGGGCGGGAACATAAACAATTTGAGTAGCAACAATTTCGTTAAGTTTCCATCCGTAGCCATTTTCTGTGCCGTAAGTATTTATTTGACTTTTCGGTGCTTTATCTAAAGTCGTATGACAGCGAAGACAACTTTCATTTTTGATTGGAAAAGGTTTGGCTGTATAGTACAGTTTGCTTCCATTCATATCGCGAAAACCCGATATAGAAGTTGTTTCGGGTTCCCGACGAAATCTGTTGACAATATCAGCTTCAAAATCATCGGCTTTGTCTCGTAAATTTGTGGGATTTAATGTAGCATCTTTATAAAAGAAACTCGCAAAATCCGGACTTTTACGAAAATATTCAAAGGTTTCTCTAACTGCATAAGTTGGTATTGCTTCCGGAATAAATTCTTGTTGAGTATCTAGTTTTGGCAATAATAAAGGTTGTACTTGGTCATTTGTATAGGTTCTAATTGAATTATTCATTGCCATTAACGCACCTGCTTTAGAATCTATCTCGCTCTCAGCTTTGTTTTCTAATACATTTGCCAATGCAAATCCACTGATTAATATACCAATGATGAAAACAATTATTAAACTTAATGTTACTTTAGTTCCGATTTTCATGATTTTAACAGGGTGGTAATTGATAATTGGTAAACATCTTCAACCTTTGACCTCTTACCTATTATCTCTCTTTTTATTAATCATATTTATGGCAATTTCTAAACTGTATTTCATGCGGTTAAATGCTTCAGCTAAGTCTCCAATTTCATCTTTATTTTGTTTGCCAAAATCAGCATTCATATCACCAACGCTAACTTGCTCGGCAACTGATGCAATGTTTTTAATCCGCTGTAACACAGTTCTTTTTAATAGCAGATTTATCAGAATAATTACAACTGCAAAAACCATCACGACAATTCCGGTAATCAATATAAATGAGTCGCGGGCATTGTTAAGAATGTTTTCGGCGGGTACGTAAACTATTTGGGTTCCCAAAACTTCATTTAATTTCCATCCGAAGCCATTTTCTGTTCCATAGGTTGCTAATTGACTTTTTGGTGCTTTTTCTGGAGTACTATGACAGCGCAGACAACTTTCATTTGTTACCGAGAAAGGTTTAGCCGTATAGTAAAGTTTTGCTCCTGATATTGTCCGATAACCGGATAAAGTATTCTTATCTGGATTTTCACGAAATTTATTGACAATTTGAGTTTCAAATTGATCGGCTTTATCTCGTAAATTAGTCGGATCTAATGTGGCATCTTTATATAAAAAATTGGCATATTCTGGATCGTTACGAAAATATTCAAAGATTTCTCTGACAGAAAAAGCTGGGATTGATTCCGGAATAAATTTATCTTCAGTCTCAACTTTAGGTAGCAATAACGGCTGTACTCGTTCGTTTGTATAGTTTCTAATGGAATTATTCATTTCCATTAACGCGCTTGCTTTTGAATTTACCTCTCCTTGGGCTTTTGCATCTAATACGCTTGCGAGTGCAATTCCACTAATTAAAATACCAACTGTAAAAACAATTATCAAGTTTAAAGTTACTCTTGTTCCTATTTTCATGATGTTTTATCCTTTTGTTAGTTTGTTTTTATAAGATCGGGAGTATAAAGTGGGGAGTAGAAAGCAGAAATTATAATTAAATCACTGAATTTTATATTAGTAATAAAGCATAATTTAAGGAAAATTAATCTGTTTTAGGAAGATTTTTAGGAAAAATTTAACATTATTATTTTTTTTCAATTACATAAGTACAACTATTCATAATTTTTAATCATTCTGAAATAAAACTTTATTTAAGTACCTGCAATTTGTTAATATTGTTTACATAATGTAAGTATACTTTTAGGCATTATTTTTACCATAATATAAAAATGGCAACTAAATTATCTCGACGTGTATTTATTTCACAAATGCTGTTATCAATAGCAGCCTGTACTACAGAGGAAACCATATTAAATCAACGTTTAGTTATAGGTGTACTCAGTTATGGACAAGGAAAACAAACTGTAGAAAGATTAAGCGGTTTTCGTGAATATTTAAGTGAAAAGTTACAAACCATTATTGAATTAGAACCGGCTTTTAATGAGAGAATAGCAGTCGAACGCATGAAACGTAAATCTTGGTCGTTAGTTTTTTCTACTCCTGGTTTAGCTGCTATGAGTATTGCTAATTATCAATATTGGAGTATGTTCCCTTTAGAATTAGATCAAGCTTCTCGTTCTGTAATTGTTGTTAATCAAAGCAGTCCTTTGAATAAATTGCAAGATTTACGCAATAAAAAGCTTGCTTTAGGACAACAAGGTTCTGCAACCGGCTATTATTTCCCACTTTATAATCTGTATGGTTTGACATTAGCATCGATTCAATTTGCTTCTACAGCAAAAATATCTTTAGAATGGTTATCTAATGGTGAAGTTGATGCTGCTGCTCTTTCTTTAGAAGAGTTTAATTTTTATAAATCAAAACTCGATTCTTCACAGTTTCGGATTTTATTCACCGATTCTCATTCCGTACCTTCCGGTTCTCTTTTATGTAGTCCGCTTGTGGAAAAAAAACGTGCCGATTTGATTCGCAATCATTTAAAAAAAGCTCCTAATTCTTTGATTCAACAAGCAAACTATATTCCCAATGCATCACCTCCCGATTATAAATATATGATTAGTGTGGTTCAAAGAGTGAATGCTATTGCAAAAAATATTGACTCCAAACCCGTGCGTTTATTTAACTAGTACAAGTCGGCGTAAATAAGGCAACCATTAAAAATAGCTGAAAAGCCTAGAAAATCAAACTTCTTACTTCTTACTTCTTACTTCCGCGAAGCGGTACTAGTTTATTTACTAATTAAAGTTAATTTAATTGAAACGTAAAGGCTATCATATCACGCTTCCCTAAACCTAGTTTGACTCCAGGACCTAACTTATACCAAATACCCGGCAAGAGTGGATATTTATTAATATATGTACCGTTAGAACTTCCCAAATCTTGAATGTAGTAATTTTCTCCATCAAATTTGATTTGAGCGTGATTTCGAGAAACTACTTCCGAATGAGGTAAATCTGAAACGTTTATATTTTGCGTACTGCTGCTATCTTTGCCGATATTAATTAATGAAGGAACTTCGGGTAAATCGACAACTTTGTTAGTTAAAGTATGAATTAACTGAGGAACGGGTGCTTGTATATTTGTCGGTAAATCCGTCGGTGGAACAAATGTTTTTTGTGCTTGTAATTCGCTAACAATTGGTACGGGTTGTATTTGTTTGGGAGTTATGAGAATGTTGAAAATAAAGAATGCAATTACAGAATAAATAGCCGCACTGAAGAACACAAGTTTGATGCCACCCAAGGCGATCGCCACTCCTCCGAGTATGGGGCCAAGTGCTTGCCCTAACGATTGCACGCTGGCATTCACCGCCATAAATCCAGCCCGAGAATCTTGAGCTGATAACCCTGCTAATAATGCTTGAGATGATGGTAAAGCAAATGCTAATGCTACACCAAATAAAGCGCTAGGAATTAGCAGCATCCAAGGATTTGTCATGAAGGGAATCATGATTAATGCCACAGCACTGATAATAAAAGAAGTTTTAATTAAGGTGATTTCCGAAAATCTTTGAATTAACCACCCTAGTTGAGCAGCACTAATAGCAACCGCCAAAGACATTACGCATAAAATAACCCCATTCATAAACTGGGAATCACCATCAGGATCTGCAAAAATTGGTACGTAAGTTATGAAAGCTCCAAACTGAATCATAAAGATGGTACCCACGGCGAATAATAATCCCATCACGGAACGGTTATTAACGCTATTCCAAGTACCTTTGAGATAAACTTTTAAACTTTCCTTTTTCGCTGTCGGGGGTTTTGTAGGTAATTTTAAAACCATTATTACCAGCATAACCAAAGGAAAAGCCAAAACCGAAAGTAAAAATGGGTATGACCAATTCAGACTTCCTAAAGCTCCACCCACCAACGGATATATTGCCGAAGATATACCGATAACGGTAGCATTGATAGACATTGCCGTCCCCAACATTCTACCTTGGTAGAGCATGGCAATCATCGTTAGCGATAAAGCATCTAAAGGAGCCGCACCCAATCCTTGCAAAAATCGTAATCCGAGAACATTAGTAAAACTTCCTGCAAAAGCAATCGAAGCTCCCGCAACTGCGAACAATATTAAAGCCGGAATCAAAACTTTTCTAATGCCAATTCGGTCGGCTAATACCCCTAAAACGGGAGTTGCTAAACCAATGGGTAATACAAAGAGCGTCATCACCAGTTCAATATCCCTGGTAGAGACATCAAATACGGATGTCAAACTCGGTAATATTGGAGCAACCGTTTGCCCTCCCATAATAGATATCAGCGTTACACCAATAATGATGTAAAGATTTTTATCTTGAGCGATATTTGGTGTATTTTTCTGCTCTGCTTGAATTGATGCGTTCACATTTACCCTCCGTTGTTTTATTTACTCCTCATTTATTAAGTAGGAGTTGGGGGAATTAGTTTATGCAATATTGGGGGGATTGTTTTGTAGGTGTGTGAGCTTAATTGAATTTCTGCGCTTTTTGTTCATACCCCCATCCCTCACCCCGCCCTTACGGGCACCCCTCTCCAGGAGAAGGGGAGAGGGCACTCCGCATGAACACCAACACATTTTTTGCATGAATTTTTATCTTTTAAAAAGGTATAGAGTCAACACCCTAGCGTGTGACACCTTGAGCAATTTTGGACGTAGCGATAATGTTTATCGTGTCACGCACCAATGGATGTGTTGTAATTTTCGAGATTGGGAAAGGGAATATCTTGTTAAATAAGAATGTTCCGGTATCGGAATAGTTTTTTTGAAACGCAGAGGAGCGCGGAGGTAAACGCAAAGGAGCGCGGAGGGAAGAGGCGGAAGAGGAGGATGGGGAGACAAGGAGAAATTTAACTTATTAACTCCTAACTCCTAACTCCTAACTACTTCCTAATCCCACTCTAAATTCAGACTGGAATAACCACGATTGGTTAATATCGGCAAATGATGTAATTCTTGGTTGGGAGTAATTCGTAAGTTTGGCAATCTTTGAGATAGTACTTCCAAAGCAATTCTGACTTCTCTTCTAGCTAAATTGGAACCTGTACAGTGATGGGTTCCGTGACTAAATGCTAAATGATCGACGGGGGCATCTTTGAATCTTTCGATGTTGAAGCGATCGCCATTTTCATATTTTTCAGAGTCGCGATTTGCGGAGCCGTAAAGTACGAGCAAACGACTATCTTCGGGAATTGTTATTCCTGAAATTATCACTTCTTGAGTTGTAACCCGAATCATTGATTGGGCTGGTGTATCGTATCGGAGTACTTCTTCGACAGCTATGGGAATCAGTGATGGGTTTTCATGTAAGCTTTGCCATGCTCCAGGATTATCTAAGAGTAATTTCAATGCTTTACTAATTAAATTTGCACTGGTTTTATGTCCGGCTATAATCATTTCACACAACATTAAAACGATTTCCGGTGTTGTCAAGTCGCTGGTTAATAATTGACTAATTAAATCGTCACCGGGAGTCGAGCGTCGTTGTTCGATTAAACTTGCTATATAGTGCTGTAAGGAAACATAACTGTTAGCGCATTCTATTTGACGCTCCGGTGTTAATGATGATGAGAAGAACAGCGATATATCACTACCGGATTTTTTCACCTGTTCCATCTTTTCTAAAGGCACCCCATACATAGTTAAGATGACTTCGAGGGGTAATGGATGACCGAATTTTGATACAATTTCTACAGTGCCATCATTGATAAAATTATCTACTAATTTGTTGGCGATCGCATAAATTGAATCTTCTACTTTTGCTAAGTTATCTGATGCAAATACTTTCAGGAAAGGCGCACGCAAACGTCTGTGTTGCTCTCCATCGCTATTAATCAGAGATACAAAAGGAAAACCTTGTTGTAATACTTTTGCAGCTTCTTGAGTCATATCTCCAGCGGTTTGCAGACTTTTAGCCGAAGAGAATACTGTAGGATTTTTGAGAATATTTAAAACGTCTTCGTACCGTGTAATTACATAAGCATCTACCACCGAGCTATAGAAAACAGGTTCTTGTTTTCGAGCTTCTTTAAAAAATGGGTAAGGATTTTCTAATTGTGGTTCGTTGAAAGGTTGATATTCTTGTGCTGCATGAAACGGACAAGTACCAGCAGATTGTGTCTTATTTTGTTCAATCATGATTAAAGGTTAAAGGTTAAAGGTTAAAGGTGAAGAGTTAGGAGTTGGGAGTTAGAAGTTCTACCCCCTCTACCCCTCTCTTCTAATTCCACTCCAAAATCAAACTTGTAAATCCTCTTGTCATCAAGGTAGGAATGTAATTTAATTCTTGATTTGGTTGAATTTTTAAGTTTGGAATTCTCTGTGATAACAATTCAAAAGCAATTTTGGTTTCCATCAAAGCTAAACCGGAACCAATACAGCGATGAACTCCATGCCCGAATGCTAAATGGTCGGATGTTTGATTTTGAAAGCGTTGAATATCAAATTCTGCTGCATTTTGATAATGATTTTCGTCTCGATTTGCTGAACCATACATCAAAAATAATTTGCTATTTTCAGGAATTTTAACTCCCGCTATTTCAACTTCTTCGTTATTAGTCCGAATCATTGCTGGAATCGGAGCATCATATCTTAATCCTTCTTCCACAACTCCGGGAATAATTGATGGATTTTCGCTAATCGCTTTCCAATAACCGGGTTTTTCCAAAAGCACTTTTAATGTATTCCCGATCAAATGAGAAGTTGTTTTATGTCCGGCTACTATCAAACCGTATAAAACTGCTACGATATCGGGAGTTTCTAATTCGGATTCGATAATATTACTAATTAAATCATCTTTGGGAGCTTTACGTTTTTCCTCAATTAAATTTGCCACAGCGTGTTGAATTGAGACAAAGCTACGAGCGCATTCTACCTGTTCTTCTACGGTTAAAGCTGAAGAAAATAACCTTGTAGTTTGATAACCCCAATGTTTAAAATCTGGTATCATCTCTAACGGTGCCCCGTAAAGAGTGAAAATTACTTCCATTGGTAGGGGATAAGCAAATTTATCGAGGATGTCAACTTGATTATCGTTAATAAAATTGTCAATTAATCTATTAACTATTGCAGCAATAGAACCTTCCATCGATTTGAGTTTGGCTGGTGCAAATGCTTTTTGTAAAGGGGCACGAAGAAACTTGTGGCGATCGCCATCACTATTCACCAAATCGGACACGAAAGGAAATCCCGTCCGTAAAACCTCAATTGTCTCCGGAGCATATTTCCCAATAGCTTGGATATTATCTCTAGAAGAGAATTTTACAGGATCTTTAAGAATAGAAATGATATCGGAATAACGAGTTATAGCATAGCCACTTAATACGGAACTATAAAATACAGGTTCTTCATTCCGAGCAAAATCATAAAATGAATAAGGATCTGACAATTGAGGGTTGACAAAAGGTTGATATTCCTCCCCTATTTTTTCCTTATGAAAAGGACAACCTTGCATTTTCTCTTGTATATTCATAATTAATACCTCTTTGGATTTTAACAGTGTCTTTTAGATTTTGGATTTTAACAACGGATGCATTTGCTTTAGATTTACCACTGTTCCGTTACGGGAATTGGGAATTGGGAATAGTTAAGAGTTAATAATTTAATTGTCCCCCCATCTCCCCCTCTCCCCCTCTACCCCCTCACTCTTCAAACATGATCGTGTCCCCACAAACCCTTCGCATCCCTCGGCGAACTAAAGCCAATTTGTAAATGCTTAGGGCCATGAAAAACTATATTATTTGCCCATTCAATTGATTCTTCTTTCAAAGTCAAATTTGGCAATCGATTTATTAAAGTGTTTAATGCAATGGTGACTTCAGCACGAGCTAAGGATGAACCCAAGCAGAAATGAATCCCGCTTCCAAAACCGCTATGCTTGATTGCTTCTCGTTCAAAGTTTAATTCGTCGGGATTTTCAAACTGTTCTTCATCCCTATTTGCAGAGCCTAAAATTAAACCAACGCTATCACCGCGTTTAATTACCTTCCCATCAATTTCAAAATCTTCATAAGCCCAGCGACTAACCATTTGCACCGGGGAATCATATCTTACCAACTCTTCCACCGCAAATGGCATTAATTCGGGGTGCGATCGCAACAGTTTCAACTGCTTAGGATGGCGCAATAGAGCCAATATTCCCTTACTGATCAAATTAACTGTAGTTTCATGACCTGCTGTTAATAAATGAATACAGGTAGCTAATATTTCCTCATCATTTAATTTATTTCCTTCATCTCTTGCCTTAACCAAAGCTGTAATCAAATCCTTTCCGGGTTCTTGATGTCTTTTCGCAATTTCCTTTTTAAAATATTCGATAAATCCTTGAGTTGCTGCTTCTGCTTCTTCGTAAACTTCCGGGGATGGTGTCAAACGACTGGCGCTAGCGTGTTGCAGAGATAAAGCCCATTTTCTAAATAAAGGTCTATCTTTAGGGTCAACACCCAACATATCGGCAATTACCATGATTGGTAAAGGGAAAGCAAAATCTTCAACTAAATCCATTTCCCCTTGCAAATGAACTCTATCTAAAAGACAATCAGCTATTCCGATAATGGCAGGCCTCAAATTCTCCACCATTTTGGCAGAAAATACTTTATTAACAATAGTTCTTAATCTGGTATGAGTCGGAGGATCTCGAAACACCATCCAATTGCTTACCATCGAACTAAATCCCCGATAAGCCTTTGGTACTGGTGCCCCTTCACCATCATCTCGTACCTTACTAGCTTCTCTACCAAACTTCGGACTTTCCATCACCTTCATCACATCCCGGTAGCGGAATAGATACCAAGCACCATCTAACTTAGGATTTGCAGAAAGTCCCCAATGTACTGGATCTTCCTTTCTGTACCGACTGTAATAAGTATAAGGGTCGCTAATTACTTCTTTGACAAATGGATTTAATCTTTCAATTGTAGAAATCGACATATTCACCCGCAGATTTTTTTAATTCCTTATTTATTCTTTAGGGGTGAAGAGTTTGGGATTATGCAATTTTTAGTTAGGAGTTAGGAGTTAAGTTTGTAGGTTGGGTTAAAAGCACGAATAATATATCTGCTCCCACTTAGGATTTAACTTATGCTTTTAACCCAACATCGAGGTTTTGGTTTGATCGGATTAACCAATAAATGCTGATATTATTTACTATAAGTACTTGGGCAAAATTAATTGTGCATTTGTCATTGCGAGTTGAACGAAGTGAAACGTTAGCGCAGCGTCTCCCGAAGGGAGATAGCAATCGCAAGGTGTTGGGATTGCTTCGCTGTCGCTCGCAATGACACAAATAATTTTGCGTACCCACTTACAGTCAGCCTGATCAAAATTCTCAAGGCAAATTTGATTATTTAAGAATATTCGGCGGTTGAAACCGCTACTACACAAGCAAAGTCCACCTCCGTGGACTTTAAATCTAACCCACGCAGGTGGGTTTTGTCTGTGTAGCCGTGGTTTCAACCGCCAGGTAAAATGATTACATCAAATTTGTTAACTGATAACTGATTAAGACTCTCTTCCCGAAGCCCATATATCCCTCCATTTAACAGTACCTTCACTGGCAATTACCCAACGACGAGCCAGCAAATTTTCCCGTAAAGGGGAAGTCCCTTCGCGTAGCATTACATATTTATAGCTAATAAGTTTACCAGCACTTTCATTAAAAGGAATCTCGGCAAACCAAGTATTAGAATTAATATATTCAAGAGGATATGCTTTCTTGATATCCCAATTACCTAATTCCGGACAATCCCCAATCACTACAATTTTTTCACCGGGTTCGGTTTCTACTCCATTTAATTGCGCTCTAACTATTGTTTGGGCTTTCAATCTTTCCCCAACATGACTAATAACGATCGCCTCTTTTCCACCCAATTCTAAGTTGTAAATTTTCCCATCTTTGACTTCAAATTTACGTCCAGTTAATACGCAAGTATGCTCTCTATCTGGTAACTCGGTGTCACAGACTTCTACAGTTGTAGCATCTCCTCTATTCAAAGCTACAAAGCAGCGGGAACCATTATAGCGGCGCACGTAACAGAAAGTATCTGGTGTAATATATTTCTCCCACTGACTACCCATCGAGATTGCAGGATTCAAACGACGCAACCCGGAAAGTTTCCGCACATCCCAATAAAGCGGAGTTTCGGTATCCCATTTATCCATCATCGGACGGTTATAGGGGTCGTTATTTCCGTAAATATTACCATCGGCATTGGTATCGTTATGCAGATATTGTTCGGTACCGTAAAATAAGCAGGGAATTCCCCGACTAGTCATTAAAAAATCAACTGCCAAGCGTAAAACATCGTTATCTGGGTTGAGACTTTGGAAGCGATGCATATCATGGTTATCGATAAAAGTTATCAATTCCGTTGCACCGTTATAGCGGTAATCCTGCTTTAAAACATCATTTACTAAATAAAACCCAGCTTCATCATTCGTTCCTAAAGCTTGACGCAGTGCCATGCACAACCCAAAATCTAGTATAGTCATACCAGAATTATTGGCGAATTCTACAGAAAGGTCATCATCCGCTCGGCTGTAAATCCATTCCCCAAAGATAAACACATCTGGTTTGTGGTTGTACATTTCGCTGTTAAACTCTTGCCAAAACCAAATTGGCATATGTTTAACTGTATCTACTCTTAAAGCATCAACTCCTCTATCCAACCATTGCTTAATTGCCGATTTAATATAATTTCTATACTCAATATTGTTTTCGTTAAAAGTAGCTAAACCCGATAATTCGCAGTTTTTTACCTGCCATTCATCTTCCCAATTGTTTACTTCACCATAATGATGATACCAATTTTCTTTATCATCATTAAAATCGGCAATCTTCACACCATCATCGTACAATTCACCTTTACTACCACCAGTATCGGGACTGCTATGATTGCACACAATATCTAATATCAGCTTCATATCGCGCTTGTGCAATTCTTCTACTAATCTATCAAAAACAGTATCTCTGGTATCTTGAGTTTTATTCAGAGAAGGTTCATCATCTGGGGCAATAAAACGGGGATTTAACCTTTTAAAATCTTTCGTCCAGTATCCATGAATTGCTGCACTTTCAATAAATAGTTCCTCAACTTGCTCAAATAAAGGAGTCAACCAAAGAGCGGTAACTCCCAAATTTCTCAGATAATCTAATTTATCAATGACTCCTTTTAAATCTCCACCCCAATACTTACCCCATTCTTGTCTATCTGGGTCATAAAGCTCGGAATTAAACCCTTTATTATTTTTAGGATTACCATCGTTGAAACGGTCAACTACAAGAAAATAAATGGTTTCTTGGCGAAATTCAATATCCCTAGTGTAGAGAAACTCCAAATCAATATCAGCATCAGAATCGGGAGTTTCAATAATCGCTTCGACTTCTGCTTGGGCATTCTCAACCTTATATTGATCGTTACTAGCTTGAGATGGAGGAGTACTTACCATAGAAATTTATGTTTTTTATCCTTAGTTAATTAAGTAGTTCAATACTTCTAACATTAAATCCGTATTCTTCCCAATCTTTTTCTTTTTCCGTATTTTAATTATTAGACAGTATTCTATTACTCATCTAGATTGAATACCATCTTTTTTAGATATGCGTCTTCATTCTTTGGGTAGAGATGATTTAAGAAAGAAGTAGGGAATAGGGAGTGGGGAGTAGGGAGTTTTATTTAATAAGATTATTGATAAAAATAAAAATAAACAAATAATTTATATGTGTAATTATTAACATAAAGATGTAGGCTGTGTGACGGCTACGATAATTTATAGAACACAACTAAACAAATTAATCCTGCCGTCACGCACCAATTGATTACTGATAATGGTGCCGTACTCTTCAACTAAAGTTACCCTACATATTATGAACTGATAATTGTTAATTGCTAACTGTTAACTGAGAAGACTGCAAACCGTGCATATGATTAAACAAACCCCAGCAATACTCTTCAGGTAGCTTACAGGTAATCGCACCCCGCAATACAACATTGAAATACCAATCATTAGGTGCCATCTCTTCTAAAAGTTTATTTACCACCACATAGGTGCGGACGTTTTTATATACCTTCCCTTGAAAATCAATACTTACAGACTGCTGACGATAGCCACCACGCGGTACATCTTCGCGCTTATCTAAGCTTTCGCTAAGTCTTAAAGGTAATCGATAAAGTACACCATGTACCGTACTTTTGGCATCTTCCACAACATCCAACACACCACATTTGCGAAAAGCACTATAACGATAAAATCCCAAACGATAATTCTTGAGAATTCCCGCACCTATGACATAATCATGAGTATTTTCACCCATAGTGCGCTTCAAATCCACCGGACACATACAGGAACCGTAAGCAAAATAATAAAACATCGGTTCATGAAGTTGTGATTGTTTCCGATTGTGAGATTCCAACACCCAAGTGCGATCGCTCATCTATCTATATAAATATTTACCACATCAGTCAATATATCAAATGAAATAGAAAATTGGTAATTGGGCATTGGAATTAAGAACTTACTTACAAAAAGCCCCCCTTTTATAAGGGGGGTTGGGGGGATTCTCTTTATTTTAAGGGTTTAACAACAGTAATAAGTTATGTATATATTCCAATTACCCATTACCAACTATCAACTAACCACTATCTACTAACAACTAACTTCTCAAAATCCGATTCCAAGCTTCCACCACAGACATTAAATCTTTGGATATGTTATCGCGGGAGGTGTCGTTAAATTGTACGGTACCATCACGGCTGGTAAGGGTGTAAGTAATAAAATCTGCGGCACCTTTAGCAGCGGGATAGCTCATATTATTGAATTCATCGCGCTGATTTTGCAACAATCTTTGAAAGTTACGTACTTCCTGACTGGAAACTCTACGAACACTACGGCTCGAATCATTCATATCACCCATGCGATAGCGCATTACTCTTCCATCTTCAAATAAAACGGTTTCAAAAGTTTGTCCGGCAAAACCACCGCTGCTGATTTGACGTAATACTATTCCTCTGGTTAAAGGTGATGGCAGTTCGTTGCTAGGAATTCTCACGGGTAAAACTGTAGCTTGATTCCCATTTATTTTACTAGCGCTTTCGTTCAAAATCACTGTGGATCTACTATCGGTATGGTAAACGAACAGTTCCGAACCAACTTTTACGTTTACTCGATAACCGTCTACAATTCTGGAGAAGCAATAGCGTGTTCTGCTTTGGCTAACTATACCCAAACAACCATTGCGCCATCTTACCTGTTGAGATTCTACAATATTGTCAGCAGAAACTTTACTACTTACCCGGTTTCTCACATCGGATAATACTGCATTTTCAATGGATTTTGGTAATGTTGCAGTTGCATCAAGTTCAAAATCCGAACCATCTTGCTTAAAGCGATAAGTCCAAGTTTCTCTACTGTCGGACAAAGTAGCTTTCATCAAGGGGACGTTATCTTTTCTTTCGTTGAGTTGTTCGACTTCGATAACTCGGATTTGCTCGATGGATGATGTATATCGGGAGCGTCTTGCTGCATCAACTTTAAGTTCCGCAGCAGCTCTTTGAGTTAAACTTTGGGTACGATCGAGAACTACTACCGAAGCGTTATCGTTAGCGTGGTAAATCCAAGTTTGGTTGTTGGCTTCTAGAGTAACTATCCAACCGGGAGTACGAATAAAAGCTTTGTTGCAAATCCGGTTGAAGGTTAAAAAGCAGGGATTATCCCAAATTTTGCGATCGCTCTTGACAATGCGTATTCGACTTTGCGATAAACCAGACCATTGAGCAGCATCTTTAACAATAGCATTAGAAACAGCTTGAGGTAATCCGGATGTCGGTTGAGTATTTTGATTGGCTAATTTAACTTGATTTCCGGTTGCATCCGTTAAGAAAATCCAAGTTTTTGAATTGCCGCTGACGGTTACTTCCCAACCGGAAACATCTGTTCTGTCACAGGGATTGTTGAAACTAAAATCTTCACAGCCATATTGCCAGTTTGCTGGCTTGAAGGAAACTATTTTTAATCTTCTTGCCGGTAAATCAGAAATGTTTCTTGCTTCTTTTAATACACCGTTGCGAACATTCCGGGGTAATGTTAACTTGCTAGCGGCTGCATTCAAACGAATTTGATTGCCATCGATGGAAGTGTGATAAACCAAAGTTTGGCTTGCACCTGTGACGGTAACTTTCCATCCCCTTTGATTTGCTCTCAAGCAAGATTCAGCGGGGCCACCTAAATTCAAGCAGCTATCGGTAAATGTTACTTGCTCGGCTTTTGTGACGCTAACTCTAGAACTTCCAACGAATTCCGATGCGGCTTTGACAACGGTATCTTTGACTTGAGAAGGTAAGCCGTTATCGGTAATTTCACTAGCTTTAGTATTCAGCTTAATTACCGAACCGGACTTGTTTGTATGATAAACCAAACTTTGTCCTTTGGTACCGACAATAACCCGATAACCAGGTACTAAAACTTGAGAACAAATTGTATTAGCGTCGCCCAATTCCAAACAGCCATCCTTCCAAGTTTTCTCCTGCACTTGCATAATGAAGAAGTTGGAAGTAGATTGTTGCAAACGTTGAGCAGCATCTCTAATTACTTGCGATTTCACCGATTCGGGTAATTGCGAATTAGAATCACTAGAATTACCACCAGATGCCAAACGTAATTTACGTCCGTTGCTATCGGTATGATAAATCCATCTTTGGCTGCCATCGGATACCGAGACTTTATAACCGGGAACCAAATTTCGGGTACATCCTTCACCGGGTTTAAGTACTTCCAAGCATCCATTACGCCAAGTTTCTTGACTGTAACCGACTATTCTTAACTTAGTTTCAGGTATATTTTGATTGCGAGATACATCTTTGATGACAGCATTCATTACCGCGACGGGTAAACCGCTTCTTGTATTATTCTGACTCTGTACTTGAATTATGGTTTGAGAATTATTTTGTCCTTGGCTAATAACCGCATTACTTAACTGGTAATTTTGGGAAGTAGGGACAACCACCGGAGTTGCGATCGCGCTTTTTAATAGCGAAAACTCGTTCTTCACAGAGATAATGCCAGTTAATGCTAAAACAGCAAATATCCGTGTTTTATTTGTAGTAGAATTACTTTTAGATGATGTCATAGTAAATTTTCCTTTATCCGTCATTAGTGTACAAATATTTAAGATTTGTTTCTGATATTGAATCAAAATTACATCTTGGAAAAATCTTTGAATTCCTAAGCAATAGCGCTTAAATGCAATTAAATACAAAGAATTTATTATCCCATACTATAAACTTAGTTGGGATAAAATTAATGTTATTATGCTTACTTGTATACGAGCTTTGACGTAGTTGATTAGGTGAAAAGTTCCCGATTATTTACGATAACTTTATAATTTTGGGCATAGGTTAAAGGTCAAAGGTCTGGATGTTAAATTCAATATTCTAATTAATATAGATAGAATCATGAACAATTCAGAACAAATCCAAAATAGTTATAAAAACTATCGAAATGACTATAGTTTAGAGCAGAGAAAGAACTGGTACAGTAAAGTTGCGGATGCGTACAACAAAACTAGACCGCGCTATCCCCAGGAACTGATTAATCGTACAGTAGAATTAGCTAAGCTCAGTAAAAATACGAAGATTTTAGAAATAGGGTGCGGTCCTGGAACTGCAACAACGGAGTTTGCTAAACTAGGCTTTTCAATGGTGTGTCTTGAACCTAGTCAGGAAGCTTGCAATTTAGCGAGACAAAATTGTGCGGGTTTTCCCAATGTAGAAATTATCAACACTACCTTTGAAGAATGGGAATTACAGGCAAATACCTTTAATACCGTGCTGGCTGCAACTTCCTTTCATTGGGTTTCACCAGAAGTAGGGTATCCCAAACTAGAGAAAGCATTAAAAGATGACGGTAATTTGATTTTACTGTGGAACAAAGAACCCCAACCTAGTTACGAAGTTTACCAAATCTTAGATGAGGTTTATCAAAAACAAGTTCCTTCCCTATCACGATACGAAGATAGGGGAACTAGAGAAAGAATTCTTAGGGAATTAGGGGAAAACGTTGTTAAATCGGGGTTATTCAAAGATTTGATATTTGAATGTATGGAGTGCCAACGTAGCTATAGCATTGATGATTATCTAACCTTGCTTAGTACTTTATCACCTTATATAGCATTGGATTCTCAGCAGCGAGATGCTTTATTTAACGATTTGAGAGATACTTTGCGTAAGAATTTTGGAGATACCATCGAGACATCGTATCTTTCAGCTTTTCATGTTGCTTGGAAGAAAGATAAGTTCTAGATTTATAGCTAAACTTGATTTAGATTGCTTATCACGTAAAAATTAAACAGTTATGGTTTTACTTCAAGACTTTTTTGAAATCATACAGGCTGAAGATCCAGAAAAACGTCAGATGATTAGTGGTATTAGTTGGGATAGTTACGAAACATTGCTCAATCAACTGGGAGATAGTTTAGAGTATCGGATTACTTATTTAGACGGGGTATTAGAATTTGTGTCACCCAATCGTAAACACGAACGAAATAAAACAAATATTGGATCTTTAATAGAAGCTTACTGTCAAGAAAAACGTATTCGTTATTTTCCTCTGGGTTCTACAACTCTCCGCAAATCTGAAAAACGAGGAGGAACAGAACCAGATGAATCTTATTGTATTGGAATAGAAAAAGAATTTCCCGATATTGCAATTGAAGTGGTAGTTACCAGCGGTGGTTTAGATAAGTTAGAACTTTACAAACGGCTGGGTATTAAAGAAGTTTGGTTTTTTAAAAATAATCAATTTGAAATTTACTGTTTCCGTGGTAACAGTTACGAGCAAGTTACAAAAAGTGAGATTTTACCGAAGATAAATTTGATAATGTTAGCATATTATGTGTTAGCAAATGACCCTTTAGAAGCAGCGTTAGAATGGCGAGAAAGAGTGAGAGAGATAGAAGGTTAAATAAGCGCTTTTTGTAAAATATAATTTGTAAGACTCCAAGTAAATATTAATCTCACATAGGAACTAATTCTGAAATTACAAATAATTCAAGTTCCAGATTTTCGCGTTTTGAGAAATATTGATATCTCCTTTGAAAAAGATTTTGTACCGAATATTTTCCCATTGGGTAGTCAAAATGGTGGTGGGAAGAGTACGCTTTTGCAATTAATTTTTGTCTTACTGCACTGCTCCGGTGATAGTAGCAAGCATGAGTATATCAAAAATATGCTTCATGGATTTGAGATTGATGATGAATCTCAGAAAAGAGTATTAGCTAAATTTGATATTTGGGATGGGGAGAAGACAGTTAATCTTGAATTTGTTGCTTATAAATATCTGGATGTAAATGAATTATTTATTTCATCAGGTGAAAAATTATCCTATAACAGTGATTTTTTGGAGGATGATGATGACTTTTACTTACTTCCTGCTCACAAAAGAATAAAAGAAAATAATTACAAAATTAAAGAATTAGAGTCGGAAACTGCTAGCTATTACAATATTTTAGAATACTTACAAAATATCCAAAAGATTGAAAATATACATGATAGAGAATATCAGTTAAGAAATCTAGAATCAAAAGCTAAAATACTAAATACTTCTCATGATTTAAGGAAATAAGAAAATTCCGGGTAGAAAATCACCTCAATCTTATAGCAAAATGGAACAAATGCCAGATGCAAATTTTTATAATGCCTGCGTTCCAAATACCTGGAGACAATATCGACCACAATTTTTTAACTGTGGAGATAGAAAAGATGTAATAGATAGTTACTTTAATCTTTTAGAATTACATAATCAAGATATTAATAATTCCTATTAGACATCTCCGGAAATGAAAAATACCCCTCTCCAAACCTCTCCCCCACAGGGAGAGAGGCTTAAAAAACCCCCATTCCCTCATAGGGAAGGGGGGTAGGGGGGCTCGCGGTTTGCGTGTAATTTGAAACCATAGAAATGTTTTCCGGAGATGTCTATTTAAGTCCTGAAAAGCTTTTTGCAATTGTAGATTTAGATATTCAAATTCAAAATATTACAAATTTTTATAATTATCCCTTTTCAGATACAGAAGCAATTTTTACACATCTTTACGAGAAAGCCAGAGTCAACGAACAAAATATAAAAGAACATCGTATATTGATTACAGGTTTAATTCATAAAGAAGCATATTTTTTAACACCCGAACTTCAATCAGTGTTTGATACTTTTTTGAATACTCCAATTTACGAAGGTAAAAAACTCTCTCTCGAACAACTTTATATAAAAATGGCTGATGATTTTATTCATGATGCCGATTTACAAAATAATTTAACAAAGGTGTCTAACCGAATTAATTATTGCACTGGATTAGATTGCTCTGGAGTCAAAGAATTATGCAACTCATGGAAGTCTGAATTTAAAGCTTGTAACGATGAATCGCGGAAGAATGATTTGATATATAGCTTACTAACGCTGAAAAAAGCTAAGAATTACTGGAATCAAATTCAACCATCACTAAACTGGAGTAGCTCTGTTGAAGCATTCAAAGACCAATTATTATTAAAAATCGGAAAATTTTATTCAGAAAATAGCACTAATCCCAAATATCATATTTCTTTTTTGCTAGAAACTTTGTGTGAATCAGTTAACTGATTCTTTTAGGATTCAAAATTTTTACCTCACGCCGCCGTACTGTTCCCCTCTCCCAAGCTTGGGAGAGGGGTAGGGGAGAGGGATAATTTTTTCTACCCAAAACCCAAAAATAAAAGCGCCTTATCCTTTGTATAGGGTGAAGGATAAGGCACAGTGCTAGGAACAATCTGTATAACTCTAAAATAGATCGCGATTATTTCAAAGTTACGAATATTTACTGAGATAGATAAAATATGAAAAAAAAACAGTATTTTCCGCAATTATCGCAAAATCCATCTACTTATAATTACGTACTCCCTTTAACAGCTTACCAACTCTCTTTGGGAAGAATTTTGAAATCTAAAAGTACTAGCAGCCCAGTCTTTCAAATCGGGTGCTAACCTAACCAACTTGCGTAAAATATCTTCATTTACGAACAGCACCAAAGGAAACTTAAACTGTTTGCCAAATTCATCTCGCATCAAATTTGTAGAAATAATCAGGTCGTTAATCGCTTCTACAGACTCCAAACCTCTAACTACCAAAGCATCGGGCTGATTGGAACCCAGTACCGAAACAATATTTGTGTAAAGCGTTTTTGCCTTTGATGACAGAATTACTTTTCTGATATCCACTGTTGAAAACTCTTTCAAGACGCTGATAACTTCCTCTTGCTTGTCCGCATTGCAGCACGCCAAGAGCAGCGAAAACTCACCATCGGAAAGCGCGTTCGGCGCAGCCGCGAGGTTAATCGCCCTTGCCAACCTTTGAATAACCGCCGTATCATTTGTCGTACCGTTCTGAGAATCAATCAAGCCTATCATCAGTAATCCCAAGTTTCCTTTTAGTGAACTTATTCAAACTAGATATTCAATTTATCAGTACAATCACCCAATGCACTCATGCTTAAGAATGATATGTACGAGTAAGTTGAATTACAATGAATGCTCCAACTACTTAAGTATAGTCAGAAGGTAATTATTGAGGATGTGGTGCCGCACCCCGCATTTTTAATTACTAAGTATCGAGTATCAGTGGAATTACGAGTTGGAGAGAGGGGGTAGAGGGGGAGATGGGGGAGAGAGTGGGGGGACAAGGGGAAGATAATTCTTAACTATTCCCAATGCCCTATGCCCAATTACCAATTACCAATTACCAATTACCCATCCATGCAACATCCGAAGAGTTATCCAAGTCATGAAAGTTAGTTTTGTACTCAGTAAATTATGAATAAATTTGTGAAGTGGTGTATTCACCTATTTTTGTTTAGTCAGCAGCGCCGACAAAAACCGGCGTTTCTTACAGCAATTTTTACTCTTTCGCTGCTGGCTGGGATAATGTTTTCTGTACCGGCACCGGCTCAAGTAGTTATTAAAACCCGTCAGCAACCAACCGTTGTCAATCAAAAGTTACCAACTGTTCCATCTCGCCAGCTACCGACTATTAAACCTCCTCAACCGCAAACTGTTACAAACCGCGAGCAATCAACTGAGTTACGAGGGGTATGGTTAACTAATATTGATAGCGATGTTTTATTTTCAAGTAGAAATCTTACTAATGCTTTAACGCGCCTCAAAGAATTAAATTTCAACGTTGTTTATCCTGCGGTGTGGAATTGGGGTTACACTTTGTACCCTAGTAGAGTAGCTCAAAGCGTTATCGGACGTAGTGTAGATCCAGAACCTGGGCTTCAAAAGCGCGATATGCTCAAGGAAGCGGTGAGTGAAGGGCACGCAAGGGGTTTGAAGGTAATTCCCTGGTTTGAATTTGGCTTTATGGCACCTGCCGATTCACTGTTAGCAAAACGTCGTCCTCAATGGCTTACTAGTAAAGTTGACGGTAGCAAAATCAAAAAAGAAGGTGTTCACGATCGAGTTTGGCTAAATCCTTTTCGTCCCGACGTGCAGGAATTTATCAAAGATTTAGTCGTGGAAATGGTACAGAATTATGATATTGATGGCATTCAATTCGACGACCATTTCGGCTTACCATCGGAATATGGATACGATAATTACACTGTAGCCTTATACAAAAAAGAACATAACGGTAAAGCACCTCCCAGAAATAATAAAAATCCAGAATGGTTAAAATGGCGTGCAGATAAAATTACCGATTTCATGAAAGAGGTATTTGTTGCCATTAAAGCCGTCGATCAAAACTGTATCGTTTCCGTAGCACCAAATCCCCAACGCTTTTCCTACGAATATTTCTTAGCAGATTGGAGAAGATGGGAACGAATGGGATTAATCGAAGATTTGATCATTCAAATTTACCGCGACGACATGAACGTATTCCTCAAAGAATTAGAGTATCCCGAAGTAATCGCCGCTAAAAAACATATCCCCACAAGTATTGGCATTATTTCCGGCTTAAAAAACAAACACGTACCAGTAGAACAAATCAAAGCTCAAGTCAAACAAGTTCGCGATCGCAACTTTGCCGGAGTATCATTCTTCTTCTACGAAACCCTGTGGAACATGAGTAAAGAACCATCGCAATCCCGTCTTTCCGGCTTACGAGGATTATTTACCACACCAGCTAAGTATCCGAGTTTGTTAGCTGACTCGAAGAGTTAGGAAGATTGGGTGATGGGGAGACAAGGGGAGAGGGTAAATCCAATCAAATAAATCTCAAATCGCTATTCAAGGGAAAATTTTAGCTTTTATAAGCAACGACAAGAAAAATGAATACAATAACAACTCGTAATGTATCTCAACCGACTACTCGCTTGAGTTCATTGGACACTTTTCGCGGTATAACTATTGCCCTGATGATACTTGTAAATATGGCGAGTATTGCTGGTAAAGATGTTTATCCTCCGCTACTTCATGCTAAATGGCATGGTTGGACTGTAACCGATTTTGTATTTCCCTTCTTCCTTTTTATTGTCGGTGTGGCAATGGCTTTTTCGCTATCAAAATACACCGAAGGTGATAAGTCCAAGTTTGCCGCTTTGGGACGTATTTTTCGCCGCACTATTATTCTTTTTGCTTTAGGTTTGTTTCTCAACGGTTTTTGGAATCAAGGTATTTGGACATTTGATTTGAGTGCTATCCGCATCATGGGTGTATTACAGCGTATCAGTCTTGCGTACTTGTTAGCTGCAATGATCTGCCTTTTTCTACCATGTAAAGCACAATGGATAACTGCTGTAATATTACTTGTTGGTTACTGGTTCACAATGATGTACGTACCCGTACCAGGTTACGGTGCAGGAGAATTAACCCCAGTTGGTAATTTTGGTGCTTATATTGACCGTTTAATTATTCCCAAAATACATTTGTATCAATGGGATGATTTCAATTTTATGGGAGACCCAGAAGGATTATTTAGCTACCCCCCAATCCCCAACCTACCCGCAAAACCGGGACTCAAGGGAATCAAAACTGTAACCATAAAAAATAATGCTACAAGCCCCAATACAGCGCGTGTATCATCGGGTTCGGTAATTTCGTTCAAGCTCGGACGTTCTAAATCTCTTTGTAAAAATAAAATTACAATTGCCCAATATAAAGCTAGAGAATTAGCTAAACCTACTATTCCTAAAATAATTAAAGTTGCGAATGTAGTACGTCCGGCGATTTTACGTCCGTAAATTGCTTGTACAATTCTACCGCCATCTAGCTGTCCTGCTGGCATTAAGTTCAAAGCTGTAACAACTAAACCCAACCAGCCAATTACTACTAAAGGATTTACGTCTACTACTGTTGAGTGTAAAGTATTACCCAGAAAAATTCTTGCTAAACTTCCGACTAAAATCGAACCTTGAAAAAACTGGTTTGGTAATTGAAATAAACTTCCTTGGTGGGAAAGCAGCAATCCCACAATTAACATTAATAATGAAACAATTCCTCCGACTGCGGGGCCGGCTAAAGCAATATCAAACAAAACTTTACGATTGGGAAGCAATGATTCAAAGCGGGTAATTGCACCAAAAGAACCAATTTCTACTGAAGGAATCAGGTAAGGTAGACTCAATTTGACTCCGTGACGGCGAGCAAGTACCCGGTGTCCCGCTTCGTGAGCCAATAAAACCGTGAAAAAGCCTGCTGCTATAGGCAAAGCTTCCTGAAACCTTGCTGGGTTAGAAAAGAAATCGAAACTTAATAAAATTCCTGCCGCTTCTAAAGTTGTGGCGATAGTTGCTAGAAAAAGGATACCTGCAAAGGCTTTTTGTGCCGGACTCATCGAACGCGGGTCATTGCGGCTAGGTAGGACGATTATTGTAGGTCTACCTTCAGGGTTTTCGAGTAAAAATAGGCGATATTTATCACCAACACGTTCGCGTAAACTCGCACTCAAACGGTCGAAAACATCTTCCGGCTCACCTCTTAAATTACCTTTAAAAATAGCTCCTTCTTGATAAGCAATAGTTTCAGTCGCAAAATACGTATCGATCCCGAAAATACTTCTAATAGTACTTAAATCTTCTTCTGGAATTGGCATGACTTCCGGTTGTGATGGCTGGTTTCCCGTTGATGGCGGCTGAGTAGAATCTTGCGATGCTTGCTCAGCGATTCTCTCGGATGCTTTCTTTTTAATCATCTCCTCCTGTCCTATCGCCCGTAACTGTCTGCCGATCGCAATATACAAACCAGCAAAGGCAATGGAAAGGAAGAGTATACCTGCAACATTGATATAAATTCCGGCAGCAAGCAAGCCAAAATATAACAGCCAAGGAGTTATCAACACCACCGACTGAAGCCAAGCCAAGATGCCCAACTTACCAAAAGGCTTAGCGCGAACAAAGCCCCATCCCAAAATCCCGAAAGCAACCAATACAATCGCAGCTATAATTGCTGTTTCTGATGAATTTAACATCTTTAAATTTAAACATAAAGGACAGTTATCCCACCGACTTCATCTGTGAAATCGGTTGGTACGGATATTAATAATTTATAACGATGCTTGTCTGGGAAAAAATTTATATCAAGGGGATTGACTGTTTTTTTCGTTTATGGTAAGGTGTTTTTATAATGGGAATAGGTGCGCCTATATATAGGGGTATTTGAAAGAAATAAAGCCTTGTAGAGACGTAAATTTTAAAGATTTTGAATTATTTCAGTTCACATATAGATTTGATTGCAGTGTTGTGATGTTGTTTTAGATTATGAAGGAATTTAATACCTTTAAGATGCAGACCTTTATAGGAGGCTGAGATATTGCACCATTCTCGTTTAGCTTTCAAAACCGCCTCGGAATCAATTCCAAGGCTAAATAGTGAAAGTCTACTCAAGTAGACTGAAATCCTTACTCAGTCGCTTAAAAAATTATAAAAAATTGCTCCTCGTGCAATCAAATCGCTTTTCAAAGATTTGGAAATACCTAAATTATTGCCAAAACGAGTATCTTCAAGCTTAGTAGTTAGGACTTATTCTACTATTTAATCAACTTCAAAACTTCTTAAATATTTAATAAATATACAGATATATCTTCATATTTTTTTAAGTAATAGCGCGTATAAAAATATTAATTAAACTCAGTTAAAATTGTTTCAAAACAAAATTTTAATAAACAGTTGTATTAACTAGGATTTAAAATTGCAAGTATCAAAATTAACGATTACTGCATTGGCATTAGGAGCAATTGTTTATAGCTCTAAAGCTAATGCGACAGATTTACCTTTAACTACCCTTATTAACCTCGAATCTAAATTACAGCTAGCTCAAACAAATCTTCAAGAAGCTGCAATATACTTTAATAGCGGTATAAAACTTTTAGAGCAAGGGGATTATCAAGGAGCCATCAACTATTTTACTCAAGCCATACAAATTAACCCCGAATTAGTCGCAGCCTATTACAATCGCGCTATTGCTCGCCATCAGTTACAACAATATCAAAAAGCGATCGCCAATTTTACCAAAGTTATACAGATTAATCATAAAATAACGATTGCTTATAATAACTGGGGCGTTGCTGGCGCTGAGTTGAAAGATTATCAATTAGATATTGCCTACAGCAACCGGGGTATTTCTCACGGATTATCAGGAGATGAAGCAAGAGGTATGACAGATTTGAAAAAAGCCGTTTCTCTGTATCGGAATCAAGGTGAAAAAGCGAAAGCGTAAAAAGTTCTTGAGTTAATTGTCATAGTTGGAAAATAATAGGACTTACGCAAAGCCCCCCAATAAATCGGGGGGTTGGGGGGATCTTAAGGTTGTGAATACCTAATTTCTCGTTGCGATTGCGTCGCGGCTATACAAACAAAACCCGTCTGCACGGGTTAATAAGTCCACGCAGGTGGACTTTGCCTGTGTAGCTGCGGTTTCAACCGCCACTTACCTTTTCAAATCTCTACTTCGCATCACTCACAACCCGCAACCCAATAAAAACATCCCTTAAACTCGTTTCACCTTTATACCGCAACGCACTCCGACAAAACCGAGGTACGTTAAACCACGAGCCGCCCCTCATCACTCGCAAATTATTATCCCCTTCTTCGTGCCAAACTCTACCGTCATTCGGAGCATTATAATAACTATCGTGCCAACAATCGGCGCACCATTCCCAGACGTTACCGTGCATATCGTACAAACCAAAGGCATTTGGAGGAAAGTTTCCCACGGGAGTTGTACCTTGACGATATTTTCCTTTTGGTGCTAATCCATAGGTATAGTTACCATCGTGGTTTACCAAATCTGAAGTGATAGTATCGCCGAAATGAAAAGGTGTAATTGTATTCGCACGACAAGCATATTCCCATTCTGCTTCGCTGGGTAAACGATACTGTCTTCCCGAATATTCGGACAAGCGATCGCAAAATTCCATCGCTTCATCCCAAGATATTTGCTCTACGGGGTGCGAATCACCTTTAAAATAAGATGGCTCTGGATTTAAGGAACAATTAATTTGAGGAAGTTTGGCTACTGTTAACCAAATAGCCTGAGTAATTGCAAACTTACTCATAAATAAAGGCGCTATAGTGACAAAATGTTGCGGATGTTCGCTATCATAACCTCGATCGTCTGGCGAACCCATCATAAAGGTACCGCCGCCAAGGCTTACCATTTCTAGCTTTGCGCCGTTTTCCAACTCCTGGATAAAATACTCTACTTGATGGCGATCGCGATTAACTACTTTGGCATATTTATCTACGGTAATTGTCTCAAATTGAAACCTCTGTTGCGAATCAACGCTATCTTCGGTAAATAAAGCAGAATTCTTATTCAGAATAGGTAAAGGAGTCGAATCATATAAAGTATCTTTCACATCCGTAAGCACATCGGCAGCAGATTGATATCTTTCCCGCACAAAATGCTTGAGTAACTTATTCAGAATTCGCGTCAGCTTATGACTGATAGTAATCCCATTAGTTACCAAATATTCTCGCCACAACCATTTTCCATTAATTGGATCGTAAATTGGATCGTAAAGATTTCCGTAATCATCTTGCTTCACCAAACATCCAGTTAACAACCGCACGCAGGTAGCACCCAAAGCATATAAATCGCTAGCAGCACAAGCATAACCCGCCATTTGTTCGGCAGGGGCATAGCCTAGAGTATAAATCCCCGTACCTTTCTGCGCTAAATTATTTTGAGTAACTTGTTTCGCACCACCAAAGTCAATCAAAACCAACTTACCATCACTAATCCGCCGGATAATATTTTCCGGTTTAATATCGCGATGAATTACCTGACGCTGATGGATAAATTCCAAAACCGGAAGTAAATCCGTTAAAACTTGCCAAATTTCAGATTCGTTAAAAGGTTTTCGCAGTAACTGTTGATGTAAATTATCCCCATCAATAAATTCCTGTACCAAATACATACAGGTACCTTGTTCAAAATAAGCCACCAAACGGGGAATTTGCGAATGATTTTCCCCCAAATCAAACAAACGTTTGGCTTCCTGACGAAATAATTGTGCAGCTTTCGCACGGGCTGTAGTTCCTTGAGATTCTCTAATAAACTGCTTTACAACACAAGCAGCATCAAGTCTATCCAAATCTTGCGCTTCATAAGTTCTACCAAAACCACCCGTACCCAATAACCTTTTGACGCGGTAACGGTTTCTTAATAAGTCGCCAAAATTATCGGCACCACAGCCAACACAAAACCGATTACCGTTTGAATTAAAAGGATTAGAACAGTTAGGATTCTGGCAGATTTTCATAATTATAAGACTACAGCTTATCTCCTGTCCCAAAGTTAGCTTAAGTTTCAGGAAATTGAACAATAAATATAGTTAAAAGAAAACGGGGAATCGGGAATGGCGAACAGAAAGGATAAGAGAGTATAAAAAATAAATAGTGTTCCTTTTGAGTTCAAATAATTCCGAATATATTAACTACTTGGAAACAAAGATACTAAATATAACGGTAATTTTACAGACAATTTGCAATAAAAATATTTTGCTTTTTTATCTCACAGTTAATGATGGGTAGATACAAATATTACAAAAATAATATGTGAGATATTAACAATTTAGGTATTAGAAAAGACACTGGAAAGCAGCTTCATATTTTTTTGAAATTAATATGAGTATTTCCAGCATATCGAAAGTTAACATCAACCCTATAATTTTGTCAAGTGATTAGTAACAGCATTTTGTAGCGCCATATTACTAATTTGTTGAAATATTCTTAATTAAGAAATATTGTTTTTTATCCGATCAAAAATGATACAAGATGTTATTTGATAGCTAAATATATTCAAAAAATGAAATAAAATTATTCAATCATAGGATAATTAATAAAATATCTAAATTTCAAGATAATTGTGAGAAGAGATGCGATTTTTTATACAATATTTCAACGCTCCCCAGAATTAATCTTTGAATTCGTAGAGCCAACAATCACCAACAATACAAATTACAGTTAGTAGGTTGGGTTAGACACGTTTACCAAATTTGACTTGTAACGAGAATCTTTGTTATCGTGTCGTAACCCAACATCATGATTATAGATAATTAAATGTTGGGTTACGGTTCAAATATAAATTATTAACTCAAAACTATATTACTTGTGAACCTAACCCAACCTACAAACTTGTAACGAGAATCTTTGTTATCGTGTCTTAACCCAACATGATGATTATATATAATTAAATGTTGGGTTACGGTTCAAATATAAATTATTAACTCAAAACTATATTACTTGTGAACCTAACCCAACCTACAAACTATCGAACAAGTAACGAAAGTTAGTAGTTAGTAGGTTGGGTTAGACACGTTTACCAAATTTGACTTGTAACGAGAATCTT
>NZ_CAWUDI010000075.1:0-28946 GCF_963920925.1 Calothrix sp. CCY 0018 | reverse complement strand
CCTTGAGGAGTCGGCGTTTCGCGTTTCTCTCTCTCAGGCACTTATACATAGTACCGAGAGAACCTATTCGTGTCAACACCTTTTTTCAACTTTTTTGGAAAAAGTTTTTTTGCTGTCGCTATAACCCTTACACATCAATGGTTTTAAGCGAGAAATTATTTTGAAACTTTTTTGAAAAACCCCTTGGTGGGAATGGAATTTGTTGGTTTGAGAGCCATCGTAGGCAATTTCACTATCGGATTTTGATTTTAAGCTAGCCATCGAAGCGGCGAAATTTAGGCTTAAACGTATTAAGCAGAAGGTTTGAACAGTTTTTAAACAAGCAAAGCTGTTCATCGCGGACTATATATATAAGAATTTTTTGGTTTAAACGGGCGGTTGAAGCTACTTCTAGATAGGCATAATTGCCTTCGAGCAATATATATAGTGTTTAAGGTGGAATAATTTAGTATTGATGAACTAATCAATCAACTAAACTGCCTTATGAGACAGAAGCTAAATATAGTGACTTTGGGAGTTGAAGATTTAGAGCGCTCTTTGAAATTCTATAGAGATGGGCTGGGATGGAAGCCATCGAGCGCAAGTAATGAAAATATTGCTTTTTTTCAGATGGGTGGTGTTGCGATCGCGCTTTATCCACCAGATGAAGTTGGTTGAAGATGTAAAAACTAACTCTGGTGGTAGCGGATTTTCTGGAATCACTCTTGCTTACAATGCGAAAGCGGAAGCAGAGGTAGATCAAGTGCTTGAAAAAGTAGAAAATTTAGGGGCAACTATTGTCAAAAAAGCTGAAAAAGTTTTTTGGGGCGGTTACAGCGGATATTTTGCGGATTTTGATGGGCATTTATGGGAAGTAGCGTGGAACCCATTTTTTAAGTTTGATGAGTCGGATAATCTCGTACTACCTTAAGGATAGTAAATACGAAATTTAGCAAAGCAATATTTTATGGAAACCACAACGGCTGTATTACCTCCATTTATTATTTTGGATAATCATCTTAAAGAGTGGTTGCAAGAAGATATAGGAAGAGGCGATCGCACTACGCAGTCTCTTCTTAACCAAGAGGAAGCGGAAGGTAAAGCACTTTGGATAGCTAAGGCTGATGGAGTAGTTGCTGGATTACCCGTTGCTGGTAGAGTATTTCGACTTTTGAACGAAAAAGTTGATTTTACTGTGTTAGTGAAGGAAGGGGAATTTTGCAAGCGGGGAAAAGTGATAGCTCAAATACAAGGTTCCCTTGATGCTTTGTTAACGGGGGAAAGAGTCGCGTTGAATTTGGCGATGCGTTTGAGCGGAATTGCAACGCTGACTCGGAAGTATGTTGAAAAAATCGACGATTTACCGACTTTATTTGTCGATACTCGCAAGACTACACCGGGTTTGAGAATTTTAGAAAAGTACGCGACTCAAGTTGGTGGTGCTATCAATCATCGGATGGGTTTGGATGATGCCGTGATGATCAAAGATAACCATATTGCTGCTGCGGGTGGAATTGGGAAAGCAATAAATAAAATTCGTTGCCGGATTCCTTATCCTTTAACTATAGAAGTAGAG
This sequence comes from Calothrix sp. CCY 0018, assembly GCF_963920925.1. Classification (NCBI taxonomy): domain Bacteria; kingdom Bacillati; phylum Cyanobacteriota; class Cyanophyceae; order Nostocales; family Calotrichaceae; genus Calothrix; species Calothrix sp. CCY 0018. Next base: position 27,391 of record NZ_CAWUDI010000075.1, on the reverse strand, counting down.
ACAGAAAATTTAGAACAAGTAAAAGCAGCTTTGGAATATCAAGCCGATATTATTATGCTGGATAACATGAAGCCGGATATGATGCGTCAAGCTGTGGAAGTTATTCGTCAGCATAATAATAAAGTGAAAATAGAAGCTTCCGGTAACGTCACACTGGAAACTATCCGCGCTATAGCTGAAACTGGAGTTGATTATATTTCGAGTAGTGCGCCGATTACTCAGTCAAAATGGTTGGATTTAAGTATGAAAATCAACCAATTTTAGATTTTAGATTTTGGATTGAGAATAACTAATTACTTACAATCATATCTACCGATACGGCAATATCAGGAAACGCCAACGGGCAAATTGTGCCTTCAGTTATTGTAGTTTTTGAAGCGTATTCCCCATCAGATGGTTCCCGAAATACAATTAACTGTCTTTTTTTGAGATTTACTACCCAATATTCAGCAATTCCGACTTCAGCATAGATTTTGGTTTTCGTTTCCAAGTCTTTTTCTAAGCTGGAATTAGAATACTCAATTAACCAAAAAACGTTTTCGGGATAAGGATGATGTTCTAAATATTCGCGCCCTAATGGTTTAACTATACTAATATCGGGTTCGGGTTCAGAATTGTTAGGAAGCGTAATCGGCTTTTCTTGACGAATCATTGCCTTATCAGCTAACAACCGAATCAAATATACTGCTGCTTCACTACTAAAATAAGCGTGTGGTTCCCCTTCTGGTGACATCTCTACAATTTCTCCCTTAAGCAGTTCAACTCGACGATTATCAAATATTCCCGCTTCAATCATCTGGTGATATTCTTCTATCGTCCATTTGGCTAGAGTTACTGTCATAGTTAGTTTCCCATAAAACCACTTAAATTAATCGCGTTCTAATTGATATTTTATCTAAATATATTGTTGAAAGCTTTGCTTTATTTAACAAGCTGCAATTTTGCAATCATTGGAAGATGATCTGAGCCTGCTTTTGTACCAACATAAGCTTCAACACTTTTAATATCTTCGGTATGCCAAATGTAATCAATTCTGCCAACAGGAAAAAATCTACCTCGGAATGTATGTCCAAAACCCCATCCTACTTCATGAAAGCTATCGTTCATAAAATTTTGCATTCGAGAATAAGTTTCTGAAGTATCTGTAAAATTACAGTCGCACATAACTATCGTAGGTTCATCATACTGTTTCACAATCTTGCTTAAATAAGATACTTCGGCAGCACGACTGGTATACCAATAATCGGCAAGTTTTAAGAATTGACGTGTTGGATAACTTGGAGTCAAATGTACAACTATTGCTTCTAAAGGATTTCCATTATTTAAACGAAGCGTTACTTGAATACCTCGCTGTATTGGTGGTGCTGGTAAAGCAATTATTTTATCGATGGGAAAGCGGCTTAAAATTCCGACATTGTGGGAAAGTTCAACGGGATGAAAAGCGCTGTAAGGATAATCCTTCGCAAAGCGTTTAACTAAAATAGGTGCAGTTTGCGATCGCACTTCTTGCAAACCAATAATATCGGGGTTATTCTCAGCAATCATTTTGCTAATTGAATCAAAATTGCGATTGTTAAAAAGCATATTAAATGTCATTGCTTTTATAGTTGGTTGATTTTGAGTTGTAGGAGTCGATAGAGGTGGAAGAAAAAACGATCCATACAAACCAATAAATAAACCCAAAGGTAAGCAAAGCGCAAAAAATAACCGCCAATAACGATACAACAGCGCGAAAGGAAAGAATATAATTAAAGGAATAAAAAGATATAACGCTACAGTATTGATTAACGCTAACCACCACAGACTATCGAAGAAAAGGAAACGCAATAAAATCCACAGAGAGAATAAAATTACGTAAAGCCATGCAATATAGGAAATAAATTTAGAAATACGCATCTTTAGATTTAATATATAGCTCATCGATTTTCTATTGACTGTTATAATCTACTTTATTTAAAATAATTTTGATAGCATTTAAAATTACTTCTGGGCTATCAACCCAAACAAAATGGTCGCTTTTCGATGCTTGTAGTTGAATGCAATCGCTGGATAATTTGAGCAATTCGACGTGCATTTTTTCTCGCAGTTGATTCGCAGCTTTTAACGGTAAAGCAAAAGTCCATATAGAAGCCTTGAAGAAAGAATTGGCTTTAACACTGACAATGGGTAAGTCACCAAATTGATTTGCTTTACTCACCTGACGAGCGCTAATATCAAGGGTTAATATTTCCTGAGTCATCGTAATCCAATGTTTAGTACGACAAAAAGAGCGCTTAATTGGATTGAGAGAATCTTGAGGAAATTTACGTAATTGCGGCTTGATAAATTCAAAAGTTCCAATTGTTTTTAGCAAACGAATAATACCGAGAATTGAACCAAAAGTTGACATTACAAAACCGGAAGCAAAGAAAAGCTTTAAGATGTTTAAATTCAAAGGCATATTCAGCATTCCGGTTTCGTGGAGTCCATCTGTAAGTACCATTCCAACAACCTTTTCAGGGAATTTATGTGCATACAGTCGCACGTTATAACTTCCAAAAGAATCTCCGACTAAAATATATGGAGGCTTGATTTCAGCATTAGTTAAAAGAATATCTAATTCCTTAACAATTTGTTCGCTGCTTCTTTGGTGAAGGCTGCGATCGCTCCAACCATATCCAGCGCGTTCGTATATACATACTCGTGCAATTTTAGCAATATCTTCGATAAGTAAATAACCTTCAATTCCTCCCAAACTATGGTCTAATACTACTGTAGGACGCGAATCACCTATCGTGTAGAGATGCAATTTATAGCCTCCGACATCAATAAGTTTACCTGGAGGAGCTTTTTTATCTTCAATCCAGGTTGCTATGGCTTGATAGATAGTTGTTGCGATTAAAATAAGATAATTGATTGGCAGATGCATTTATTGTGAATAAGTTTGTTTTCTCATGCAATATAACTTAAAACTATCTGGCGAATATAATATCTCCTTACGGAGACGCTGCTATATAGGCAAAGTCCACCTCCCTAAACTAATAAATTATTCAGTTTTACTATGTTTAAAATAATATGGAATCTCACATAGAAGTCATCGGAGAATCAAAATATTTAGAAACAGTACAAAGATATGTTGCCGACATCAATATAATTGTGTGGACGAATCGGACTAAAATTCCTTTAAATGAAATTACGATTCTACGGAATCTTTGTATTGAAAGTTTATTATCAAATGGTTTAGAAGAATATGAATTAACAGAAGGAGGTTTAAATATAAGGGAACGCTCTTTAAATCGCAGAAGAATAAGACAGGAAGCACGTCAAAAGATAATTATCTCCTGTTCAGATATATCTCGTTTAATCCAAGCTGTATCCACATTAGAGAAATTATTTAAAAAACCCCGCTATTCATTTACTTTGGATATGCATCAGCCCGTATTTGGTGCTAATTGGGAAATTAAAGAACAAGCAAAAAAAACAGCAATTCAAAATGCTTACTCTCATGCAAAGCTTTTATTAGAATCGGTAAATACAGATATTGAGAATGTTATCCAAATTGAAGAAATGACTCCAATAATAGGAGAATCGGAAGTTTATAATAATAAATTGGAAGATATAGTAGTTAAAACAGTATCAAACGGCAGTGCAAACTATAGAAAACTTAAAAATGCTGTCCGTGAAATAACCCTTCGATATCGAGTTAGTTTTGGAATTAAATCGTTTGCGGATACAGTACGGTTAAATACTGCGGATTTTAGCTAAATAATAAATTTTGCTAACTTTTTAGCTCTATATCTAGCGTAAATGTAATATCAAAAGTTAGCGAAGGAAGTAATAGTAAATAATATAAGCTTCAGTTTGTATACCAAAGTACTGAAGAACCATAAATTTAGTTTACAAGAAATGTTGAGTCGTTACGAACATGATTGGGAATATCGCGATTTATTCGATAACCTTAAAGATGAAGAGATCGAGTTTATCGGTGAACTAGCTAAACGTTATAATTCTTGGTTGAAATGCTGTCTATGACTTTCAAACTTGATTATCATAATAAAATTTTAGAGATAAGTGGGTTAATACAAATAAATATAATACGCTCAGTCATTGCGAGGAACGAAGCAATCCCAGTCACTGCGGTTGCTATCTCCCTTGGGGAGACGCTGCGCTAACGTCGTTCCTCCATTCCCTCTCTAGGGAACACTCCGTGTTCAGCTTGCTGACCCGTTAGGGTAAGGCAATGACATCTTACATTTAATTATGCCTACCTACTTACTTGGTTTGAGTGATATTAAAAGAACTTTTAAAGAGCAGCATGATATTTTTTAGTATGGCTGCATCTGAGAATACTAATGTATCGATTTTACAATTAAACATATGAACGCTACACAAGAACATCTAAAAGAAAAGTTAAAACAGGCTTTACGTAAAGCTTTCGGTGATGAATATGCCGATACCGATCCAATTTTAGTTCCTGCGTCTAATCCTAAATTTGGCGATTTTCAAGCAAATATGGCTTTGTCTTTAGCGAAAAAGTTAGGACAAAAGCCGAGAGATATTGCACAGCAGGTGGTTGAGAATCTTGATGTGTCGGATATTTGCGAGAAACCAGAAATTGCTGGTCCCGGTTTTATCAATTTACGGTTACAAACATCATACCTCGAAGCACAGTTAAATTCGATTCAAGCCGATTCGCGTTTGGGAGTTCCCATCGCAAAGCAACCAAAGCGGGAAGTTGTGGATTTTTCCAGCCCGAATATTGCCAAAGAAATGCACGTCGGACATTTACGCTCTACTATTATTGGTGATGCGATCGCTAGAATTTTAGAATTTAGAGGGCATGATGTAATTCGCTTAAATCACGTTGGTGACTGGGGTACGCAATTCGGAATGTTAATTACCAATCTCCGGGAAGTTTCACCGGAAGCGTTGACTACTGCGAATGCTTTGAATATTGGTGACTTGGTAAATTTTTACAAGCAAGCCAAAAAACGGTTTGATGAAGATGAGAAATTTCAAGAAAAGTCGCGAAATGAAGTTGTAAAATTACAAGCAGGTGCGGAAGATACTATTCACGCTTGGAAATTACTTTGCGAACAATCTCGACAAGAGTTTCAGATAATTTACGATTTACTCGATATTAAGGTAGAGGAAAGAGGAGAATCTTTTTACAATCCTCTGTTACCGGAAGTAGTGAAAGATTTAGATAAAGCGGGATTGTTGGAATCAAGCGATGGTGCAAAGGTTGTATTTTTGGAAGGGTTTAAAAATAGAGAAGGCGAACCTTTACCCTTAATTGTACAGAAATCCGATGGCGGCTATAACTACGCAACCACAGATTTAGCAGCGTTACGTTACAGAATACGGAAAGACGAAGCCAAAAGGTTAATTTATGTCACCGACGCTGGACAAGCAAACCATTTTGCTGGTGTTTTTCAAGTAGCAAACCGCGCTCACTGGATTCCCGAAGATGTAGAAATTGTTCACGTACCTTTCGGTTTGGTATTGGGAGAAGACGGGAAAAAACTAAAAACCCGCTCTGGAGAAACGGTTAGATTGCGGGATTTATTAGATGAAGCAGTTTCCCGGTGTCGTGAGGATTTAGAAACAAGATTAAAAGAGGAAGAAGGAAGAGAAGAAACAGAAGATTTTATTGCTAACGTTGCTAAAGTTGTGGGAATCAGTGCGGTTAAATATGCCGATTTGAGTCAAAACCGTACTGGAAATTATAAATTTAGCTTTGATAAAATGCTTGCGCTTAAAGGTAATACCGCACCCTATATGCTTTATGCTTATGCAAGAACTCAAAGTATTAGTCGTAAAGGCGATATTGACTATGATAATTTGGGCGAAGATATCAAAATTATGCTCAGGGAAGAAGCTGAATTAACTTTAGCAAAACATATTTTACAGCTAGATGAAGTTATTGCAGAAGTAGAGAAAGAATTGCTTCCAAATCGCTTGTGTGAATATCTTTATCAGTTGAGTGAAAAATTCAACCAATTCTTTGAAAACTGTCCGGTTTTGAAATCGGAAGAGCCTGTTAAAACATCGCGGTTAGCATTGTGCGATTTGACAGCGAGAACTTTGAAATTAGGTTTAAATTTGTTGGGAATTGAAGTGTTGGAAAGGATGTAGACTTTTAGTAATTGGTAGAGTGTCTTGTCAGCGCTGTCAGAAACCTGGTTTCTTTAAAAAACCGGGTTTGTGGAATACTCCTGTTTATTTATTCAAATCTTCTACAATTCCCAACATAAGCTGTATTGCTTCAAAATACTTTCGTAAGGGTGAAAATTTGAGTATGCTTTTAAATAAGTTTGGTTCAAATATTCCTTCTGGATACTCGATAGCAATATAGATATTCTCATCCACAAAGGAAAGGAAAATATTTTTATTATTATTTTTACGAAACCGAAGAAGCTTTTCTATTAAACTGGTAGATAAAATATTGTTTGCTTGTACTAAGTCTTCACTGTAAACTGTAAACAAAGAGTTAAAATCAGCATCTTCAATTTTGATAAATTGTTTTTTACCGTAATACAGTAAATTTATCTCAGTTTCTGATAACTTTGGTCTAATTGTTGTTAGTGCTTGAGATAATCTCTTATATTTGGCTGCAAAGAATAAACCTTTAAAGACTTGGGTATCATAGCTTTGGTTTTTTGGCAATTCAATCTGAAAGCGCTGAAAATCTATACTTTTACCCCTTAACATTCGGTGAAATACATAAGGGATTATTTTAAATAATCGGAAAGCAAATAATGTCATTGCTGCAAAAATTGAGATTACAGTGACTGATGATTTTACGTCTTGCTTTCTATTTCTCTTGAAAATATTTTTTCCAGAATGATTATTCAACGAATTTATGTTGATATTTGCCAGTTTTATATCTATATTATTAATGCTTCCATTTATTAAATTACTCTGCTTGATGTAATTAGGTTCTATCAAACCATTTAAAATTTGACTTTTCTGTATATCAATCAGGGTTTGTTTATTATCTTTATCTGAAGACGCAGTGGATAGATTAAAATATTGATTTGTATCAATAAATTGGTAAATTTTGTGAATTATGTTATCTTCAAGTTTGTAAGTAAATGCTTTATATCCAGAATCATAAAATAATAAATAGATAATAAGGAATAGTACAATTAAGGATAAGGATATAAAAGAAGGGAATTTGAAGAAGAATAGTATTATCGAAAAAGCCGTAATATTACAAACTATGATTGTTGCTAACGCTTGTTTTCGTCTTGTTTCAAATACTTTTAAACTTTTAAGTAAACTTTGTTGATAAAATTGCTGGAATTCATCGAGTGTCTTTAAATAAAAGGGTTTAAAATCAGTTTCTAAGATTGAATCTTGAGATTGAGTTTCTATGATAGCTGGTGATTTTGCAAAAGTTCCTGTTTCTAAAGATAAATTATAATTTTCAATATGATTTTCGGGTGGAGTTTCGCGAAATAGATCGGTAAAAAGTAATTCTCGTGCCCATCTTTGGCTTGGTTTATCCTCACTCGTTATCAATTTTATACAAATCTTAGTAGCAAGTTCTAATTCTCCACTACTTTGATAAAAATGAACTAAATACTTACTAGCTTGTAAGTATTCTCCAGTTCCCGATAAACTACTTTCACAGTATTCTTCAAATATTTCAAATGCTTCAGCATAATTTTTATCTATTAACGCATTATATCCTTGTTGGTAAATCACCAATGCTTGTGTAGGAGTTAATAATTTTATATCTTTTTCTAAATTGCTTTTCTCTACAAAGCTATGTTTTGACAAGGAAGATAGATATTGATTTGCAAGTAATCGAGTTACATAATGCTTGCTGTTGAGAAGTTGATTGCAAAGCGCGATCGCATTTTTTGATTGTTTGTTAAGATGGTAAGCTTCAATTAACAAAACTTGTGCGTACAAATGCTCTTTGGTATTAAACTTTAGACTTTCGCAAGCTGATTCTAAAGTTTCTACAACATGAGAATTACTACCAAATTCTAAATAGTCATTTACTGAATCTAATACCAACTTTGCCGATTCACTATCCCAAAGCGGTTGATTGTCACTCTCAATGACTTCTTGGGGTAGCGATTGATAAGCTTCTGGAGATAGATAAGCAAGTACCCGTTTTGCCCATTTTTTGATTTGAGGATGTCCGTTTATTGCTAATTCTTTGGTACGCTCGATTGCTTTTGATTTATCTCCGAGATAACCGTAAGCTTTGACAATGTGTTGTTGAGCGTAAATATATTCCGAGTAGTTATCTTCAGAATCTGCTTTATAGTTTTGACAATATTCTTCTAATAATTCTATCGCTGTAGAAAAATTTCCACGCTGAATTTCACTTACACCTTCGATAAGTGTATTTAAGGTAGATGACATAGTTATTAAATTAGATTTTATATTGATTAGATAAAAAATAAATTAGCTGTTAGGATGAGGGATAAATCCCTTACTACGAACAAATAAATTAGTGTTTTATATTAATATTATATAAACTGTGATTTTAACGGTATAAGGGTGTAATTACGCAATTGGGTATGTCTGGCGATTGAAATCGCAGCTACACAGGCAAAACCCACCTGCGTGGGTTTAGGAAAATAAGGTTTTAATTTAGGGATTGTAAATGAATTCGCTTTTGATATAAATTCCAGCGCGATAAGCCTCCGGCATGGCTTCGCTAACGCCATTTTCTATTTCACCGATAATGTATATTTTTTCAAATATCTCGAAGCTAAATCTATACATCATCACTTTAGGAAATGTTTGATTCATAAATTGATTGATTTGATTATATTTTTGATACATCAAATCTTGCTTATCAAGTTCATCTACAAATTCCCATTCTTGAAAATATTGTTTATCAGAATAGAAGCTATGAAATCGACTGATTTCTAACATTTTTGAAGCTTGTAAAGTTTTTTCAAGTGCTGATTCTTTAGTCTTACTAGCAGCGTAAACCATATAATAATCATAATTGATGACATAGCCTCCACCTTCAGAACCAATATTAATAGTTCCTAATTCAGAGATAATTGCGTCAATTTGTGAAACTAAATTTTTCGTGTTTTGACTTATTCTTTCAAGACTAAAATCTTGATTTTGTGGAGTTCGATAAATTTGCTTTTGTGGAATATGTGTTTCCCTATAAATACTGGGAGAAACACCAATCCAATCACCATCTATTGTTTTACCAACTACTAAGCCAAAGTTGTATTCATAAGAGCTTGTGACATTGAAAGTTTCTAATTTTTGTAAATTATTAGTCAGTAGCGTTAAGCGAAGCTCACCGAAGGTATCGCCATTTGCATTTCCTCGGATTCTCTTAACAATTCTTCGGGAGCATCTAAAATCTTTGTAAATCCTCTGCACTAACCCTGTAAAGTGACTGCATAATTTTAAATTTATTTTTATATAGTACTAGCATACTACTTGGCTGGTAATTGTCAAAAGTTTGATTAATGAACTTATGATTCCCCAGATGAAGAGAAAAATATACGGATAATTACTTGTAATATCATGTTCGTAGTAGCGCTTTAGCGCATCCAGATTCCGGAGGCGCTAAAGCGCTACTACGAGCCTATTTTTTGTAGGTGAAGAAGATTGCTGAAGAGAAAAAAGCCGTAGAGTACGCGGAGTACGTCACACACTAGGATGTTGACTTTGTGCATTTTGAGGGGGTAAAAAATTACGCAAAAAACGTGTTCGCCCCTCTTCTAGTGCGCCCTCTCCCCCTTCTCCTGGAGAGGGGTGCCCTTCAGGGCGGGGTGAGGGAGAAAGATTATGGTTGTTACCGGCATAAAAGTTGTGTGAACGAAAAACGCGGAATTTCTATCAAAGTCAACACCCTAGTCACACACCCTACAAGAAAGTATTACTAATGCCCAATGCCCCATGCCCAATTACCCATTCCCAATTCACAATATCCCTCGATAATGAATAAAGGTTAAAAGCACTGCCCAAGAACCCAAAGCAACTTTAACAGCAACTAAAAAATTCAATAAGGGCAAAGTTCCACCGCTAAAAAAGGTGCCTAATTCACCGAGTGGTAATTCAAATCCTGATAGTTTAATTACCGACAATACTATAAAAATCAATACGGAAACCTTCTCCCATTTAGAAGCGTGCCATTTTTGATAAATTGACTGCATCCATTCTGGTGAGGAGGTAATAGCTACCAAGCCAATAGCAGTACCACCGGCTACTCCAGCAGCAAAACCACCACCTGGACTTAAATGTCCGCGAATTGCTAATTCAATACCTACCAAGGCTGAAATTGTCGCACCTAACCGGGCTAATATTATCGAAGGGCGATCGCTAAAATGATAAATAGTACAAAATGGTCTTTCGTTTGCCAGCATATAGGTTGCTCCCATGATGGCAATTGTAAATACTACGACTTCAAAAATGGTGTCGTAAAGTCGATTGCGAAAGATGATTCCGGATACTGCATTGGGTACTCCGCTATCGGCTACGACTGCTTGCACTATTGATATTGATAACTCTCCTTCTGGATTGGCTACGAGCAACATTTTTACAAATAGCGCCATTCCAGCAACTATATATATCCATTTCATAACCGTTGCTCCTCCAATTTTGGTAAATTAACATCTATCTCAGTTGCGTAATTCAAAACCGTTTGAGGGGATGTAAGTTCTGTTTCCATGATTTCGTAGATACGTGGAATACGAATGGTGGTTCGTAATGGTGTATCCACATCTAAATGATGGGTACAGGTGGCATGAATTTCTTTCTCACTCAATGCTCTTTGTAAAGCATGAATATCGTTATAAGGTACTAATTCCAATCGCATATGACGCTTACTTAAAATTTTGCGGAAGTCAGTGGTTAATTGGATAAAAGCAGGTTCTTCTTGGAGATGATGGGCTGCATCTGCCAACATCCCCACACGCAACACTAAGGACGATCGCACTGCTACCGCATAGAGGGTAATTGCCAGTAACGTACCCATTAAAGCTTCGGTTAAAGCGACATCGGCAGCACCTAAAACGGCATAAACCAAAGCGGCGATCGCACCCAATATTCCCCTTAACGCTAAAGCATGATAGGGATTAACTTGAAATACTACCAAGCAAGAGGTTAAAGGTAGTAAAGCGACAATAATATAAAGATAAGTATCAAGATTGTGGTTCATTGTGATCTCCCTCACCGGAACAAAAAGCTAAAACATAACCGAGCATGGTGTTCCAAATTGCTAAGGTGATGATGGCAAGAAGAAGCAACGGCCATTCTGATGGTTTTTTTAACAGCAATCCGAAGACAATCAAAATCGAACCGAGAGTATCTGCTACAGAAAGACTGTGTAATTTGAATAAAACGGAGCGTTTCCCCATTAAAGGAAAAGTACCCCAAAACCAAAAGAAAATTCCTATACCAATACAGATATAGCTAAGTATATTAATCATGTTTCTCTTAACCTTTTGAGTATATGTGCTAACAACATTATTCCGGCATCACCTACGCTGAGGATAATTACTGCAACTACTCCAATCATCCAATCGTCACGGATTACGGATACCATCAGAGCAATAATGGCTGTTTTTGTAGAAATACTGGCAAATGCCAACATTGTCTGCCAGATATTTTCATCTTTCCAAGCTTCGTAGATAGGTATTAACAAAGCTAGAAGCATGGCAAATAAAATTATCAAATTTATATTTATATTTGTATTCATTCTTCAACCCTCCTTGGTAGCACTCGATGTACTTCATACCAGCCATCTTGCCGATATTTATAAACAATGGTTTTTGGTGTAAAGGTAATCAAGAAAATATCTAAAAATATCAGTCGAGGAGAGCGATTTGCTGGAATTTTCTCCAGAATTACATCTTCATGTTGATGGGGACGAATAATAATTTCAAAGGCTTCTATATAAGCTTGGGGAATCGCTAACATAATTTTACCTAATACAGTCAACCAATCTTTCAATACTTCTCGGGATGGATAACCACGAGGTAAAATTAAAGCAACAATTACACCGATGATGATATTTTCTATGCTCAAATCAGATGTGAGCAGAAACCAGATAGTAAGTCTTAATATGAGATTCCCAACCATGAAAATGCCATCCAGAATAGTAAAATTGCAACAAGACTCATTACACCAATCAGATGCTCGAATTCTTCAAGTACGTGAGGTAATTTTAAAGTAGTGCGTTTGAATATCAACCAATACAGCAACCAACCTCCAGCTATAGTTACGAGAGCTTTGCCAATACTATAGGAGGTATAAGCTTGGGGATAAAGCACATTAGCGGTAATTAACCAACCGAGTAAAAGTAGGATCGCAGCCCAAAAACCGGGTTTTGGTTTTTCTGCTTCTCCATGAGGTAGAAAGATGAATTTGGCGTATACTATTGCTGTTCCGACAACCGCAACATTCATCGCGATTTCTTGCCAAGGCAACAAATTTTTCATTGTCAAAACTTTGGCACCAAATCCCGTCAACAAAGGAAAACCCGATATTGAAAGACTCGCTATAACCAAAACAATCCAAGTAGAAGTTTTAATCGGTTTATCTTGCAATTCCTTTAAACTACGACTGGGTAAATTACCAGCAGTTAAAAACAGCGCCGATTTTGCTAAACCATGCGCTAAAGCGTAATATCCTCCAGATAAAGGTGCAGCAAGAATCCAACCCAATTGAGAAATCGTACTTGAAGCTAATACCCGCTTGGTGTCGTTTTCAAATAAAGCATAAATAACTCCCAAAAAAGCAGTTGCAACTCCAAAACTCCTGACAATCGGATCTACTTCTTCCACAATCAACGCACACCGCACCATCGGATAAATCCCAGCTTTGACAACCACCCCTGATAGCAAAGCCGAAACCGGAGTCTCGGATTCCGAATGAGTCAACGGTAGCCACAATCCCGAAACAAAAACCCCTCCCTTAACTAAAAGCCCCAGAAAAATCAAAGCTAGTGCTTCCGGTGGTGCATCACCCAAACCTGCATAATTAAAAGAATGAGTAGCTTGATAAACCAGCACGGCACCTATTAAATAAAACAACATTGCCGTATTGCTGATAAACAGATAGCGTAAAGCGACCCAAATAGAACGATCTGTGCGGGGATAGGCAACTAACAAAAATGCTGCAATTCCGCTGACTTCCAAAGCCACATATAAACTGATAAAATCCGTACAGGCGAACGCTGCATTGACGCTGCCATGCACGATGATAGCTTGAGTGTAGAAAAAAGCCGATTTATCGCTGCGCCAGCAATATAAGATAACCGCAGCCGTTACCAAGGCATTGGTTAATATAAAGTAACCGCTTAATTCATCGACGGATAAAGTTACGCCAAAATTATCAACTAATTCCAACGTTATAGGCGATCGCTGAATAAATAATATTAATGCATATGCAAAGGAAGCAATCGTCCCCAACAATGCTAAATAGCGGTTAAGTTTGGGAATAAGATAAATAGTGAACCCTAAAAAAAACGGTAGGGTTGCCCAAATAATGGTGATAATGTTCATGATGGTGTATTATTTTTCTCAATTTCATTACTTTCCAAAGTGGGATTATCGCGAGCCAATTTCATTACACCCACCAACATCAAGGCTTGAATCGAAAAGCCAATTACAATAGCCGTTAGAATCACCGCTTGGGGAACTGGATCTGCATAAGTACGATTTTCGACACCTGAATAAATCGGCGTAAATAAACCATTGCGAGAGGCGATCGCCACATAATAAGCAATCACCCCCGTACTCATCACATCCATCGAGACGATTTTCATCACCAGATTTTTCTTAAAGATGATGCCGAAAAATCCACATAATACTGTTGCGAGGATAAAAGCTTCTAACACAATCTTTGCTTTTTAGGTAAAGTTTAGCTATAATTATTTTCTAGGGAATGTATTATTTTTTCTCTATGGAAGTTTGGTATATCTAAACTAATAAAGATATACGAAGAACATATCAATTAAAATAAGTTTTAACTGAGCAAAAATAATACGAATGCTTTGTTAATAGTAGGCTCTGGTTATAGATAGAGCGTTATTCCAAGCATTTTACATATCCCGATTTATATAACTTTGTAAGAGAATACGAAGACGGAACGCGGTTAATATACGCATTGGTTTTGATACTTCAGCCTGTTCTTAAGAATTGATTAATGTCTTGTATATAGAATAAATGGTAAAAGGTGTTCAAGGCAAGGAATTGGTTTTAGGATGGGTAATTGGTAATAGGGAATTGGGAATGGGGAATTGTAGGAAAGGCAAAACGACGGGCAGGGATGCCCACCCCACAAGAAAAGTAATAATTTAGATTATGTGATTTAAACGCGAACAGGTTAATTATCAACGATTGTAATCAAATTTGCTAGTAAGTCTTAACCCAACTCGGTCGTTTACTGTGGATTCACCGACGATGAATAGTTGTGACGCAAATCCAGTTTTCCTTATCAAGTTGTCCGACGATGGCGAAACAGGAATAAGCTGTAGAACAACTAAACTAATAAACCTCTAAATCATTAGACTCCACTGTCAAACGTACCGCTAATTCCAAATCCCCCGCTAACAATTCTAATAATGAAACTGGTGCTTCCGAAGATTCCGCAACTACCAAACCTGCTTTTAATTTATCCGACTGCGATAATCTTTCCAACAACTGCAACCGATATCGTAATGGCATATATTCATTCTGCAATCCTTGAATTAACTTAGTTACGGGAACCCATTCACTCAAAAGACAAGGAGCTACCGGAGCAAATCGCATCAACTCCACGGCTAACCTGTCATTTTGTCCCAAATCCAGATTCCGCAGCACTGCCGAAACAATTTCTTGATAATCTCCCGTAATCTCACCCGCTAAATTAACGTGGAATCTCGCAACTTCCACAACTGCGGAATAATTGCTGTTGTAGCCGTGGTTTCAACTGCCAGGTAAAGCAGTTTATTGCATCCTCTAAAAATATCTAATTTTATCCAAAAGCAAAAAAAGACGGAGCATATTAAGCCCCGTCTCTCTACAAATAAATATATAAACTTACACGGAAGATTATTTCGGTAAGCTACTTACTTGTGGTTTATTCATGTGTCCGTAAACCATTTGAGAAACTTGTTTAATAAATGATTTAGCGCGTGCATCGCGGAAAGGTCTTGTTACCATAATTCCTGCTAAATAACGCTTACCGTTGGGCATTTCTACAATACCTGAATCACCAAGAACAATTCCCAAAGTTCCGGTTTTGTGAGCAAATTTTGCATTTTTACCAAAACCCGATGCTAAGTACGCATTATTCTCGACGCGATACATAATATCTAAAACTTTGGCACGGCTGGTACTACTTAATAACAAATTATTTGAAATCAAAGCTGCTACTCTTGCTAAATCTTTAGGGCTAGTTGTGTTAGTTCCTTTAAAATCACCAAGTAGATTGCGAATAACAGTATTTTGTAATCCCCAATTACGAAAACGCTGATTTAATCTATCTTTACCACCTAAGCGATCGATAACCATATTAGTTGCGGTATTATCGCTAATGGTAATCATTTTAGTCACGGTTTCCATCAAACTAAACTTAGTCCCGACACGTTTATATTGCATTGTTCCGGAACCTCCAGTGATCAAATCGCGTCGCATGACCACAGTTTCATTTAGCTTGACTCTACCCGCATCTACTTCTTCAAATAAAGCAACTAAAAGCGGAAGTTTAATTGTGGAAGCTGCGGGAAATGACTTCTCACCATTTATGTCTAAATAGTCGCCCGTTTCCAAATCCAAGAAAAAGATTCCCGGATCTAAATAACTGTAGCGAGACATCAAACTTTTTATTTGAGAATTGAGTTGTGGTATTTGACTTCCTAAAGGAACAACCCCTGCGAATGAAGAAGCATTAGGAAACGGCACGGGAATCTTTTCTTCACCAGAATTATTATTAGGGTTAGAAGTAGTGCGCTCTACAGATGAAAAATCAACAATCCAATGGGAAGAAGTATCGCCTTTAACTAATAGCTTTTCAGGAGCAACTGTATAACCTGGTGCTAATTCAACTACCAAACGAGTAGTTTTATCATCAACTTTCCCAACTCGAACTTCTCGTACTGACGAACTATATTTTTTGCGAATAGTGTTACCACTTAATTGCGTACCGGGTAAATCAATTACAAGTCGCGTCGGATTATTAATTAAAAATGCTCTCGGTTGAACTCCTGAATCTGTAGTTAAATTAAGTTGATTCCGCGTAGGATTAAAATGCCATGATTGAAAGTTAGCCGCATTTAATGGAGAGGATAAAAGCAGAATACTGCTAGCGGCGCTAAGGAAGAATAAAGGTAGTCTCATGTGTATGATTTGCGAGCAACCAGAGAATTTACTTGAATAAAGGTTTCAACCTTTCTATGTATTCTCCGGAAAAAAAATACCAGTATCTTCCGAAAAATAAATTTAATTTTTCATCTAGGATTTTGATAATTATTTTAAGACGTTTAGATAAAAGAATGGTTCCAGTATTAGTTTGAAATACGCAAAATTTAAACTTGTAGATAATAAATCAGCAAAATACTTAAAAAGCTAGATATGAAGCTCTAATTTTTTCATAAAAAACCATCTTTTTGTAAGGGGATATTAAGCAACAGTACGAAGCTTCCCTTTGTAATATAACTAGAATGATAAAAGATAAAAGAGCGATTAGCAAAACTAAACGCCTTCGGCATAACGCCAGATTTAAAAGATTTTATATTCTACTCGAAAATTCCAAAGAACAGCTACCAAAAGATTAATATATTGATAACGAACGGCATTTACCAATTAGGGCATGAATATCCTCCCCAACTACATCAACGGCAAATGGCAAAATTCCACTGCAACCGAACACCTGGAAGTCATCAACCCAGCTACAGCAGAATTACTTGCTAAAGTACCTTTATCTCTAGCATCAGAAGTTAACCAAGCAGCCGAAGTTGCAGCAAAAGCCTTTATCTCTTGGCGACGTACTCCTGCTACAGAACGAGTACAATATTTATTTATACTTAAATACTTATTAGAAGAATATTTAGAAGACATTGCTCGCACCATTACCCTTGAATGTGGAAAAACTTTGACAGAATCAAGGGTTGAAATGCGCCGTGCGATAGAAAACGTAGAAATTGCTTGCGGTATCCCGATGATGATGCAGGGAACGAACCTCGAAGATATCGCAGGGGGAATCGATGAAAAAATGATTCGTCAACCACTAGGTGTATGCGCGGCAATTTGTCCTTTCAGTTTTCCGGGGATGATTGCTTTTTGGTTTTTACCATATGCTTTAGCTTGCGGTAATACCTACATTATCAAACCTTCGGAAAAGGTACCGTTGACGATGCAAAAAATCTTTCAGTTATTACAACAAACTGGTTTACCCAAAGGTGTGGTGAACTTAGTTAATGGTTCAAAAGAAACTGTAGATGCAATAGTAGAACATCCGCAAATACAAGCAATTAGTTTTGTTGGCTCGTCACCCGTAGCCAAATATATTTACAGTTGGGGGGCTGCCAATGGTAAACGAATGCAGTGTCAAGGTGGTGCGAAAAATCCGATTGTGGTTTTACCCGATGCAGATATGGCTAGAACAACCCGCATCGCTGCCGATAGTGCTTTCGGTTTAGCTGGACAAAGTTGTCTGAATGCTTCGGTGGCAATAACTGTAGGGAAAGCCAAAGAAACTTTTACCCAGGCGATCGCCGAAGCTGCAAACAAGCGAATTGTAGGTAACGGCTTGGATGATAAAGTACAAACAGGAGCCGTAATTGATGCTGGAAGTAAAACCCGAATTGAAGGATTGATTGAAAAAGGAGTGTCATCAGGTGCCAAGTTGTTAGTAGACGGTAGAAATCCGCTCATATCTGGTTACGAACAAGGTTATTTTATCCGCCCAACTATCTTGCAAGATGTCGATCCTTTAAGCGAAATTGCCAACACAGAAATATTAGGCCCCGTATTGAGTCTAATGCACGTAAATAATATTGATGAAGCGATTTCCTTAGTAAACAACAGCCAATTTGGAAACATGGCTTGTTTATTCACCGCATCCGGAGCAGCAGCCCGTAAATTTCGCTACGAAGCCGAAACCGGAAACATCGGTATTAATATTGCAGCTTCACCAATAGCATTCTTCCCCTTCAGCGGTTGCAAAAAAAGCTTCTTCGGAGACTTACACGGACAAGGAAACCAAGCAGTAGAATTTTTTACTCAAACGAAAGTAGTAGTAGAACAGTGGACAGTGAGCAGTTAGGAGTTATAATTTCTACCCCCTCTACCCCCTCTTCCCCCTCTCTCCCATCTTTCTTTCACAAATTTCTCCCCACTCGGCACACAAACAGTGTAATATCCGTCACTGTAAGTTAGTTATGAACAAACCATAATTATTAATAGGTAGTGTAGTCGAAAATGAAAATAGCTTTTATCGGTAAAACATTAGCTGCGTCTCTAGGTTTATTGGCTTTATTTGCACCACAGCGTGCTGATGCTCAAATACCAAATATAGTTCCAGAACCTTGGGTATCTGTTGGAGCTAAAGATGGTGATGTTACCTATGCTGTTGGTGCAAAGTTTTTAAATTACGGTGCGGAATTGGGAGTAGGAGAAGACGGTGCTGTTGGTGTAGATGTACTGCAATTCCTTCCTTTACCTGCTGTTTCTCCTTATGTTGGAGTGGGATACTACACAGAAGGTAAAGGTGTATCGCTTTCGGGTGGAGTACAAATTAATCCCACTAAAAACTTAATGGTTGGTGCTGGTTACAATACACGTCGTGGTATTAACGGACAATTAGGAATTAAGTTCTAATTTTTTAATTTTTTCTAAAGTATCTTAAATAGATTTTATTTTAATTTCGACATCGCTAACCAAAAGTCAGCGATGTCGATTTTTTTGAAATACAAGATTAAGCAGTAACGTCGGTTTTTCAGCTTGCTATACTTTGAAATAAGAGGATAATTAAATTATCAAATTATCAATTAGATGGCTAAAGATGTTTTCCATTATGCAGTTAGAAGAGGCTTAGAAAAAGAGGGTTGGCAGATTACGGACGATCCACTAAGGATTCAAGCTGGTGGTGCTGATATGGAAATTGATTTGGGAGCAGAAAAAATCATTGCAGCAGAACGTGGAGAGGAAAAAATCGCTGTTGAAATCAAAAGTTTTATCGGCGCATCAAATATTTCTGAATTTCATACTGCTGTAGGGCAATTTCTTAACTATAAAGTTGCTTTGGAACAACAACAACCCGAACGTATTTTATATTTAGCAGTTCCAATTGGCGTACATCGTAAATTTTTTATGCTCCCATTTGTACAAACTATTATCAAACGTTTTCAAATTACATTAATGATTTACGATCCAGTAGCTGAGGTAATATTAGAATGGAAAAATTAGAGCGCTATCGTACTTGTATCAAAGAATTACTAAGCGATTATGCAAGTCTTAGCCCTTCGGATGGGGAGGCGATAACGGAGTTAGTTTTTGATACTGAGCGGGATCATTATCAAGTTGTTCATACAGGATGGAAGAACAGACAGCCAATGTACGGATGTGTTTTACATCTAGACATTAAAGGTGAGAAAATTTGGATACATCATAATGGTACTGAAATTGATATTGCATCGAAGTTAGTAGAATTAGGAGTTCCAAAGTTAGATATTGTTTTAGCCTTTCATGAGCCTTTAGTAAGACAATATACCGGATTTGCAGTTGGTTAATTACAGATTTTAATTTCGACATCGCTGACTTTTGGTTAGCGATGTCGATTTTTTGTAAAAATTTAAAGTTTTAAACGTCTTCAGACTGAGAAAAAAATAAATAAACCAATCTTCAATTCTATCTTCCGCAAGATAGTACTAGTGAATAAAATCTGATTGAATTAGAACTGCTACATTTATTCCTATATTTTAAATAAAGGCAATATAAACTCAATGCTGCTGCTAATTAAAAAAGTTGGTGTTTGGAGTAAGCAAAAATTTTCATGGCTATGGGAAAGTAATAGTGGAGATTGGCCCTGGTTAGCAGAAAAACCGATGAAAGTTGCGGGTATTAACCGTAGCTTGTGGAGAGGTGCAGTTCCTTCAATCAGCTTTTATGTTTTGCTTTCATTATCTGGAGTAATTGCTACTTTTGGACTTTTAGCGTCGAGTGCAGCAACCATTATTGGTGCGATGATAGTTGCACCTTTAATGGGGCCAATAATTGCGATCGCCTATAGTATAGTGGCAGGAAATCAACGTCTTTTAAAGCGTTCTACTTTTACTTTAATTAAAGGCATTTTATTAACTGTTGCGATCTCATTTGTGATTACCAAAGGAGTCGGGATTAGAACTTTGGGTTCGGAAGTTGCCGGAAGAGTCAGCCCTACCTTACTTGATATGGGAGTAGCATTAGCTGCTGGTGCTGCTGGGTCGTATGCCAAATCGCGACGCAGTATTGCTGATGCATTGCCGGGAGTTGCGATCGCAGTTGCGTTAGTTCCACCTTTGAGTGTGGTTGGTATTGGGTTAGCGATGAATTCGCAATCGGTTGCTGTGGGTGCGAGTTTGCTGTTTTTAGCTAACTTAACTGGCATTATCTTCAGCGGAGCATTAGTATTTCTTTGGCAAGGTTACGGTTCCTTAGAGAAAGCGCGTCAAGGTTTATTAGTATCGATTACAGCAGTAATTATTCTCGGTTTACCCCTAACTTTTTCGTTACAAACATTGCTGATTCAAGAACAAGCTCGCCGCCAAATTTCTTATTTACTCTATAATAAAACTCAGACTTTTTCTAATACAAAAATTAGAAGCATTAAGGTAAGGCGAGAAGGAGAACAACTTTTTGTTGACATGGAAGTAGCCGCACCTTTTGGCTTAATTACAAACAAACAGATGCAAGAAGTTCATAATTTTTTACAAGAAGAATTGAAAAGACCTGTAAATTTTCAAATTCAAATAATTCCTACTCAACAATATGCACTTCCCGCTTCTAAATTTTAGAATATAATTTAGTTCAAATCTTGGGTTTATTATTTGCAACTACATCAACATCCGCTGGTAATGAAATAAAGCAATAAGGTTATCTAATGGCAAAAAGAAAAATTTTAGAAGAAGGTAGGGATTATACTTTTCGTTCCTATTTTGAACTAGCTTACGAACCGGATGAGATTTTAGCAGAATTTGATTACACGCTGATTATACAGGAATTGTCTTTACCTAAAACAAATCAAGTATTACAACGAATGGCAGAATTAAAGCAAAAAATTAAAGAAATTTTACCTTTTGTAAGTTTAAGCAATGAAACTGCTAGAAGAGAAACCTTAGTCTCTCCTTTGCTTTTAGAAGTGATTCGTTATTGTGAATGTAAAATGCGGATCGAGTATCCGCTTAAAGTAAGTAATATCTTAAAAGGAAATTTAGACTATTTTTTACAACTTAAAAATAATTTTTTAGTTATTGAAGCTAAAAACGATGATTTAACCAGAGGTTTTACTCAATTAGCGGTAGAATTAATTGCTTTGTCGCAAGTTGAAGAACAAGATATTTATTATGGTGCGGTGACGATTGGTGATGTGTGGAGATTTGGTAAATTAGATAGAATTCAACAGATAATTACTCAAGATATTAAATTATTTAGAGTTCCTGACGATTTGGACGATTTAGCAAGAGTTATTGTGGGAATTTTACAAGGTGTGGAAGCTTAGATAATATTAGCAATTCGTTATCACCTGGGAATTTATTTACAAACTAATAGCAAGATGTCAGCAGTAAAGAATTTTAGAGATATTTTCTCGACAATTAAATCTCGGATGGTGCTTACGGCTATTCTAACTATTGATTAAAAACAAAATTAGCCCACGCAGGTGGGCTTCGCAATTGTAGCCCCACTCTTCCAGAGTGAAGGCATTTTACAATTAAACTAAATCTGGAAACACTTCTTGCACGGCTGGATGTACGATTTTATGATGGTCTACATTCAATCCTTTTGCTAATGCTGGATTATTAACTAAAGCTTTTACTCCTTCATTTGCTAACTGCTTTACATAAGGTAAAGTACTATTATTTAATGCCTGAGTTGCAGTCCAAGGTACGGCACCCGGCATATTAGGTACGCCGTAATGCACTACTCCTTCTTCTTCATAAACCGGATTTGTATGAGATGTAGGGTGTAAAGTTTCGATACATCCACCTTGATCGACTGCAACATCTACAATTACCGCACCAGGCTTCATTTTTTTAACCAATTCGCGAGAGACTAAAGTAGGCGCTCGTCTTCCTAAAACTAAAACTGCACCTATAAGTAAATCAGCTTGAGGAACTACTTCTTCAATGTAAGCAGAATTACTATAAAGCAGTTCAACTCTAGAACCGAATAAGGTTTCTAAATAAGATAAGCGATCGACGTTTATATCTAAAATTTGAACTGTAGCACCCATACCTACGGCAATTTTTGCAGCTTCGGTACCAACTACACCACCACCTAAAATTACGACTTTACCCCGCTTGACTCCTGGTACTCCACCTAAAAGTACGCCTCTTCCACCTTGTTGACTCTCAAGGTATCTAGCACCAAACTGTACCGAAAGACGACCGGCAATTATACTCATCGGAGTAAGTAAAGGTAATTTATTCGCACCAGGAAGTTCAACAGTTTCGTAGGCGATCGCCGTTACACCACAATCAATTAAATGTTCGGTTAATTTTCTATCTGCTGCTAAATGTAAATAAGTAAATAGTAATTGCCCTTTTTGCAAAAAGTTATATTCTGTTTGTAGGGGTTCTTTGACTTTAACAATTAATTCGCGATTCCAAGCAGTTTCAGGTGTAGTAACAATTTCTGCCCCCGCACTTACGTAATCTTCATCTGAAAATCCAGCACCAGTACCGGCTTGGGTTTCTACAAAAATATTATGCCCTGCTTCCTTTAAAACCCTGACACTAGAAGGACTTAACCCCACCCGAAACTCTCTATCTTTTGTTTCCTTGGGAACACCGATTTCCATATACTGCCCCTAAATTAACTTATTACTTAAATGTTGCTTTAACTGTAGTCTGTCAATTTAACGGCAGCCATACTGAATTAAATATTACCAATTTGATGTTATATACCCTCAATTCTGCCGCAGAGCGCTAGCATTAGCTATTTTAACTACCATCAACGGCTTGTTACGTTATATAAAAAATAGTAAAATTTTGTAAACTGTAGTTGTATTGCCTTAATTTTGAACCTTGCCAGTTCAAGCAGCGCAATTAGAATCTAATAAACATGAGGAGGTATTTTCAATGACAACACAGCAGCCACAACCAACCGTTACACCCAAGTTAGAAGAACCAAAGTTGGGCTTTAACGAGTATGCAGAACGTTTAAATGGTAGAGCTGCAATGATTGGTTTTGTAATAATGGTGGCGATTGAATGTATAACCAATCAAGGTGTTTTAGCATGGTTAGGGCTGAGATAGACTTTATCAAAAATTGATGTAATATCTTGTGAGTGAACTACCTACACTGACCGTATTGTACAGTATAGGCTTCCCAATTCACGGGGGATAGCCTCGGTCGTCATAGATTTTTTACGTCCTGATGACTTTGGTCTTACATCCCCTCCAAGGGCAGAAGCGCTAGTTCCTAACGCTAAAATTCGCAAACCTTCATTTCTAATATTGACCGCAGCGTTGATGTCTCTATCATGCTGCTTTTGACAGTGTGGGCAATTCACAAACCTAACACCCAGTGAATCATAACCATTTTGCAACACTGGGATTGGTAGTAGAGTTTCGCTACAAAGTTGAGATGACGGGAAGAAACGACCTATTTCGACATAGGTATGACCGAATTTCTCAGCTTTGTATTTGAGCATGGTTTGAAACATTCCCCATCCTTGGTCTGATATTGATTTTGCCAAGTTGGGATTTTTAACCATATTCTTAACTGCCAAATCTTCTACACAAATAACTTGGTTTTCGTATGCTATGTTGCGAGATAGCTTGTGTAGAAAATCTTCTCTTACTCTGGCGATTTTACTAGAGACTTTTGCAACTAAACGTTTTACTTTACAACGTTTATTAGACGCTTTATCCGTCTTTTTAGCTAATTTATTCTGTTTGCGTTTCCTATTCTTTTCTAAGAGAGCTAGTTGCTTAGAGGGTAGATCGTATTTTGAGCCTTCCGAAGTTACAGCAAAATTCTTTAATCCTAAATCAACTCCAATAGCTTCTCTAATTGCTGGTACTGGTTTATCCTCTTGATTAAACAGAATAGACGCATAATACTTACCATCTGCGTTTTTCGATATTGTTACAGCACTGAATTTGCCGGACGGCAGTTCTTTATGAAACACGGTTTTCATTAATCTCAAACTACCGGGAAACTTAATCACAGAATCTTGTGGCATCAGTTTCACGTTTTGGGGATATTGAATCGATTGTTTACCATGTTTAGATTTAAAGTTAGGAAATTTAGCACGACCTTCAAAGAAATTGACAAATGAACTTGAAAGATTAAATGTGACTCGTTGCAATACTTGACTATAAGCAAGTCCCAACCATTCGTATTCTTTTTTCAATTCTGGAAGCAACTTATCCATAACTGCTTTAGAAAGTCCTTTCCCAGTTTCTTTATAGGCGGTAGTAGTGGTATTAAGCATATAGTTCCACAACCAGCGAGTATTTCCAAAACACTGAGCTAGATAAGTTTCTTGCTCGTCAGTCGGATAAATTCTAACTTTGATTGCTCTATACATGGCATCGACCTTACCGTGTTTACATATTCATGATAACACCACTAGCTCCCGGTGTGCGATCAAAAACAGAATATGGCGGCTCGTCTCGTCGCTATAGTTCTCTTTGTTTTCGCTACGCTCAAAGGTAATCAAACTACGCAACTCGACTCGCTCCCAATTCATCTGGACACCTCCCTATCGGGTAGGTGTGAGATCAATTGCTGTTTAAGGTAAAATCTTGCATTATGAATAAAAAATGGGTTTCTTGATAATGACTGAACTAGCAAAACTGATTCACTTGTTTAGAAACCCGCTTTTTTCGGTTTTGTAAATAATGCTGTTGTAATCAAAACTATATTGATTCTCCAATAGCTTTGATGTTGAAAACATACCCAAAAAGCAATAATTTTTCATTCAGTAAGGAAAATCGTCAATAATTTTACTTTCTATTCTCCTTCCTAATCCCTATTCCCTGTCTTTAATATAAGTGCTATTGTGAACTTGCAATTGAATATAGAGATGAGGGATAATAATTAAACTCTGGGGAAGCTAAACTTTTAGTAAAGTTAGGGAATTCCTTACTTGTTCGTTGAATAAAATTATAATAGTATTAATGCTTTGATATAAAGCGCCTATAATGCAATATCGCTATATTAGTCAATTTATACTTAAGGGGAACTAAAAACACGCTGCTATGAATGCTGTATTTCCTCGTATTGTAAAATCAGCCTACCGTAAAGAACCGCTAATCACCATATTAATCACGATGGGAATAGTGGATGCAATGATTGGTGGATTAGATGACAGTTGGGCACTGTTTATTTTTGGTTTGGGAACTGCTGGAACAGCCTTAATTATCAGGTGGTTGCGGATTAAACAAAGTCCTACTTTGCAAAATCCCGAAGTTCCTGTAAAACAATTATACCTACCTCCCCATTCATCTAATTCGTCTTTGCCAATGTTGAGTATCTCTAAGAAGAAACCACCGCAGTAGGGGTAATTCGATTTTGGGTTTTGGATTTTGGATTATTCAAATGCTGAATAAATAGAAATGTAGTAAAGATAATGTTGAGACGGCGTGTACAATGCAACGTCTCAACATTTTTAGGAAATAATATCAATTATCGAAAATTACTGTCTATTGGCAAACCTTTAATCTACGAGGCAAAATATTTAAGGAGGGGAAACCCTCTTTTATGCTTTTTAGCGGGTATTTGCTTAAATTATTTACAAACTATGAAAAATTTTCATCATAACTTTATAAAGTCTAACTTTATTAGTTCCCCTGTATTTGACATATTAGCTTCTAAATATAAAATATTTGTCGCAAAAAACCTTCTGGCGGTATTAATGGGGGCAGTAGGTATTGTAGGTATTACGCAATTACCACTAATTAAACCAGCGACTGCCCAAGTTATAGTGGATTCAACTGCTGCAAATAATTTCACGAATCCTCAATTAAGTCATACTTTTAAAGGACATAATGGATCGGTTAAAGCTGTAACTTTTAGTCCTGACGGTAGAATGCTTGTCAGCGGCGGTTCTAACAACGATGGTATTATTCGTTTGTGGAATGTGAAAAAGAAGAAACGCTTGGGTGAGATTCGCAAAGCGCATCAAGAATCGATACAATCTCTGTTAATTTCACCAGATGGTAGACATTTAGTCAGCTGTAGCACTGATAATTCTGTTAATATTTGGAGTTTGGAAAGCTATAAATTTATCCGTTCCTTTAGGGCGCATAATAGCAACGTACTGTCAATAGCAGTGTCTCCAGACAGTAAAGTTCTTGTTAGCGGTGCTTTAGATGGAATCCGGATATGGGACTTATTACAACAACGTCCTTTGGGGAGTTTAGCACAGTTTGATAATTTGATTTATACCGTAGCAATTAGTCCTGACGGTACAACATTAATCAGCGGTGACAATAAAGGTATTGTAAAACTGTGGGATTTACAGAGTGGAAGATTGATTCGTGGATTCAAAGCCCATCAAAGGGAAGTTAAAGCGATCGCCTTTACCCCCGATGGAAATAATGTGATTACCGCTAGTGGCGATCGCACGATAAAAATGTGGAATTTCAATTCTGGGGAAGTACTGCAAACTTTCAGCGGACATACCAACTCAGTAATTGCGATCGCGGTTAATCCAGACGGACAAACTTTAGCTAGCGGTGGTAAAGACGGCATCAAAATCTGGGATTTGAATACGGGTGCTTTATTAAGTTCGCTTTACGGACATTCAGACTGGGTAAGTTCCCTTGCTTTCAGCCCAGACGGAAAAACCCTTGCTAGCGGTAGTTTTGATAAAACAGTTCGTCTTTGGGAAAGTCAAGCACCAACATTAAGTGCAACATTGAAAATGAAAAAATGAACTCTGCGTGCAGTTATTCGGGGGAGCATCCTAATTGTTGAAAAATCCGCAGGTAATGCGTTAGCGCAGCCTGTCCGCCAGGGTGAGCATCTTGCTCGCACTACTCCCTTCCCACCCTAAAATTCATCTGCCATAAAGCGAACCAATAGGAAGCACGATCATAAATTCCGTACCTTCTCCAAGTACAGAATTACATTTAAGTTGTCCACCATGTTTTTCCACTACAATTTGATGGCTGATAGATAATCCCAATCCCGTACCTTTTCCGACTTCTTTAGTTGTAAAAAAGTATCCGCTCAGTAAATCGGGGTAAGACGAAAAATAAGAATTAACAAAGGTACAA
>NZ_CAWUDI010000074.1:0-31278 GCF_963920925.1 Calothrix sp. CCY 0018 | reverse complement strand
TTAATTATTAATGCACCATATTTAGTGTACCTCATTTATCTGCAATTTGCTGTATCCTATTAGTTATTGAAAAAGAGACATCTGGTTTTGTATTTGAACCACCAAAACTCAACGGGTATTCTAAGGAACAAATTGTTTATCACATCTATATCATGGTTCAAGGCGGTCTTCTTGAAGCACAATCCCATCAAACCAGCGAGTCAGTAATTCCTATGGATTTTAGTTTCATTAATCTTACTTGGACAGGACATGAATTTATAGATAATGCGCGAAACGAGGGAGTATGGAAAAAGGCTAAGACTATTGTGGAAGAAAAGCTAGGAACTATAAGTGTTGGTGTGATGACTCAATTACTAAACAGTTTGCTAAAGAATCAGCTTGGTCTGCCATAGAAAGAATCGAAACTAGCTTAAAAGAAACTATCTCAACCGGAATTGAGTTTAAGTAAATAATACCTCCGCAAAATGCGAAAACCAGTCTCTCTACCATCATTTGAGTACTATTTAAGTAAACTGAGCGACAATGATGAAACTCTAGTAACTGTACTCAAAGGACATCTTGTTGTTGAAGCTTTGCTTGTTGAAATCATCCAACTTGAGTTTTCTAAAAATAATGATTTTTTATCAGAAAAACCCTGGAGATGGTCTTTTCCTCAAAAAGTGAATTGGTGTATAAAAAATGGATATTTGACTGGCAACAAAGGTGATGCTCTTAAAGATTTTAATAACGTTCGGAATGATTTTACACACATCCTTGGTTATCAGCTTACATTTGATAGAGTATTGAATCTTGCGGATAAGTTTGGAAATGATGAATTTTCGGATATTACATTATCCAAAGAATGGTATGAAATTAATGATGTCATTATTGAAATTCTGAATATAATTTTCTGTGATTTAGCTTTAGTACTTTCAGAAAAAGGTGGGGCAGATTATATGAGCCAGTAAACCAAAACAATTTCCTTTCTCGTTGGCGTAATGCTGTTAAACGTTTCATTTTGTTCCGAAGTTAGAGCGCTTTGCGTGGAATGTAGAAAACGGTCTACTCCTCCGTGGCGCGGCTTGGTGGTAGGATGATTGCCCTTAACTGTGCTTTAGAGTACAAGATATTAAGTTCGCCCTCTTATCACCTCCCCTTCCGCTTCTTCCCCACACGCTCCGCCAACTTATTCGTCAACTCCAACTGATACTGATTCTTATTATCCTCATAAACTAAAATCGTCCTGGGGTCAGCATGACGACTTAAATGCTGCACCTTGCGGTAATCCCCCTCCGCCAAATCCAGAGCATCAGTAATCCCCGAATGCCTTATCTTATGAGGAGTCATCCGCTTCTTAATCCCAGCCTTCTCGCAAGTCCTCCGCACAACAGCATATATCCCGTCCCCCGTCAACAGATGCCCGTAATTGTGGAAATCCAAAGCAATAAACAACGGGTCGTTGGGCTTTAAATTCATCCGACAACCCAACCAATCGCTAATCGCCTCCGCCACCATCGGGTTCAAATCAACCGACGTAAAATCATTCCCGTCCCCCTTACCATAAACAGTCAACGTATACTCGTGGTAATCAAAATCACCCACCTTTAACTTAGCTACCTCTCCCCGCCGCAAAACATTCGCCCAAAGCAGTAAAAACAAAGCATAATCCCGCTTCCCCTTCTCCACCGTCGTATCGAGGACATCAAAAACTTTATTGTACTCATCAACCCCCACACCCCTCGTATCCCGGTACTTCGTCACCTTCAACGACTCAATGCGATCGCTATCAAAAAAATACCGACACCGCTTCAAATTCCGCCCCACCTTAATCAAAAACTTAATCGCCGCCAAATAACGGTTAACCGTCGCAGCCTTCCTCCCCGACTCCACCAAATGATTCTTAAACTTGAGAATCAACGAATTAGCCACCTCCCCATCCAACCCCCAAAACTCTGAGACATCATTACTTGTCGGTTTCCTATTTAAAAAATATTCAAAAAACAAACGTATATTTCCCACATATCCCCGCTGCGTAGTGGAAGCCTTCTGCTGCAACTCCGCCAAAAAATCGTTACCGACCTCCAATTCCGCTGCAACATCACCTATAGAACGAATCGCACCACCTTCAGGATTAACAGAAACCTGGGAGGATGGATGAGTATTATTACTTGGCATATCTATCTACAGACGTTAATGACAATGTAGGTTTTCATTAACGCTCCTATATAATCTGACACAACACAACCGAGGTATTTACGTTTGTATTGTAGTGCTAGCGACATAAGGCTTTTTCCACCTCAACTGCTTGTTTGGTTTGAGAAAGGCGGTTGTATTTTAAAAATGTCAAAAGTTTTACATTTTTGCCTCAATAGTTATTAGTAGTAGCCGTAAAATATGATACGCCCGGATTTTGACTCCGGTACTTTGCTCTAAGGGTGAAGAAAAAGAGTAATAATTAAAGTACCTTCCTTCCCCGAAAATTGATATGACTCTTTCATCCCAAAATCGGCGTACTCGCATAAAACCGCACTCTCAGGAAGTAAGGGCTGACAAAAGCCTACGCAATGAGCAACGTGAAGCCCTTGGTATGCGCTGCCGTGCTGTTTTTGAGCGTTTGCGTCCAACTCTGATTGAAACGTATTACAATTGGCACATTGCTATTGACCCGGATACGGAGCAATATCTTATTGACCCCAGTTTGAAAGGTGTAACTCAAAAAATCCGCGATGTTTACGGTGAGACATCGGAAGTGAAGCTTACTATTTTTAGACTCAACGACATGGGAACCTGCGGCTCTATATGATTGAGGGTTCTTTTGGGGATAATGGCGAGCTGTTCTTTGAAATTCAGCTTGTGGCTTTTTCCGGTGAGGAGTTTTCTGTTGAAGCGTTATTTGATACCGGGTTTACTGATGGGTGGTTAGCAATAAATACGCAGGATTTGGAAGCTTTGCAGTGGTCGTTGCTTGCCGCACAGGTTGAAGTTATGACGGCGCGAGGAAATGCATTTTTTAATATATATGAAGGTAAAGTCGTTATAGATGGAACTGAAATTGTCGTCCCCGTACACGTTGGTGATGATATTCCCGATACTATAATGGGTTCTTTGTGGCTTGACGTTATGGAATTGGTGGCGAACAAGTCAAAAGGAATATTAACGCTTTCTATGGTGGAGAAAGATTAATTTTTATCTCTGTAATGCGTCTTTGGATGTAAAAATATATACGCATAATCCATTAATCTGGCAAGGGTTTGAACGTTCGCCTGAATCATTACTTCGGGGACGATTAAAATTATTTAACTGGATGGTACAACCCGTCTTTTTCATTAAACCGCCACATATATTTACCCCGGTCCCGGTTTTTACTCCATTCTTCAAATTCTTGTTTGTCAAGGGTTTGGTGTTTTTCTTGGAGCGTCGGAATATTGACATTAAGTCGTAACGCCAATTTTTGCTCGTCAAGCGCTTCTAATTGGGCTGGCTTCCCGCTTTGATTGTAGGGGTTGCCCGAATTTTTATATCGTCTGTAATTATTAGATGCGGCGAAATTATTATTTTGAATTGCACCCAACGCTCCTTCTAGCTTTGCTACCCGATTATTAAGCGCTTCTAATTTTTCTTCGGTGCGGGAATCTGTGGGGTTATTATCTCGCTCTTTGATGCTATTTCTTAATTGCTGCAACTCTTCTTCGAGTTTCTGCAACCGCGCTTCTGTACATGGCTCTATACCTTGTATATTTCCTAGTTCTTGAGTCAAAGCCCGAATTACTATATCTGTGGCGGTTTTACCCGGTTGTGGGGAAGCTGCTTTACGGAGCGCTGCTGCCAAGGGTTTGGGCAATCTAAAATTCATTGACTCGCGTTCTAATTGCGTCATATCTATACATTGAAATATACGGTGTATAGTTAGCTTATAACGCGGTGGCTACTGGAAAAACGCCGCTATCCGCGTGTTGTCACTGCGCTCCCTCCGCTAGACGGCGGAAGCAGTGTTGCGAGTGTTTAAAGTTTCTTTATTATTAAAAATCTCCCGAATTCGCTTCCTTAGTTGTGGAGGTATTCAACTAATTACTTTTTATTGGTTTAGCCAAGCTTCGTTGGGCAGCAACGAAATTAAAATCTAACAATGCTTCTCCTAAACTTTCCAATTGCTCAATAGATAAACCATTAATTCGGGAGATTAATGATGAATCTATTTCTCCATTGCGACGATTTTAAAAACGTATAATTACACGTTGTTCTCCTTCTTTCCTTCTTCTCTTCCTTCTTGCTTGGCTCTTTCTCGCAGAAATGTTGATAAAGTGGTTTTAATCTCATAATCCCAGAAATTTAAATAACGGGCGCGTTCTGTATAAGTTAAAAGCCGGAGTGTTTACCCCCGACCGCCAAGAATAATTTCAAAAGTGCCGGTTTATTTACGCTTACTTAAGTAAGAATCTTTCCTACCTTGTCATACACCTGCTGCCATTTTTGATACTCTTCTTTTATATGGAGTTTAGGCAATTTGTCATCGGAGAGTGTATGATTATTTTCTGTTACTAACTGTTGTTCTACTTCCTGAAAAGCATTATATAAATTTTCAACATCTGGAGACTCTTTAACTAATTTAAAAATCCAATCTTCCTCGTCTTCCAAATTATCATAAAAAGCATCTGATATCACAATTGATACCATTGATAAAGATTCGTTTTCTAGCTCAAATATATTCATTATATTTAAGCCAATAGGTAAGTCATTACCTATAATGGTTGCTCTTTTGTAATAATCGCAATAAGAAATATGATATATAAATTCAACTAAAGAGTCTAACTTCTCTGAGCGCAATAATCTTTTTGGTATCGCGTTAAATTCCATTTGATATCTTAGCTTTTTTGTTGTCTCATTCGGGAAGGGATAAAGCATCACTATAGCTAATTTCAAGCCAGTTTTTTTGAATGCTCTTATAGCTCTGTTCATTAGCCATTTTAATTCTTGACTTTTATAGTTTTTTAGCTGGCGATTTGAGCTAGAAATATTAGTCATATTATTACGTATAAAAACTGTATACTGCACAGTAAGCTGTTACTGTATTATATTGCTGCATACTGCTCCATTAAAGCTCTTGTAAGCAGCATCAATTAACTGTTGAGCAATGAGCGAAGAAGGACAATCCATTCCGCTTAAACATATATAGAAGAATATCTGCTTGTTTATCTTAACGGTCAACAGTAAATACCTTACGAAGAAATTAACATCATCGTTAACCTGATTATGATTGGTAATTAATTATTTACTAAAATAAATCATTTTTTTGTAAATTTGATATATTGCTTCACCAATTTTAGTCAAAGTTAACCTCGATACCATTAAAATGCCCAAAAATCTTATTCGCTTCCAACCAATTGGGTAATGTTCTTTCTACTTCTTCTAGTTCGTTTCCATTCTCATCAACTAAGCCATGTACAATTTGTACTCTAGATAATGGTGTTTCTCCATTGGCTGAAAACTTTTTAAGTTGAATTGTTCCCGATCTCCTGGCTTCAAATGTTCCTTCTACAGTGCTTTCATTGGTAAAATAATGATTAACACCAATGAAGTATTCTTTGGCTTTACGAGTATCTGTAAGATGCATGGAGAAGAATTTCATTGCTGCTTCTTTACAGCTATCAATTTTCTTCAGGTTAGTAAATTCATCAATAATTATTTGCTGTTTGGTAGACGGTTTTTCTTTGATTCGTTGTAACCATCTATCAGTCGCGTCTTCCAAAGATTGTCCAATTTCTTCTTCTGATTCGGCTTTTAATGTAGCATCAAGTAGTTTCCATACTTCCCAATTTTCCCCGGTAGCGTGTCTATCAATTAATTGGTAAATTGGTGCATCAAAGCAGTATTTACGAATTAATGCTATTGCACCAGCGGTATTGGTTTTACCGCTACCTTGGGAACCAATCAGCCACAGGGGTTTAGCATTTTTAATAAGGTCATATAGCCAACCGTCTTCATGGGATTTGAGGGCTTCTATCAGGGAATTAACCAGTTGTTTGTCGCTTTGTTGACTAATGTTCGGTTGAGATGATTTTTTGTGTTGTAATTTATCTATTTCTTTTTCTGCTTTATGTTTATCTAGTAGGTTGGATGCGATTTGTTTGTCCATCTCGGAATGTTTTACGGCTCTACCTTTGAGATAGTCTTCTAATTGAAGTTGGTTTTTGATAGCTTCGTTTTCATCATCTGTTAACCCTAGTTCTTTTCTTTGCTGTAAGTCTTCTTGAGTTAATCCGTCTTTTAAAACATCTGTATGTAATTGGTTAGAATGTTGTTTTATATCTCGTTTGCGTTTGTGTTGCTGCCAATTATAATAAGCCGTGCTTTTCTCTTCTTCTCCTAGTTGGTAGTCGGATTTTTTAAGCCTACCAACGCGAGAAGCTAGCGTTAGTGAAATACCCCACAATCCGAGAACAGAAGCTATATTACCGTATATTTGATAAGGATTATCTTTCTTGATAATTTTTACTAAGCTAATTGTGTTACCCATATACGGAATAATTGAGCCATAGCTATTATATTTATCCCATTCTTCTGCAAGGACATATCTTGGTTGATGGCAGTATTTATTATCCAATTGCTCTTGCGCTTTTAAGTCATAGTATTTTAGTTTTTTAGCTTTCTTTTTATCAGCTAGGATGTTCTCTTTTTTATTAGCAGATTTTGGACAAAATTGTATTTGTGCTAGTGGGTAAGGTTGGCGTGAATGGGAAAAGCAGAAGCCAGATAAACCGACTACTGCTGATATGACAATTGCTGATAGTTCAATTCTATTTTTACTCATCTCCTGCTAATAATAAACAAAGAACCAAGTACTATACCTGCTGCAATACCAATTGACAACCAAGGGTCTAACCAAGGTCTTTCTTGATAGATAGTTTGAATATCAGCGCTGATTTGATAAGCACTATCTGCGGTAACTTGTTGAAAGTATTGATAGTCTTTAATTGCTAACCAAGTACTACCAGCAGCGATTACAAAGCCACCTATTGTTTTTACTGGTTTTTCCATTCCTTCTACCTCAAAACCTTCGTTATAATTAGCTCTAAACCCAGATAAACCAACTATTGAACTGATTGAACAAATAGAAAAACATAATCCTGCTGCAAGCCATAGAGATGCACCACCATTGATTAATAAAAGTAGTCGTGCGAGAAAAAATCCGCTAGCACTTAACGACCAACTTATAAAATATTTCTGTACCAATTCCGTTGTTTGAATGACTTGCTTTCTGTGTTTTTTACGTTCTTCTAGATGTTGTATTAAGTCTTTGGGTAATTGAGTATCTGGGGTAGTTTCTGAATGTTCTTGTTCTTCTAAATCTTCAAATTGCTCAATCATATGTCAATGTATGTTGTGGGAGTTAGAAGGAACGATAATTGAAGAAGGAAGAAAGATAAAAGTTAGCATTGCTATTAATTCATTTGTTCGCCCTTCTTCGCCTTCCTTTGGAAACTAAAACCCAAGAATTGTATCTTTGATTTTTTGAATTATTGAACGACCTGCATATTGTTTTTTTGGTTTTAAATCATCTCTAGCATTATCACCTGCATCAAGATAATAATTACCTAGTTCTTTATCGTGTTGTAAATCAATCGTTTGCTGTCTTACTTCTGTTTTTAATTCTTCTTGAAGCATCTTGTATTCGCCATCGATTGACATCATGTGTCTATCAACCCAAGCTTTCAATGTAATATGTTCTTCAGCTTGTTTATGACGCAATTCCTCTCTACTTTTAGCTCCTTCAAAATCAAGGCTTAATTCTTCTAATTGATTTGCTAATTTATCATCTGCGAGTGTTGCTGATTGTATTTCTCGTTCAATACGTTCTCCACTTACACCTGCTTGTTTATAAATAGCTGCGAGAGTTGTGTTTAAATCTTCTGTGCCTTTAATGGCAGCAATTATGTTGTCTTTAACTTTTGGTGCAAATTCGCTTATTTTGGTTCCATCATTTCCCATTTGACCGATTAGTTTTAATGCTTTTTGGTCGCCCATTAATGCCCTATAAACTAGGTTTGTGGAAGCGTTGAATTTCCCACGTAGTTGTTTTTCTAGGTGGCGCGATTTGGAAGAAACCAGATTTTTCAGCTTGCCAGTATTTTTCACAACGATTAACCCTCTCTTCTGTTAATATTTCCGTACATTGATAGTTCATCCACTGTTGGTATTGCTGTACCCTGTCTTTTCTTTCTAAGTAGGCTTGGTATTTGAAGTGATAGCTAATTGATTGGTAGCAGTAATCTATTAGGAATAAGGCAGGAATTATTATTACTAATAGCCGAAATACATTTTTAAAGTGTGTTTCTCTACTGTGTTTTGAATGCTGCTGAGAGACTTTTGGAGAAGCTTTTAAGACTAGAGCTTTTTCGCTCTAGTACCTCCTTTGTTGTTATGGCTCCTTCTACACTCTTTCTTTGTAAATTAGTTGTTCTGTTATTAATATAGTCACGAAGATTGCTATTGCTAGCATCAATTTTTTGTTCAACTTCATCAAATTTACTTTGGGCATATTCTTTAATTAATGAGTTGATAGTTTCTACAGCACTAACAAAGTCAGTAAATGAGTCGCTAACGGTTTGAGAAATATCTGTGATTTCTGATTCATTCAGTTCAATGCCCAATGATTGGGCTTGTACTGTTATTAATTGCTCCTTTTGTTGGTTGGTAATTGCGGTTGTATTAGGCGTAGATGCGTGATGCTCGTCCGATGGAGCAGATGTAATTTCTTCTGGCTCTGATACTGTCAATTCTGTATTTTGATGCTTATCTAGAAGCAATTGGGTAATCGTATCAACGTTTTCTTCATCTAAAGCGGAATAATCAAAACCAAGTGAGGAGATTTCAGCTTTTAAATTACTTCTACTTATCTTGATTCCTTTATCAGATAATCGTTTCTGAATACGTTTTATAAAATCTGTTTTAGCCATTATTAACGCTCCTTAGTTTTGCGTAAATACCAACAAAATGCACTGACTACGACTGGTACTAACTCAGAGGGTGTGTATTCTTCCCTTTTTCTAAAATTCAATCCGGCACGGTAAAACCAACGATAAAAGGTAATATCTGGAATCTCAGAAGGGATTTTTTGACTCAATATTTTTCTGAATTTACTTCCAACAATTAATTCTTCTTTGGAATTTCTGATTGTTTCTACCTCCTGCCAAACTTGAGTAAATTCTGATAATTCAATTGGTAGCCGCTGGCAAGCTTTACGCATAGTCGCGTAAGTTTCTAAGTTCTCTTTCGTTACTTCTCCACAAGTTCCACGCAAGCAATCTTGAATCCTGTACCAACTAGAATCGCTGATCTTTTTACCCAACTTGGACTCGTAAAAATCTTTTAATGGACGTGACGATAACCTCATTTTCTATATCCCCGAAGACAGTCAATATTTGATATCGGTGATTGTGCAAGGCTGGAGCGCACTGTATAGGTTGCTGCTGTAGAACCTCCACGCACCGAAAAATTCTCACGCACTGATAAAAATTACAGTGCATGACTTCCACAC
Organism: Calothrix sp. CCY 0018; assembly: GCF_963920925.1. Lineage (NCBI taxonomy): Bacteria > Bacillati > Cyanobacteriota > Cyanophyceae > Nostocales > Calotrichaceae > Calothrix > Calothrix sp. CCY 0018. The sequence goes on along the minus strand of NZ_CAWUDI010000074.1, from coordinate 21,764 downwards.
ATCGGCAGTTTTTCTGATTTCACTTATTAATAAAATGGCTGGACCTCCTTCTTAGAGCGTGTTTCTGCGGTTTGAAAAGGTGAAAAATTTCAGATGATTCAACCTTTATCAGCATTTACAGAGTACAATAGCATAAAATCATAAAAATGCTGACAAATGCTGACAAAGCTCAAAAAGTTTATCCCCCGTCATCTTTGGGATAAACTTGTTTGCATGGCTAAAAATGAAAGACAGAGGGTCAGTATTGACTTAACTGGAACCGACTTAAAAGAAGAAATTACTAAAATCGCCGAGGGGGAACAGCGTCCGCTCTCAGCTATGATGCGTTTGCTGCTTGAGGAAGCGGTCAGAACAAGAAAAAAAGTTGGTGATGACTTTCATATAAAGAAGCATTTAAAGTCCTTTTTAGAAAAGCTAATGGGAGGCGAACAACCATCTTTAATTGAAACCGTCAAAGTTGCTGAAATTTTAGATATAGACGCGGAGCAATTACTAAAATTAAGAGATTCTTTAACAAAACAAAGTTAATGACTCTTGATAGAAATATGAATATACAGATATGTAGTAAATCTTTTCTCGATAGGGTTGTGTGGAGTTATGAAGACTAATTATTTTTATTTTTACTCAAATAACTGCTTTATGAACCTGTGTCGATGTACAATGAATCTGAAATATTCAGTATTTTCCTTGACAATTTCTCCCTTTACCATAAGGTCTGTCTAGGAACTGCTTGACTAAAACAAAAGTTTACATTTTGATGGAGGGCAAAAAAAAACAGGCAATATATTCCCACTAATGGGTATGCCTGAATAAAAAAGGATTGAACCTTTTTTTAGCTTGTAAAAATTTGAACGCCGGAGGCGGGTTCAGTCGTCAAACAACTAAGAAGTGGTATAGAGCCTGAGAAACTTGACCCACATCTAAGTTAACAAAAGACGTACTTGTGCCACACCATCGCGTGCTTACACATATCTTACTACAGTAAGTTGTCAAAAGATATGTGTTAGGTAGGGATTTTTTGCGAAAATTTTTGAGAAATGTCTTAGCTCCGTAGCATAAAAAAGGTTTTTATTCACCAGACCCTATGCCAGACGGAGACTACAAGACAGCGTTGATGCGACACAAAACTTTTATAAAATCTCGGTTAAAAGTAAAGAGTTGAAACGCGCGGTTCTAAAACATACTTGTCCACCACTCAAAAATTGACATTAATTCCTGGCTCGTCTACGAACACTCAACATCTCAGACGAGCGGCTCCATAAAGCTCCAAGCACGCGGTGACGTAGCATCCCTCCTCCAATTCAGGAAACAAAAAGAATTGGAGAATAATCATGGACGTGACTGTATCTACCCAGAATTTTGAAAAAATTAATCATTGCTCCGTTGACTGCTCGTTCACCTTTCGCTACGAGGAGGTAGGACAATGAAATACACTTTACTCTACAACCCAGAATTAGCAGGAGTATTACGAGAACTAGGCATTCCTCATCCAGGAGAAGCAGCTCTCTTCTTAAGCCAACTTTCCTACTGGCTTAAAAAAGAAGGGTGTGGTCATATCACACTTGACGGTAAACACTGGATTTACAACACTTATAAAAAGTGGGTTTCACAAATAAAGAGCTTAACAACTGGTCAGTTTGGAAAGATGATAAGGGCGCTTCTAACTTTCGGGTTGATTGAAAAAACAACTTTTGCGGAGCAGAGACATAACCTCAAGGGAGAAAAGCCAGTGGGGTTTAGTTCCTGGAACAACACAACCTGGGTTACTTTATGCGTCGAAAAAATCATTCAGCTTACTGGCTGGTGCCCATTTGAAAACGAGACAGCCGAAGAAGCTCAAGAAGAAAAACCCGGCTCGAATAATTCGGAATCGGTAGAAACCGCTCTAGGAGCCGATGTTCATATTAGAACATCCGGTGATTCTAAATCGAACGACCGAATATTCCATTTAGAATCTCCATCTATATACAAAGAAAACCTCTCTTTTACCAAAAATGGGGAAAATTATTTTAAGAAAGAAAAAAATATTGTTGCAAACACTGACAGTGGGTCTGACCCCGCTAGCCCCACTGATAAAAAGCAATTACCGGAAAAACCCAAAATCTCAAAAGTAGATAAATCGAGGCAAAATTCGGAAGTACGGGAAAAACGAATTAATGAAAAAGATAAATATCCGCTTTCTTCGTCTATTCGAGAAAAACGAACTATTGAGCAGGATGCAGTCCAAGAAGTTTGGGAGATAGCAATTGGGAAGCCCTTCCCCGTATTCTTGAATTGGAGGGCAAACATTCACTACAAGCCCCAGGGAGGCAAATGGGAGAGCGACGCTTACGGTAACGCTTATAGCGAGTTTTACCGCAATCGTGAGAAGACTACAGCAGTGCTATTCCCGCAGTTTATGAATGAAGTTCGAGGTATCACAGAAAAAGTTCATAACGCTCAAAGTTCTAACGCCATCGCAGCCAATACTCTACCGAGTTGGTTTATTGAAAGCCTTCCCGATGCAACACCGGAAAACGTCAAGCAATTGATGGAGAACTTGGATGCGGTGATAAGGCGTGGTACGCGAATAGCGCTTCCTAGTAAGTCAAACACCCCATCTGATATTACGGTTGATTATCATGAAGCGCATTCGGAGGTCGCAATTAAGCCGTTACCTCAGTTGGATAATCCCGTACTAAAAGGGGTAGAAGCGCCTTTGGAGCTTAATGGGGTAGAAGCGCCATCATCCGCTTTACAGCAAACGCTTGCTCGTAAACAAGCACAGTGGAATGCGCCACTTCTAAGGGATAGGATACGAAGTTGGGCGGAAAGTACCCCTGGTGTTGTCATAACAGAAAGCGGTCCGCAGTTAGAAACTGCCATTGAAACAACTCTTAACAATACAGCGATCGACAAAGTTGAAACAAATTGTAACAATACAGCGATCGACAAAATTGAAACAACTCGACTCAAAGTTGAAACGTCGAACCCAATAGTTGAGAAGCAAAATCATGGGGCGAGGGGGAAAGCGGACGTTGAGACTCACAATCCGTCAAACTCAAACTCTCGGGACGTTGTAATTGATGACCCTTGGGAGACAGAAGAACCGCTTTCAAGCAATACAAATTCAGTTTCAGAAGGGAACTCCTCTACTGAACGATTACCGCCACTCATAAAGCTAATGTTAGCCGTATGGGATAATATTTACGAATTGGGACAACTTGTATTAGACGCTCGCTCAGAAGATTTAATAAAAGCGGTATCCTCCCTTTCTTCACATCAAATAGCGCATATTAAACAAGCTGCCACACGGGCTTGGTATCCGGGGCTAAACCGTGATGGTGATTATAAGGGGGAACGAGTAGAAATTTGGGAGGTGGGGCAAAGCCCAACTGTAAAAGTGAGGACTAAACGCGGAGCATTCTTAAAAGTGAGGCGAAGCGACTTAAAACCGTGGCTGGGGATATAGCAACAACTCGCTCTTATCAATAGATTACGAACGCTTGTTGATAAGAGCCAGGAGCCGTGTCCCCATGCACATGAACATGACAAACGCGCTTATTTTATTCACCCGTTGTCGGCTGATAAATTTCTCGTAATTCGGACACGCTGCTCTCAGTTTTTATTCCTTCTAAAATATTCTCTAATTGTGTGACATCATCAATTTGAGATATTTCTGGTAGTAAATTTAGTCCCTCGGAACCGAATTTAACTTCTAAACTGATTTCGATACCTTTCAAAAGTGCTTCTTGTTTACCTTTCTCAATACCACTACGCTCAAATGAAGTAATATACTGCATACCTTTTTGTACCTCCAACAGTTCTAAGTCCCGCCGAAATTCTTGTTCTAAACCCAATGGTAGCGTCAACATCCAATCCAAGAATGCCAATAAATTAAGAACTTGTTCTCGGCTAAATTCTTTTTCGTATAAACGTCGCACCAATGCTAGCTTTCGGGCTTTACGCAGATCGCGATTCTCTTGAGTCTCTAACGCAGTCAAATGCGCCAAAACTACCGTAGCAAAAGGATTACGGCTTTCTTCTAATTCCGATTTCCGTTGTTGATAATCTACCAACTTTACCACGGCGAATCTAAAATCAACCGAACAGCCAAATAATTCATAGCCAAATTGATTTGGTCGCCAATTGCGATTGGAGTCTCCTAAAACTGCGAGAGAAGCAACGGGCTTTTTATATTTATCGTAAATCCGATAATTGTAAACAAACATCCTTTGTGGGAATTCGTTTTCTTCCTGGGCTTGAACTTCTAGGTGTATAAGAAGCCACGATTCTTCACCCCCAATACGATAAATTTTAACTAATTTATCAACTAACCTTTTACCCAGTTCAGCATCTCGGACAACTTGTTGTAGTTCTTGGTCGAGAAATTCAAATCCCCGACTCCAATCTATTTGAGAATGCACCTGGGGGAAGAAGAATAACATGAAATCTTCAAAATATAGCTGTATTATCTCTTTCCAAGGTGAATCATATTCGGTGTTCGGATTAGTCATCTGGCGATAAATTTCTGCTATTAAATAATGGCACTTTATTTAATAAGTATTAATTGCTTCTAAGCACCAATAAACCTATATAATTATACCATTCAAGGGTTAAATAAAGATAAATATGATTATAATAGCAAATTCAATTGTTGTGTTTATGCTTTTATTATCACCTGCCCAAGATATATAATTTAACTCACAGTTATAACTCATGAATTTTTCTTTATATATCACATAAAAAATTGTAAAGAAGCAGTATGTAAACCCCTTATTATATGATGTATTGATAGTTCAATAAGCAGCTTTTATATCATCCAGAGATGCAGGTTTCAAGTAATCTTATATCAGCTAGTTTTTGTCTAAAAAAATCATTCTTATCAGCGACTTCTTTACCATCAACAATCTCAACACCCCCGGCGCATTCGCTACTGCTAAAAAATCCTTCTGAGGATGCATGCCTGCATGATAATCTTTATCTTCCGCTCTTTTTTGATTTGTTCGGCAGTGAGGTGACAGGCAGGCAGCAAGTTCTATCCGGAGTAATCTTAAAAGCAATCCGCGCCTTAATTAACAAGTCGGATAATTCATCCATACAATCAATTTTCAGTTAGTTCGGTTGATGACGGATTATGGGCAATTAGCGCTTCCGACCTCATCAATTTCATCTTCATATTGAAAATAATTTTACATGTTTCAGGAATTTCACTCTTTGCAATCAGCTTGAGTAGCTTTTATACCTGTAACAGGTATAAACCGTTCTGTTAATTTACTTTTACCTGTTACAAGTATGAAAAAACCTAAAGGTGGAAGGGGAAAACGTGCTTCTTATCAAACAAGCGTCGTTCGAGTACCAAACCCAGTAATGCCGCAAGTATTGGAATTAATTAATCAATTTCACTCTACTCAAAATTCATTCCCATCAAAACCTACTTCTATTAAAAAAATATCCGCATTGTCTGTAACGAAGTTTTATGAAATGTTCTATTCTGAGTCTATTGAAGAAGATTCGGAATACATTTTTCAGTGCGATTTAATCGATGAAATTATCTGGCAGATTGATAATACTTTCATTGGAGCTTCATTAGAAAGTGCTGATATAACCGTAGATTTGCTTGTCAAATATGACTTAATTGAACTACCAAAAAATAATATTGCTGCTACAGTTTCCCAATTTATTGAATGGTTGTTTGGGCAAGAGATGCGGTTATATAACATAGAAGAAGTTATTATATCGGCTATTTCCGAGGGCAGGTACGATATAATCCTCGCTTTGGGTATACTCGACAAACCACCTATTAACCGCTTTGAATATTGGCATCACACCTACCGTAGTCAATTGGGCAAGCTAAATGTAGACTACTGGCAATGGAAAAATAATCCCGAATCAAGAGAAATAGCAAGTGAGTTAACACTATTACTAGATAAAATCCCCGAACCCAATCAATACGCCAAGCTTGTATTGATGCAGTTGGCAGATGGCAAAGACCCTTTTCTTAAAGTAGACAAACCTAACAATCCTTATCCCTTCACAAGTTTTGAAGATTGGAGTGCTTCAGGCTACTTCGCTCAAGACGAAGACCGTTGGAAGAAAAGAGAAAGTTTTCGCGCATCCTTTGTCAATTGGCACAACAATGCACTTCTTCTGATTGGACGACAAAAGTTGTTACAAGTTTATAAGGTCGTCTTTAACTGTCGAAGGTCAATCATCGAAGCAATTCTTCAACCAACAAACACCATCCCCCCAAAACCTGTAACAGGTAAAAGAGAATGGTGGCTTGTATTAAACGTATCTCAATACGCCACATATGATGAAGTAAAAGCAGCATACAAGAAATTGGCGGCTATGTGGCATCCCGATCGCAATAAATCGCCCTCAGCCACCCAAATAATGCAAGAAATTAACGCCGCGATGGATGAATACAAGTGTAGATGGCAGAATCTTTAAGGAAAAAACGACGTTCCGGGTAGCGATAAAACGGGGAGAAAGCGCTTTCGTTCTAGTAAAATACTGATAATTATAAGTTAAAAATTTAAATTACCGTCAATTTTTGCGATGCCTACTTATTGCAGTAGCAGATGTCATATAATTGTAAATTCTCAAGCCATATAAAACGTAATCTCTATATACTACATTCTGAAATATAGACCTATAAGTTGTCTAGATAAGAAACCTTCTTCGAGAAAGAAAAATTTTTTCTTCAGTGGTGATAAAGTAGTTATTAACACTCGTACATCCAGTGGTGCTGGAGTGATACTGTAGTGGTACTTTTGGGTACTGTTTTCTCCATTATTTCGTCAAAATTATAGAAAAATTGTTCTCTGCCATCAAAAATAAGGGTACTGTTGGTGTATGTTGGGTGTATGTTGGGAATAATTTGAAAAAACCCCGAAAATACAGCCATCGCCTCGAAACCCGCGCCAAGTCTCGCATCCCCACCAGTCGCGCAGTTGTCGTTTGTGCGGTAATTTTCGGATAGCGAGCAATGGCAGCGTATTACATATTACTTCGTTTCAACCTTAATTGACGCGCTGCCCATGCTCGCCAAAGTGGGAAGCCCCCTTTGGAAACCCCCATTTCCCCATGTAGATACCGATTTGTTATCCCGCATTACCCGATAGGAATACCGTAGATTATTCCCGGTATCTCGATAAGGTTGCCGTAGATTAACTACGTATGAAATATATATATAGTAAAAATAAATACGCATTATTTTATTGCAATATAGGTTAAAAAGGACGTAGAAGTCTACAGGTAAACACCTGAACTTTCATGTCGGGATGAGTTTTAATATCATGCTCCAATAGGATGAAAACCAATAATAAAAAAGTTTTTAAAGCTGGACGAAAAGTTGAACCAAAACCAAAACGCACTTCGCTTATTAGCTTGCGGCTAACGGAAGAAGAGAAAGAAGTATGGGAAGCCAAAGCGGAAGAAGCGGGATTGGGGAATAACTTATCAAAATTTATTCGGTATTGTGTAGAGAATCGTCACATTGCACCACCAGCACCAGCAATAAATTCGGATACCTATGCGGAATTGGGGAGAATTGGCAACAATATTAATCAAATTGCATATGCTATCAATCGTGCTGTCAAAATGGGAGAACCCGTTAACACCTCACTAGCAGAAATTGAAGCCCTAAAACCATTGTTGCAAGAAGTTAAACTACAGTTGCTAGGAATGCCTTTTCAATACAACCCTCTGAAGAACGTAGAGAAGTGAGTAGGTTTACGCTTCGACGATTCGCGCTATTGAATTGGCATATATGAGGAGTTGGAATGATTGGCAATATCACGAAAGGGAATGGTTTCTACGGTTGTGTTGCTTATGTCCTGGGTAAGGAAGACGCACAGCTAGTTAACAGTAATATGGCTTCAAATACACCCACAGATTTAGCATGGGAATTTAGGAAGTTTGCACGACTAAATCAACGTGTAGAAAAACCAGTGCTGCACTTATCACTAAGTCCCGCCCCTGGCGATAGAATCCTTGACGAATGGGAATTATGTATGATAGCCCAGGATTTACTCGAAGGTTTGGAATTATCAAACAATCAATTTATTTTGGTTCAGCATAAGGATGCGGAATACGATGGGAAAATTAGACCCCATATGCATTTAGTAATTAACCGGGTATCAGTGAACGGTAAGTGTAACGACGATTATTTGGACTACTACCGCACCGAAAAGTTATTGCGTCAAATTGAAAAAAACTATGATTTAATTCCCCAACCTAGCAGTTGGGAGGTGGAGAAAAAGAAAGCATATCCCAAACACGTAGAAAAAGCAGCGGGGGAGTTAAATGTAGTTGAAAGATTGCAAAACGCGATCGAGAACGCCGCAGCTGATAAACCAGAAATGCCCGTATTTGTAGCAAGGTTGTTAAAGGATAATATACAGGTTAATTGTAAATTTACCCGTACTGGCAAGCTTAAAGGAATTAGCTATTGCATGGATGGAGAAGCTTTCAAGGGTGGGGATTTGGGCAAGCTATATACGCATATTGGTATACGCAAGCACTTGGAAGTAGGTTATCAACAATATTATTCCGACCCAATTAGTTCGTTGATGGAAAGCTATAAGCGTGGGCGTACAATTAATGATGAATGGGTAGATCACCTCTCATATTGGTGTAGAAGCCAAAATACTGATATTGAAATTGCCCCACAGCAAGTCCAGCTAGTAGAAGAAAAATCAATTATCCCCGAAATAAGCACCCACAAAAGCGATGATTCCACTTCTACTTCTGAATCAACTACAGATAATACAAGTGTAGTTGAGCCAGCGCAGGAGAGTTACGTTAGCGTTGTACCGTCCGTCGAGCAAACGTTTGGGACTTACGAAGACAATAAAGCCAAGAAGAAATCGAATATAAATGAAGTAGTTAGCAATCTCGAAGACAAGAAACCAGAAGCAGTAACATCACCACGCCCCACTTACCCCTCAGTTGTACCACCAGTTGAAGTAGTGTTTCCTGCTCCCAAAGTTACTTCCTACGAGAAAAACTCAATTAATAAACCTTCAGATGCTGATTCTCAAATAGAACCATCAGAAAAAAGCGAAAGCAGCGTACACAGCATAGAAGAACCTTTACCACAGCCAGCAAAGCTAGCCCCAGAACCAGAAGCAGTAGAGTTTGCTGTAAAGATTGCGGGCTACATGGGTAGTACGAATCAAACTGAAATCAAAGGCGATAGCATGAGGGCTAATTTAAGCTTTGATGGTGATATCAGCACCTTGGAAGTACGTAGAATCGATACCAATGAAATAATTTTATCCGCCAATCATTCAATTTATAGTGGTTGGGTTATCAATAATTCACTCAAATTTACCGAGCAAGAGAAGAAGCGAATTGATCGGTTGAAAGAGCGGACAAATGTACCAATACAGCAACCCGTAAACGAGAAGAAAGGTTTTGAGCAATAGGTTTTACGGCACCCCTAATTTGATACACCAGCTTTTTGAAATTTTGAGCATAAAGTTCAGTCTGTCCCACAGTTACCGCAGGAATTGAGCCACCACTACGTTTTTTTATCTTGCCCCAAGAGGGGCCTTCTTAATTGATTTTTAAAATTGGAGGTTATAAAAGCCCCCCTTGGTGCCGCTTCGCGGGCGATAAAAATGCCTCAATTCTTAAGTTACTGGTAGATTGAACGGAAATTCAACTCAAACTAAAGTTTCACGACACCAGGGGTTCACTAAAAATAAGGCAACCGCTTATCCTGATACTCATGAGTTGAATTTATAGCAATTTTAAGTTCAACTTAAATTAAACTTGGTTTTCTAAAAAAAATAAAGGTTGATCGGGAAGCCCCAACAGAGGCTTTTCGGGTTGGAGTTGATTACAACATTGATAGCCCATAAGCCACAATTTCTTGCTTTTGAAGGTAAAAAGTAAGAATAAAAGCAACGGAGGAATTTACAACTCTTATATAGCTATACTTTCATGAACCGATGCCAAGCAGGGTTCCTGCACAGCAACGGTTATTCTTTGCTCTCGAAAATTAAGCGATTTTAAAAACCTAACAGGTCTATATAACCAGTTATGACGTGCGCAGTAGTAGCAATGATGCTTTGCTCTTAAGTGGTTTCATCCGGGTAAATACCAGTCTAGCCAGTAAAATAACAAAACTGCTAGAATACCAGCAAAGTCAAAGACTGGATTGAGGAGCAAGAAACAAGCTTTACGAATTGCGATGGTCGAAGACCCGCCTTCTCTCCGAGACGTTACACGAACGGCGATTGCCTCCGGCACCAGCAAAGCTGAACGCATCAGCCCGTTAAATGTCACTGTCTATACAATCACCATCACATTATATGTGACTGTTGTAATTCAACATCAAGATGAACAACTATAGTGCGACACGCCACCAAGGTCAGAAAACGCGCTAGGTCTTAGACGATAGTATTTATCTTCTACGTCAAGTGAATGCTCATCATATGGATAGCTCAGTACTTCTTGCAACTCTTTAACTAACGTGTAGTCACCTTGCATGGCTTGTTGATAGGCAGGGACAATCAACCACTCTCGCCATGTGTATTTTGGATTAGTTTGTTTCATCGTAGTTGATATCTCAGCCAAATTACCGTCGGGCAGGAGGTCGCGCCAGCTTTTTAGCCAAGATTGCCATTGTTCATCTTGTTGTGAAGTTTTAACGCTTAAGCTCTTTTTCAATGCTGAGATGTCGTCTGGTATGTGGGATAACTCGCGGAAGAAAATGGTGTAATCCACATCCGAGTGTGTCATTAGCTGCATTAACTTCTTAAATAGCTCTGGGTTAAATTCAGTTAAGCCAAGTTTGGTCGCCCACATTTTTTGGACTTGTTTTTGCATGGCTTCTGAAAAGCCACGGCCTAATTGATCGAACTGTTCTAAAGCTCCAGCATCTTCTACCAGTAACGGTCTCACAGCTTTCCAAAACATATAATAATTCGCTTCTGCTGCTCCTGGCTGATTGAAGAATGAAAACTTTTTGCCGCCGCCAGTCCAAGGTTGAAACCAAGGGTCAAAAATTTCACAAAACCCAAATGGTCCATAGTCGAGGGTAAAGCCACCAGCGGCGCAGTTGTCACTATTAAAATTACCCTGGCAATAACCAACACGTAGCCAATTAGCCACCAGTGAAGTAAGACGCTGGCGAAATAGCTTAGCCAACTCAACCAATTGATCTGCAAAATCAAGGTTTTGATTAATGTCGAAGAAGTATTCTCGCTCAATTAAATGCGATAGTATCATGCTCAACTCTTCTAATGCTCTTGGATGAGCATTGGATAGAGCGCGGCGGGCAAATAACTCTAGCTGACCAACGCGCAAAAAGGATGGTGCAACGCGAGTTGAAATGGCCACAGGATTGTCCACCAAAATATCGGGGTCAAGGTCATGGGAGTCTTGAGAATACCAAGGCCGGGTAACGGTCTCAGACTTAGAAACATACAGTGTCAAAGCGCGCGATGTTGGCACACCTAAAGCCTGCATATGTTCTTGTGCTAGAAACTCACGTACACTTGAACGTAGTACTGCGCGCCCGTCGGCACCACGGCAATAAGGCGTTGGGCCACCACCTTTCAATTGCATTTCCCAGCGCTGGCCATTGATTATTCCTTCAAATACAGATATCGCCCGACCATCGCCATAACCATTACCAGTACCGAATGGACATTGTTGGGTATATTCGGTGCCATAAATCGACAGTGCATAACCAGTCGCCCAGCCAACCTGACGCATAGGCTCACGCGCAGCAGAGATATCACCAGAAAATACCTGGCGAAATTTTTCATTAAACGCCAGCTCGTCGCTCAACCCAAGTTCATTAAAAAAAGTGCTGCTATGGGTTACATATTCTGGTTCTGCAAGAGGCGTGGGTGTCACAGGTACGAAATGACCGGAAAAAACCTGGCGGGCACGGCGATCATCCCCATCGACCGTGGCATCAGGATCGGCATTTAAGGTGTCCATCAAAGAATAATCCGCCAATTGCACAAACTCATCGAAGGTCGTTACGCCGGGATCAACAGATGGTTTAGATGGATATGACATTGTTAAGTGCGCCCGTATTGTCGGGAAAGATTCATGTTTAATTGAGGACTTTTTAGAGACTAGCATATTAAATGCGGAGCAATAAGACTAATCGACTTGGAGCGTAGGCCGCCTCATAGGCATGCTGGCACGGCGGGCACGGCGCATGGTGGAATTGAAGCATGGGACTGGGTTGAGAATTCGCCCGATCTACTACATGGGCGGCGTTGTAAGTGCTTATTTGAAGGCGTAAAGATTAATGTAATTAATAAGTATAGTATATTTACGTATATTGCTGATTGTGACTTCTGTACAGCATCGGCGGCTGCCGATAAACATCCTTGTAAGAATAACGCCGAACTTGTCTTTTTTTAGATATCTGTTGGGGCAAGACAATTACTCGTTTGGTTATGAAGACTTGTTCAAGTTATTTATACATAACCCCTAAACGATAAGAGAAAATCTATATATTAATAATTTATAGGCTAAAAGTTAGTATATATATTAATTGACTTCATTTTTTAAAGTATGCAAAATAATAAAAACCTAAAATTATATTTACAAACTATCTTTATTTAAAAAGTTAGTACTTAAAATATTTGCCTCATGATTTTTATCAATTTAAGATGCCTGTCAAATAATCAGCTATAAAAAATATGAGCAATGAATATTTATGTACAGATAGTCAGTACACTGATTATTCACTCACAAATTTTAATTGCAACCAAAACTGAGCAAAAAATGAGGTACAATACTACAAGTGTCCAAACCCTTACAGATAGAACACTTCATCCCCAAGCTATCCAACACCGCACAAGTAAGCTGCTCGGCACCAGTTACTGAAAATACTGTGGTTAAAGCATATGTGACAAAGTGTGACACTTAGTTTTCTTACTTTTAACTTAATTCCCAAGGCACTACATTATTACATCAGCGAAGTGTCACAGATGTGATTGCAATTGTGATGAGTTTGTGAATGTAGATATTGCCGATTAATGCATCAATAAAATTTGATTGGTAGTCATCGCCGGACAAGAAGTTAAAGTAGGATGCCCGCCGAGATACCTGTAAAACGGGACACGACGTAAAGTTGTGTAACGAAAAAATATCATAAGTCTTGGTCAACCGTTATTAGGTCATCGTGCCATTTCGGGAAATCTGTACGCTAACAAATTTAGTCAATAGCCTAAACCCTTGTCCAGAATTAGCTACAGCTTTTTACATTTTTGATATTTTGCATCTGAAGCGGTATGAATCTGCTGCCTCGCGAAAAAGCGAGTTTTGGAATCCAGTGAACCGGATTGCAATGTAGCGCATGGCTTACCCCATCGCGCTTCACCGGAAGCGCGAAGACGCAGACAATTCTACAAACAAACCATCGTCTATGCTGTCAAACTCATCACTACCCACCACCAATAAATGCAGATGTTACTAATGGACTTTGAACGTGGAAACGTAAGCCACATAAGTCTTATTCAGCCGCCTGAATGTATTGTAAATACTAGAATAATTTGCTACATTGCTAAAAATAGGTAATGTCAAAAGTCTTCTAAATAGCATCTGCTCATGACCAATTCCCAGCCCCCATCTCCCAACTTTGGATTCCTTGCGTCTCATGACTCGCAGTTGGTGCGGTTGGGTACGTTGGCAGAACGGTACTTTGCAGATGACCCCAATACTTGTTTAATCAAACTACGGCAATTTGGCGAACTCTTGGCGCAGTTAGTAGCAGCTAAAGCGGGGATGTACGTGTATGATGAGCGTCAAATTGATTTATTACGCCGTTTGCGGGATAAGAATATAGTCGTCGGGAAGGTATATCGCTTATTTGATGAATTACGGTTTGTAGGTAATAAAGCTAACCACGCATTAGAAGACGACAGCCGCACGGCACTAAGTAATCTTAAATATGCTAGGGAACTGGGTGTATGGTTCCACAAATATACAACCAAGCAACGCAACTTTGACCCTGGTGCATTTGTTCCGCCACCCAATCCCAAACAGGAAACACGAGCGCTCAAGGAAGAACTTGCCCAACTCCAAAAAGAATTAAACGCCAGTCGCAGTGCAGCGGAATTGGCGCAAATCAAGGCACAGCAGGAAGCACAGCTTAGGGTATCGGCGGAAGAACTCGCGAATGTTGCAGAAGCAGCAAAGGTTGAAGCGTTAAACCATCTTGCTACAATTCAAGCTACTGCCGAAACCCAATCCCCGCAAACAATTCAAGAAACCATTCAGGAAGCGCAAATTGCAGGGGATAAAGTAGACATTGACGAACGAGAAACCCGCCGTCTTATTGATGCACAACTGCGAGAAGCTGGATGGGAAGCCGATTCGGAGAATTTTACTTATGCTAACGGTACTCGTCCCCAGAAAAATAAGAATATGGCGATCGCCGAGTTTCCGACTGAAAACGGCAGGGCTGATTATGCGTTATTCGCGGGGTTGCAAATCGTTGCGGTAGTAGAAGCCAAGCGTCGGAGTAAGGATGTTGCTGCGGATATCGAGCAAGCAAAACGCTACAGTCGAGGATTTAAAATACCTTCTTCAAATCAAAGCGATGCTACTCGAATAGAATACTCCGCTGCTGGTGGTTCGTGGGGAGAATTTAAAGTACCATTTGTCTTTGCTACCAACGGACGGGATTTCTTGCAGCAATTACGTACCAAAAGCGGTATTTGGTTTTGCGATTTGCGCCGTACTCAAAATCTGAGCCGTCCCCTTACTACTTGGTACAGTCCCCAGGGGTTGCTTGATTTACTCGAACAAGATATAGAGCAAGCACACCAAAAACTACAGCAAGAAGGTTTTAATTACAACCTTGAATTAAGGGAATATCAAATCAATGCAATTGAGAAGATAGAAGCAACACTGTCAGAAGATATCCGCAGTATCTTAGTAGCAATGGCAACCGGGACGGGGAAAACTAAAACCTGTATCGCCCTGGTGTATCGCCTGCTCAAAAGCAAACGGTTTCGCCGGGTATTATTCTTAGTTGACCGCAGCGCCTTGGGAGAACAAGCCGCCAATGCTTTCAAAGATACGCGGATGGAAAGTTTACAAACTTTTGCTGATATTTTTGATATCAAGGAACCGGGTGAAGGCGCACCGGATAGGGATACTAAGGTGCAAATTGCTACGGTACAAAGCTTTGTCAAACGTCTTTTTTATCCATCAGACGATGCCACTATACCCACCGCTGACACATACGACTGTATTGTAGTTGACGAATGCCATCGGGGATATCTGCTAGATAGAGAACTTAGCGAAACTGAACTTACTTTCCGCGATTACAACGATTATATTTCCAAATATCGCCGGGTACTCGACCATTTTGATGCCGTAAAAATAGGTTTAACCGCCACCCCAGCCCTGCATACTACGGAAATCTTTGGCGACCCCGTTTATACCTACAGCTATCGTAAAGCAGTCATCGAAGGTTGGCTGATAGACCACGAACCACCCATCCGCATCACCACCAGACTCTCACAATCGGGAATTTCTTGGCAAGCAGGGGAAGCAATGGAATATTTTGACCCCGCAACTGGTGAAGTTGATTTGGTTCACGCTCCGGATGAAGTCAAAATTGAGATAGAACAATTTAACAAGCAGGTTATCACCACCGAATTTAATCGCGTAGTCTGCGAAGCCTTAGCGCAAGAGATTGACCCCTCAATGCCAGAAAAAACGCTGATTTTCTGCGTTAGTAACGACCATGCGGATATTGTTGTAGACCAACTCAAACAAGCGTTAAAGCAAGAATACGGCAGCGTAGATGATGATGCTGTCATCAAAATAACTGGTAATGCCGATAAACCATTGCAGTTGATCCGACGTTTTAAAAACGAAGCCAATCCAAAAATTGCAGTTACCGTAGATTTGCTGACAACGGGTATCGACGTACCGCCAATTTGTAACTTAGTATTTATCCGCCGCGTTAACTCCCGCATACTCTACGAACAAATGTTGGGACGTGCTACCAGACGCTGTGACGATATTAATAAAGAAGTTTTTCGGATATAGCGGTTTTCAGTTGAGTGGAATACAAAAGCGGTAACATATAACCAGGGGTGTATCAATGATATTTTATGAAAGCTTACGACACAGACCTACGTCAAAAAATTATTCACGCTTTTCACAAGAAAGAAGGCTCGTATCGAAAACTTGCTAAACGCTTCCATGTAAGTATCAGCTTTGTACAAAGATTAATCAGTCGTTATTTAGACACGGGAAGTATAAAAAGATTGCCACATAAAAGTGGTAATCCAGCCAAAATAAAGGACGAGCATTACCCGATTTTGCAAAAATTAGTAGAAGAAAATAATGATGCAACGTTAGAAGAATTATGCGTAAAAATGGAGCGAGAAACTAATATAAAAATCAGCTGCTCAGGAATGTGGAAGACTTTAGAAAAGCTCCAGTTAACTCGAAAAAAAAACCTTGCACGCCGCCGAACAAGACACGGATAGAGTAAAAATATTAAGACAAGAGTATTTAGAGAATATACGTAAAATTGACTTGCACGACTTAGTGTTTATTGACGAGTCAGGAGTAAATATAGCTATGACTAGACTGTATGCTAGGTCACAAAAGGGAAAAAGAGCGCATGGCTCACGTCCAGATAAACGTGGTAAAAATGTAACTATAATTGGGGCGATTACCTTCGGTAGAGCTTCGCTTAACGCTCTCAAAGGTGTTATTGGTGCTATGAGTTTTAAAGGTGGAAATGATAAAAACGCTTTTGAAACTTATATTAATCAAGTTTTAGTCCCTAATTTATGGGAAGGAGCTTGTGTAGTTATGGATAATTTTAGCTCACATAAAGTAGTGGGTATTAAAGAAGCGATTGAATCGGTAGGCGCTCAGTTAATTTATTTATCACCCTATTCACCAGATTTTTCGCCGATAGAAAATTTTTGGTCAAAAGTAAAAGAGTTTTTACGCTCACAAGAAACGAGAACTTACTCAGATTTAGATAAAGCTATTACAGAAGCTTTTGAAACTGTTAATTTAACAGATATATTTGGTTGGTTTCAACATTGTGGTTACTGTATTCCATCCAACTGAAAACCGCTATATTTGACGCTGTTGATTTATATAATGCGATCGCCCCTTTCAACCAGATGAAACCAGTCGTTGTCGATCCCAACATCACCTTTACGCAACTGGTAGATGAATTGGACAAGGAAAGGAATGCAGTAGCTTCTCAAGACATCGTAGACCAATTGCTTGCCAAACTACAGCGCAAACATCACAGCATCAGCGACACCAACAGCCAAAATATAGAAACAGCGGCGGGAATGCCTTTAGATGATATGGTAGAACATCTGCGCCAAGCTTCCCCAGAAGAAGTAAAACAATGGTTTGCTCAACGAAAAGCGATCGCCCAAATGTTGGATGCTAAAGACGGGGGCAGACAACCGATATTGATTTCCCGCCATGACGACGAAGTTATTAGTATAGAAAGAGGTTACGGTAATGCCGAACAACCAGAAGATTACTTAGATAACTTCCAGACCTTTTTGCGAGAAAACATTAATAAAATTCCTGCTTTGATGGTTGTTACCCAACGCCCCCGCAACTTAACCAGAGCGCAGTTGAAAGAATTGCGTATGCTATTAGACCAAGCCGGATACAAAGAAACTTATTTACAAGAAGCATGGCGACACTTTACCAATCAAGATATTGCTGCAAGTATCATTGGTTTCATTCGCCAAGCAGCTATCGGGGATGCACTTGTTCCCTACTCGCAACGGGTAGATAAGGCAATTAATAAAATCCTCGCTGCTCAAAATTGGACTACTCCCCAACGCAAGTGGTTGGAAAGAATAGGGAAACAATTAAAAGTAGAAACCGTTGTAGATAAAGATGCATTCAACACCGGGGAATTTAAAGCGCAGGGAGGTTTTAACCGGATTAATAAGGTGTTTCAAGGGAAGTTGGAAACTATTTTGGTACAGATTAATGATGCTTTGTGGCAAGATGTGGGGTAGTCAAAGCATCAATTTTAAACCTTAAATTCTCATCCAACAAGCTTTTTATAGTTTATTAGAACAGCATTAGGTACACTAGAAATATCAATGAGTTTGAGAGCGTTTTGAAATTTTCTACGACACGTAGAGTTACTTGTAAATCGATTTGCTACAAGAGAAGATTTTTTTTGCGGAATTTCAATCATATGTTGAATTTCTTTAGGTGAAAATTCACGTATCATTTGTTCATATATAGGTTCTGCCTTCCAAGAAAACCCGCTACCGTTTCCAATGTAACAACCAACTACTTTTTCAACGAATTCTTCTTGTATATTTAAAGGTAAAGAACCCTGTTCAGAAAGTTCTAATAATCGTTCTGCAAATGGAGGCTCATTATGAAAATTGTTCCATCCTTCATGAGCATTCCATAATTGATTAATAGCTTTTGAAATTATACTATGTTTCTCATAATCATTAAGCAGATTAATTAAAGCTACTTTTTCAAAAAATTGTACAGATATTTTATGGCGTTGTGTATCGCCTTTTGCTAAGTAATCTGAATGTTGATTAATCAGGTTAGACCTAATATTTGAAGTGAATTTTTCTTTATAATGATTATATAAATCTATTATATTTAAACGTGCAGGTTCTAATGTATTAGGGTCACAATAAATGCCGTGAATTGTTCCAAATAACAACTCTCTTTGAGCATCATGAGTTTCATTTAAACGTCCCAACCACAAAGAACACTGTTCTTCTGCAAACCGAGAACCTTTTACTGCGGTAATAAAAGCTCCTATATCAACACCTCGTAGTGAAGAAGATTTAGCAAGAGCATACGTTACACACCTGTTAAGAAACACAATAAACTCGCGGTCATTTAATTGACCAATTGATGGATGTGCTGCTGAAAAATTATTACGAGTAGCCCTGCATTGGTCTAATAATAAATAACCTTCTTCTGTCACAAGATTAAGCTTAAGACTAAGTTCTAATAATTCACTATCTTGTTTATCCAAAAGATGTTTTTCTTCAAAATCTTTTTGAAGAATTTGAGCAACAATTGGTAAACCAAAGTTTTTAACTTTTTCTCTCAACTTCAATATTGAAGCATTCCAAGCATAATTGATTGCGCTATCAAAAAGTCCTACACTTACTGCAACACACATTCTGGCAAGTAGCTCGCCATGTGAATTTATGTCAGGTATATCTCGCAGTTCACGAGGCAAAGCTATCCAAGCATATTCAATATCTTCATCACTTGCTAATACATTTCTTGGAATTCCTAAAGCTTTAGTAAATTCATTAATAGCTGGTAAAACATTTTGTGGCAGTGATGGTAGTTGAATTTTTGTTGACGATGCGCGAGTAATTTCAGACATAGATGCTTTTTTATACTTAAAAATAAATGCCAGATAGATTGTAGCGCGTTCGTATTGATGCTCGTGATGGAAACGTTTTCTTAACAACCTTTATCTCATTATTTAGCCCACATTTGTGTAATTTTCACTAATGTAGTTTAAAAAGTCATATCTAATAAGAGTTTGATAAGTTGCTACACCTCTGAATAAATATCCAAAAATTACGTATAATCACAAAGCGACATTTATATACTTACTGTTAATTAAAAACCTTGAGCGCAACTACTGATATCGTCCAAAAACTCTGGAATCTCTGCCACGTACTGCGGGATGATGGGATTACTTATCTCGCTTATGTGACGGAGTTAACATACTTGCTATTCTTGAAGATGGCGAAGGAAACGGATACAGAAAATCAAATCCCAGAAGGCTATCGCTGGGAAGATTTAGTAACTTTAGAAGGCATCGAACAACTAAACTTTTACCGTTCCGCGCTGCTAGAATTGGGTACTAATACAAGTTCACCACGGATACAGGCAATCTTTGCTAATGCCCAAACTGCACTCAAACAGCCGCGCATCCTCAATAAGCTGGTTAAAAGTATAGACGATTTGGACTGGTATTCCGCCAAGGAAGAGGGTTTGGGCGACCTTTACGAAGGACTTTTAGAAAAAAACGCCTCAGAAAAGAAATCCGGTGCGGGACAATATTTTACACCGCGTCCGTTGATTGACTGTATGGTTAATTTAATTAAACCGCAGCCGGGGGAACTAATACAAGATCCCGCAGCGGGTACTGGTGGATTTTTGATTGCAGCCGATAGATATATCAAAGAGGAAACCGCAGAATTATTTGACTTACCCCTCGAAATACAGGAATTTCAACGTACAAAAGCATTTTACGGCATTGAGTTGGTACAAGATGCCCACCGCTTGCTGTTGATGAATATGCTGCTACACGGGATAGAAGGGGAAGTTAGTTTGGGTGATACGCTTTCTTCTAACGGACAGCGCTTGTCTAAAGCTAATATTATCCTGACAAATCCCCCCTTCGGTACTAAAAAAGGTGGCGGTTTACCTTCTCGCGATGATTTTACTTACCCCACATCCAACAAGCAGTTAGCATTTTTACAACATATTTATCGGGGACTGAAGCCAGAAGGACGCGCAGCGGTGGTTTTACCGGATAACGTGTTGTTTGAAGACAGCCAAGGAAAGAGCATCCGCGCCGATTTGATGGATAAATGCAATTTGCATACTATTCTGAGATTGCCTACGGGTATTTTCTACGCTCAAGGTGTTAAAACCAACGTCTTATTCTTCCAACGGGGAACCACAGAAAAAGATAATACCCAGCAAGTTTGGTTCTACGATATGCGTACCAATATGCCGACTTTTGGTAAACGCACCCCCTTAACTAAAGAACATTTCCAAGAATTTGAAACCGAGTACGGAGATGACGCGAATGGGGGAAGCAACCGCGTAGATACCGGAGAAACGGGACGCTGGAGGTGTTTTAGTCGAGAAGAAATCGTCAAACGCGGAGAAAATCTTGATATTACTTGGTTGCGGGATGAAAGCTTGCAGTCAGGGGAAGATTTACCGGAACCAGACGTAATTGCAGCAGAAATTATGACCAAATTGCAAACCGCGATGTCAGAAATGGAAGCGTTAACAGCGTTGTTAGAAGGGGAAGAAACCGAGGATAGCGCGGCAGTTATAGAATGAAGTTAAATTCGTTTGTCAAATAACTTAATTATGATCGAAAGGTTGTCATTATGAGTCCAGAACAAGATTTCCACCGCAAAATGGCGTTCTTTACCCAAAGAAAAACAGGAGGAAGTTTTAGATTTTGTCGAATTCCTTTACGTTAAAAATTCTGTCAAAAAAGCTTCTTTGGGAGAACGTTTACGACAAATTCGTACCAAAATAGTTGCGAATGGTAAACCTTTATTAGATGAAGAAGGAATAGCAAAAGAACTTGCTAGTCGTAGAGGTGGGTTACAGTCTTGTGGTAGTTGGGATAAATTTCAACAAGTGTTAAATAAAGTTCCCGATCTTGAACCAGAGGATTACGATAAATTAGCGTAATCAAGAATATTTTGAATAAATTACTAAGAATCAACTATGCAAAGTATTAAATTCAAAAAACGTGTCGGGTCAGATGGTATTTTACATTTAGATATTCCCTTGGGAATGAAAGATAAAGAAGTAGAAGTAATGGTAATTTATCAGTCAGTTGAAACAACACAAACACCAGAAAATCTAGGATATCCCCCCGGTTTTCTTGAGCAAACTTATGGTAGTTGTCAAAATGACCCGATTGTTATTGATTCCGAAGGAGATTTTGAACAAAGGGAAGAAATTGTGTGAAATACAGCAAATTGCAGATAAATGAGGTACACTAAATATGGTGCATTAATAATTAA
>NZ_CAWUDI010000073.1:0-32298 GCF_963920925.1 Calothrix sp. CCY 0018 | reverse complement strand
CGTTATCAACTAATTCCTAAACCTGTCTAACCCAACCTACAAAAACCTACAAAAAACTGCCGTAACCCAACATTCTCAGCACGGATAATTAGAGCAGATTAAATTAGCAATACAATTTTTATCATCTTCCCAAATATCGATGTTGGGTTACGACACGATCAAATAATTTCCTCGTTATCAACTAATTCCTAAACCTGTCTAACCCAACCTACAAAAACCTACAAAAACTTACAAAAAACAAAAAAGGGCTGCTCATCACAACCCTTTCTAAAAAACATTTTGATTAAATTGAAGCGATTAAAATAGTCGAAAAGTAAACGGATAGCGGAATGGTTGATCCGAATTCCCCATCAAACAGTGCAACAATGCTGCAATTGTCAATCCCCAATGTACTAAAAATCCTAAAGCAACTACAGGGAAAAATATAATTCCACCAATACCAAAAGTTAGGAAAGATAAAATCGCAATTGGTACTCCAATTACAGTTGCCCAAAACCAAACATTAAGGTGAAAATTTATCGATTCTTTGGCATTCCCTTTGACAACTGGGTCATCGGAAGTAAAATAAATGGCAATTGGAACGCCAATAGAAAATATTGTTGTACTAAAGAAAATCGCCCCATGACACAAACTTGATAGCAATTTACGCTTATCAGAATTAATTGTAACTTCTTGCATCTGTGTGGGTTCCTTAACTTGTTTTCTTAATTAAATTGTAACGATTATATTGTCAGATTAGTATTGAAGTTTACCGTAAATGGGCAATCTAACCCGATTTCCTTGATTTAACTAGGCTTCTAACAATTATTTAACAAAGATTTATGAGGTTTACCGAACCGTATTAAGTTAAAATCATCCAATTCTTGTGGGATGGACATCCTTGCCCGTCGTAAATATGTGCAAAATGATCCAATTCTTGTGGGATGGGCATCGCAAGCTTTGTGCCAATTAGTTTAATAATGTTGCATACTAATATTGGCTTAGTGATTTTAGGCATATATATTGATAAGAAATCAACACGGATTATAAATTAAATATCGGGTAACTCGAAATGAACGCATCTCCGAATACAGACACAGCCTTGAATAACCTGATTAGAATTGCCAATCAATTTAAAACACCAGGCAAAATTATCAAAGTTGAAGAATTTGGGCATGGTAACATCAACGGTACTTTTCTTGTTAGCTTGGATTCTATAGAATCAAAGCATTTTATTTTACAAAGCATCAATCAAAGCGTGTTTCACAAACCTGAATTGGTAATGCGAAATATGAGTATTTTTACCAATCACGCGCGTCAACGTTTACAAGATTCTCCCCTTACCTTAAATCGCCGTTGGGAAGTACCACTCGTATTATTAACTCAAGATAATCAAGACCATTTTATTGATTCTGAAAATTCATTTTGGCGAGCAATTAGTTTTATTGATAATGCTCAAACCTTCGACACTATTATAGATAATAAACACGCGAGTGAAGTTGGTTACGCTTTAGGAATGTTTCATAATCTAATCGGCGATTTACCAGTTGAGAAATTAGCCGATACTCTACCGGGATTTCACGTTACACCGATTTATCTAGAACAATACGAAAATGTACAGATGCAAGATAATGCGTCTTCTAAATCTCCCGAAGTTAAATACTGTTTGAAATTTATAGATAAACGTAAAACTTGGGCATACGTGTTAGAAAATGCTCAAATGCAAGAACGTTTGCGTTTGCGTCCCATCCACGGCGATCCAAAAATAAATAACGTCATGATTGATACTAGTAGTGGTGAAGCTATCAGTATTATTGATTTGGATACCGTTAAACCTGGATTAGTACATTACGATATTGGCGATTGTTTGCGCTCTGGGTGCAATCCTTTGGGTGAAGAAACCGATGATTGGGAAGAGGTAGCTTTCAATACTGAGATATGTGAATCGCTTTTAAGTGGTTATCTTTCAATAGCAAAAGAATTTCTCACCGAAAGCGACTATATATATATCTATGATGCGATTCGTTTGATTGCCTTTGAATTAGGATTGCGATTTTTTACCGATTACTTGGCGGGTAATGTTTACTTTAAAGTTAAATATCCCGAACACAATTTAGCTAGAGCTTTAGTACAATTCAAGCTTACCGAAAGTATTGAAATGCAAGAAACTGCGATTCGGAAAATTATCTCAACTTTTAGTAAATAGCGATTAAATAATAAATAGAATGGATAAACACAAATTTTCCTTACAACCATTCCAACCAACAAAATTTGATGCAAAAATTACCAGTGAAATTACGCGAGATAATCATATTATAAATTTTCGCCACGAACTTAAAAGCGATTTAAAAAAGTTAGATGTTCCCCAAATAACAGACAAAGAAGCTCGTAAAGATGAACTTTGGCAGACAACTTGTTTCGAGCTTTTTATCGGCATAGAAAATTCTCCTCGCTACTGGGAATTTAATATTTCACCGAGTGGAGATTGGAATGTCTATCGCTTTGATGATTATCGACAAGGAATGCAGGAAGAAAGAAAAGTGGAATCGCTGAATATTTACATAGATAGAGGATTCTATGATTTATTAGTAAGAGTTGATAAGTTTGATTTGCGAGATTTAACTTCTGAAAACTGTAATTTTAACGTTTCTATGACTGCTGTAGTTAAAGAAAAAACTGGTAATATTAGTTATTGGGCTTTAAAGCATTGTGGGGAAGAAGCAGATTTTCATTTGAGGGATAGTTTTGTATTTGCGATGTAAAAATCAACTACCAAACATTCGATCGATATCATCCCCTACCGAAGCACCATGACGGGAATTTACCCGCAAGGATGTTTGATTTGGAGACAAATTGTAAGTTAAAGGTTGAGTTTGAAATAATTTTTCTTTGCCTTCTTCTATTAAACTTTCGGCAGGATATTCCATTACAGCTTTTAATGCAGCAATTCTTTCTTTAATCGTGGGATGATTTCGATCAAATGTAACTCCCGCAGTGCGATTAAGTACCGACATCGCACGCAAACATCCTTGTTTATCAAAACCAGCTTTAACAGAAGCCAAATAAGCAACCTTATCAGCTTCAAATTCATCTTCTCTACTTTGCTTTTCGAGATTTTCTTCTAATTCTGCCGTCTTTTTCTCTACAATTTCATTAATACGTCTTTGCTGTTTCCTAAATCTTCTGTCATTTCGATTATCTAAAACACCATTAACAACAGTACCAATAGTTCCTCCAATCACCCGTCTGACAACAAAATCACCCACTGCTGAGACTGCGGATGTTTTTCTGCTTCTATTTAAAACTTTTTCTGCTGCTTCTTCTCGAAATTGGGCAATTAATTCAGCTTTTTCGACATTAGTAATAACTTGATGCCGTTGCTTATGATGCGCCATTTCATGACTAATCATACAGGCTAAAGCCGAAGCGTCACCACCTAATTGTTCAAACGCACCATTATAAATAGGTATCAGATTGGCATTTTTCGCAAACGCTTGAGTATCATATTTAGCAACTCTAACAACTTGCCAAGGGCGGGTATCGTATTCATTCGCACGCGCCAATCTATCGACAATCCGGTAAAGCGCGTAAAAGTCTGGGGGCAGTTGTGTTTTAGCGTTTTGGTAAATAGAGTTAGCTTCAGAAGTTGCTTTTGCCTTGGTAGTAAAGGTAGTTGAGAATAGTAAGCATAAGCAAGTTAGAATAGCTGGTAACTTAGTTTTTAATATACTCATTTATACTGTGTAGGTTTTTAATAGACGCTATCTTTGTAGCTTCATTCTATTGAAACAATCGCAGTATTTGTGTGCGTATAATTACTTGAAATAGAACTTTTAATTTTTTTTTGCGAGAGGATTTTAGCTGTGAGTAGTATTAACCTACGATAAAATTCTTCGTAAACTCAACAGATTATTCCAATGCCCAAATTGCCCCCAAAAGACTACATTCAAACCGTTCCCTTTCCCACCGAAATTAATTTACAACCGATCGGAGTAGTGCGATCGCCATACAAGGAAAGACATGGAACCCCCAGACAGTCGCAACTTCAGTCTGCACCGTCATCTTATCAACCGGCTCCAGCGCAAATTGAACTTTTTGACAGCATACCCCCAGAAGCACTCAAAGATATGGAAGGCTTCGAGCGGATTTGGGTAATTGCATGGTTGCACTTAAATAAACATTGGAATCCTACCGTAATTATCCCACGCGGGCCGCGCATTCGTCGAGGAACTTTAGCAACTCGCGCCCCCCATCGCCCCAATCCCATCGGGCTTAGCGCACCTAAATTAATCAAAATAGAAGGTTTAGTTTTGCACGTAGAAGGAATTGATTTATTAGACAACACACCAGTATTAGATATTAAACCTTATGTAAATTATTGCGATGCTTTCCCCGATGCAAAATGCGGTTATGTTGACGAAATAGAAAATGCTTCCGAGCATGAAACAGATGTATTTGGAAAAACAAATTCCAAGTAGATTTTGGATTTTATATTTTAGTTTGTTTTGGATTTTAAATATCTTACAATTACTCAATATATGAGCAAAAAACTCTGCGTACCTTTGCGCTTACCTTTGCTTTCCTCTGCGTTTAAAAACTCTTACTCAGAATCAATCCAACAAACATTTAAAGGTAGAAGCAATGGAATACGATTTTCAACAGCTAGCTCAACTTTATAAAAACACTCTTCTCAATGATGTGCTGCCATTTTGGGAAAATCATTCGGTAGATTGGGAAAAAGGCGGTTATTTTACCTGCTTGGATAGAAATGGTAAAGTATACGATACCGATAAGTTTATTTGGTTGCAAAATCGCCAGGTGTGGCTGTTTTCCATGCTTTACAACCAGTTGGAGAAGCGGGAAGATTGGTTAAAAATCGCTGCAAACGGTGCTAATTTCCTTGCAGAAAACGGGAGAGACGATGAAGGTAACTGGTATTTTTCCCTTACTCGCGAAGGTAAACCATTAATCCAACCTTATAATATATTTTCCGATTGTTTTGCGGCAATGGCTTTTAGTCAATATGCTCTCGCTTCCGGTGAAGAATCTGCCAAAGAAATTGCATTGCAAGCTTATAATAACGTTTTACGTCGTCAAGAAAATCCCAAAGGTAAATATAATAAAGCCTATCCCGGTACTCGTGCGATGAAGTCTTTAGCTGTACCGATGATTTTAGCTAACTTATCGTTAGAAATGGCTTGGTTATTAGAAGATGATACGCTACAACAAGTTTTAGATACAACCGTAGAAGAAGTAATGGGCGATTTCCTCGATAAAGAGCGGGGGTTAATCTTTGAAAACGTTGCTCCCGATGCTTCCCATATTGATTGTTTTGAAGGCAGATTAATAAACCCCGGACACGGTATAGAAGCAATGTGGTTTATGATGGATATTGCCCAACGTCGTGATGATAAAGAATTAATCAATCAAGCTGTTGATGTTACCTTAAATATTCTTAATTTTGCCTGGGATAAAAAGCACGGTGGTTTGTATTATTTTATGGATATTGATGGATACCCACCGCAGCAACTCGAATGGGATCAAAAATTGTGGTGGGTGCATTTGGAATCCTTGGTAGCCGCTTCGATGGGTTATCGTTTGACGGGAAGGAAGGAATGTTGGCAGTGGTATCAGAAGATGCACGATTATACTTGGGCGCATTTTTCCGATGCTGAGTATGGGGAATGGTTTGGTTATTTAAACCGTCGTGGGGAAGTGTTGTTGAATTTGAAAGGTGGTAAATGGAAGGGTTGTTTTCATGTACCAAGAGCTATGTATATGTGTTGGTTGCAGTTTGATATTTTGGGTAATGGGTAGTTGGTAGTTGGTAATTGGTAATTGGTAGTAGGTAATTGGGGTAAATAACCGCAGAGGGCGCAGAGGAAGAAGGGGGAGGAGGAAGTAGTTAGATAAATTATTGCTATTCAAGTTTAAAATAATTAATAAGTCTTTACTTTGTTCTACCAGTGTCGGCAAAAGATATTTTTCATGAATCAGTAAAAAATGCTCTTCAAAAAGAGGAGTGGTTAATCACAGATGATCCACTAAAGTTTAAATTTGGAGAAGTAAACTTTAGCAGGACTTACGCAACCGCAACCCAAAAGTATTCCCAACTCTGAGATCCCCCCAACCCCCCGATGAATTGGGGGGCTTTGCGTAAGTCCTATTTAGAATAGATTTAGGAGCAGAAAAAGTTATTGCAGCAGAGAAAGCAGGAGAAAAAATTGCTGTTGAAATCAAAAGCTTTCTTAATCCTTCCGCAATTACTGATTTTTACAATAGACATCGCAGGAATTGAAAATACCCCTCTCCAAACCTCTCCCCCACTGGGAGAGAGGCTTAAAAAACCCCACTTTCCGCTTTTGGAAAGGGGGGTAGGGGGGCTCGCGGTTTGCGTATAAAATTAAACTATCTAAATGTTTTCCGGAGATGTCTAATGCTTTAGGGCAATTTCTTAGTTATCCGTCTTGCATTACAAAATAATCAACCGGAAAGAGTTTTAGATTTAGCAGTACCATTAGATGTATATAAAACTTTTTTTCAATTAGAATTTTCACAAACAGCAATACAAGAATATCAGCTTTTATTAATTGTATATGACCCTGTAAAGGAGGTAATTGTACGGTGGATAAAGTAACAAAATACCGCGATTGTGTGAAAAAATTACTAATTAGTTATACGAATGATGATGTATCAGATAATGAAGTAGAAGTCCAACTTATTTTAAACACAGAAAGAGATCATTATCAGTGGATGAATGTAGGTTGGCAAGAATTAAATCGTATTTATCGATGCGTGATGCATTTCGATATTAAAGATGGAAAAATCTGGCTTCGTGCCGAATTTAACGGATTTAAACCCCGCTGAAGAATTAGTTGAAATGGGAATACCTAGAGAGGATATTGTGCTGGGGTTGCAAGCTCCTTATAAACGACAATATACCGATTATGGGGTTGCTTGAGAAAAATCAATGTTCCGTTTGGCTGATGGATGGCGATCGCTACTAAACTAAATAAATATATTCATATGTATTTCAAGTCTTCTCAAATCGTTGTTACCAAGAATAATTATGTCATCCCCAGCAATTACAACTGTACTGAAGATGATAGAATCTTTACCAGAAAATGCACAAAATCAAGTTGTAGAACATCTCCGAGAATATATTCAGAATTTAGAAGAGGAACTTAAGTGGGAGCAGTCATTAGACATCTCCACAAAAGAAAAAGAACTGCATCCAAACCTCTCCCCCACTGGGGGAGAGGCTTAAAAACCCCCATTCCCATGTCCTCCGGACACGCTACGCTAACGTAGGGAAGGGGGGTAGGGGGGCTCGCGGTATGCATATCATTTGAAACCATAAAAATGTTTTCCGGAGATGTCTATTTAAGAAAACACAACCGAATTTGATTGCAGCCTCTTTACGTGCTAAACAGGAAATTGCCTTTATATTTATCACAGTCAATGGATTATGACGAGTTATGAAATCAGCAATAGAAAAACTGCTGTAACGCACTTTACTAAACCACCCCATAACCCGCATACTCTCTCACATATTCCGGCTGCAACCCTAATACAATATCTTCCTTTGCTACACCCATTCTTACCAACTCCTCGGCAAGCACATCATCTGTTTGATTGCGTTGAATCCAGATTTTACCGTCTTTAATATCAAAATGCATCACGCAATTATAAATTCGACGATGCTTATCCCATCCCAAATCTACTACTTGGTAATGGTCGTTTTTTGTATCAAATATAGTTTGTACCTCAATTTCACCATTTACCGGCGGACATTTGCTATATTCTGTTAATATTCCTTGAATACACTGGCGATAAAATTCTAATTTATCCATTTGACTATCACCTCTTCTACTGGGTCGTATACAATTAATTTTAATTGATATTGATTAATTACTGCTTTGGGTAAATCTCGTTGAAAAAATGATTAATAAGCATAAATAGGTACTGCTAAATATAAGATACGTTCTTTCTCTTTTTCTTTTAAAACTAAACGGTAATTTAAAAATTGCCCTAATGCTATTTGCGCGATCGCCCAATCACAGCTAAATATAATCCCCGCATCTTGAAGCCGCATTTTCGATACAACCATAAATAAAGAGAGACGTAGCACTGCTACGTCTCTACAACAATTTTGGGTTATTTACGAATAATTTGATTTCTATTCCCCGTTCCCTTCTTCTGTAATTTGTAATCTCATATTGGGATTAAAGTCATATATCCTAAATTTTCCCAGATTTTGAAGTGATGAACAAACTGAAGATTACGATTGAGATTATAGTTGCAGCAGCACCGATGAAACAAACTCCTGCAATTCCCCCGATACCAAATATGATTCCTGCAAAAACTGGGCCGATGGCTCTTCCGACTGCTTGAATTGTCACGTTGAGAGACATGAAACCAGAACGATATTCTTGAGGAGCAAGTTTAGCGATCGATGATTGCAGTGAAGGAAACGCTAGAGCTTCAACTATTCCGATTAAGACACAGGGAATTACCAGCATCGGAATTGAATTAACTGTGGGAATGATGCATAAAGCAACTGCGAAGATAACGAAAGATATTTTAATTAAGTTGATTTCAGAAACTTTGTCAGCAAATAAGGTAACGAAGAAGGAGAAGATTGTCAGTGATAAAGCATTTGTGGTTAATACCATTCCAATTACCGCGCTCGTTGCCCCTAAATCATCCCCTGCAAAAACTGGAGTGAAGGTATAGAATGCTCCAAACTCTATCATGAACAAGGTAATTACCGCAGAAAACAACAGTAAAACATTTCGATTTTGAATACTTTTAAGTATATTTTTTACATAGCTACCGAGGTTAAATTTTTCAGTTGGCTTTTTAATTTTAGGCAATTTGAGTTTTAAGCTTACTAACAATGCAACGGGAACAGCTAATAATGATAGTGCGAAGGGATATCTCCAACTCAAACTAGCTAAAACACCTCCCAAAATTGGATAAATAGTTGAGCCAACACCAATTGCACCAGCATTGAAAGCCATTGCTTGAGTTAATTTTTTTCCATTATATAAGCTACCAATTATTGAAAGTACCAAAGCCTCTAAAGAAGCACCACCAAGCCCTTGTAAAATTCTCCACTCGATCAGAGCGCGAAAGTTGCCACTCATAGCACATAAAACACCACCTAGAGCAAATACAAGCAAAGAAGGAATCAAAATTTTCTTAAAGCCAAAGCGATCGGCTAAAATTCCGAATATTGGTGTTCCAATTGCAACTGGCATCAGATAAGCTGCCATAATTAATCCCGATTGTTGGGGAGAAATATTTAATCCTTTAGCTATAGTTGTCAGAATTGGACTTATGCTAAACAAAGGCATAATTGCTATCATCGTCATACTCACAACAATGAGCAGATTTTTATCTTGAAAAATACTATCTTTTGCTTTTCCTGAATGAGAATTAATTGGTGTTAATGATGTAGTCATTGCTCTTATTCCTTAGTAAAATTAATTTGTTTCTTTCGTTATTAATTCATAGGGAATAAGAAAAATATTTATGCTTTTACTCTGGGTTATTACTAAAAATATATTTATTGATAAGCCATTTAATTCTTTATCGTCAAAGGTTTTAGCTATATATTGCGAAATGTAATACGACAAGCAGAGTCTTTTAATAAGCAGTTATTAAATTAAAAAAAAGCTGCGTCAAATAAATCGACGCAGAGCTTAAAAATAATCATTATTTAGTACCTAGTATTCCACCACATTAATTTTAAGGAGTTCGTAGTAGCGCTTCAGCGCATCCGGGTTCCGAATCCGGAGGCGCTAAAGCGCTACTACGAACCTAGAATTGTGCCATAACATCCACTACTCTAGACGTAATAATCTCTTTTCTCTACACTAATGAGATAAAGAAATAAATTGTTATTTATAGAGATAATTTATGGTTGCATCAATTAAACGAGTTGCTTTAGTCGGTGGAACTCACGGTGGGGAACTCACAGGAGTATTTTTAGTTAAGAAATTTCAACAATCTCCGCAACTGATTCAACGCGATCGTATTGAAACAATTAGTTTTATCGCTAATGAGAAAGCAGTTGCTATGGGGACAAGATATATAGATACAGATTTGAATCGAGCTTTTAACCGTCAAGATTTAAAAAATCCCCGATTAATAAATTACGAACAATCATTAGCCAAAAAAATAGCTCGACGAATTGAAGAAGAGAAAATTGATTTAATAATTGATTTGCACAGCACAACAGCAAATATGGGATTAACGGTAATTTTGCACTCGGATCATCCTTATTTACTCTCATTGGCTGCATATTTAACGCAAATTAATTCCAAAGTTAAAATCTTACAACACACTCTTAATCAAGAATCATCTTATTTGATAAGCTCGGCAGAATTGGGAATTACCATCGAAGTGGGAGCAATAGCCAATGGTGTATTAGATGCAAAATTATTTCAAGCAACCGAAGAATTGATTCACGTTATTTTAAATTATCTCGAAGCCGATCGCAAAGGACAACCATTATCAATTCCTTCGGGTTTTACTAAATATTCCGCCATCGGAACAGTTGATTATCCCAGAAATGAGCAAGGGGAAATCCGAGCTATGATTCATCCCCAATTGCAATTTGAAGATTACCAACCCTTACATCCTGGCAATCCAATATTTATTACCTTTGATGGAGAGGAAATTTTTTATCAAGGAGATCAAACCGTATATCCGGTATTTATCAACGAAGCTGCTTATTATGAAAAAGGAACTGCTATGTGTTTAACAGTTAGGAGTTAGGAGTTAGGAGTTTAAAATAATTTATTCTTCTCCTTGTCTCCCCATCTCCATCAATAAAAAAGCGGGTTAAATAATCAACCCGCGTTCGTTTAAGTTAAACAGGAGCGCCTAATTTGGGGCCTGTTTCGGCTCCAACGATTCCATCTACTGTGATATTGTTATCCTTTTGAAATGCTTTGACTGCATTTTCGGTGTATTCGTCAAAGTTTCCGTTAACGCTAACTTCATATCCTCGTGCGGATAAGTCTTTTTGCAAGCGTTCTACTTCCGAACCGTTCATTCCACGACTTAGAGTTTGAGGTACCATTTGTAAATTCTCCTTTTTAAATTAATTGACAGTTAACCATTCAGAGTTAACTTTGTGGTCTTATTTAATATGTAGGGATGGGGTTATTCGCTTTATGCAATTTTGAAATCAGTTAACAGTGAGCAGTGAGCAGTTAATCTCTCCTTGTCCCCCCATCCCCCCATCCCCCCATCTCCCCATCTCCCCATCTATACTTCGGGTTATACACTCATAATGGGGATAAAAGTAAAATGACCGATCAATCGAATGCATTTGTGCAAATCAACGAAGACGATAGTGCTTATGTCACTACTGATAAAGGAACCGCATATGTATCTGATGAAATGAATGTTGTTTTAGAAGAGGTGATGCGGGAAGTGGTAAATTCTGCTAATTATATTCAATCTCTCGATCCGGATATTAGTCAAGTTGAAGCTCACAGTATCTTGGTAAAGGTAATGTCTCATTTTTTTGCAAAACTTGAAGACGATACACAAGCTAAAACTGAACTATTAAATTTAATTCAAGAATTCAAGGCTAATCGTTAATCAGCATAATTTTACATTTGTATATAGGGGAAGAACAATATTCCCTATATACATAGATTGGATTAACTAGAAAAAAATATAAAAAGAAGGCGATCGCACTATTAAGTGGGTTAATACAAATAAATATAATACGCTCAGTCATTGCGAGGAGGAACGACGTTAGCGAAGCGTGTCCGTCAGGACATAGCAACCGCAGTGACTGGGATTGCTTCGTTCCTCGCAATGACATCTTACATTTAATTATGCCTACCTACTTAACCGCGATGAATATCAATCCTTCGCAACAGCATTCAATAACTATATAGTTAAATAAATTAAAGACTTCGATTTACCGAAAGATATTGATAGACGAGATCTATCTTTGAAAAACATATCTCGGATTCAAATTGTCAATTAGCACTCAAAATCGCCTGGGATTGCAAATCCCAGGCTAATAGCGAAAGTCTACTTAAGTAGACTGAAACACTTACCCAGTCCTATTTATAGGACTTATGCTATGACACGGGGGTTTGCAACCCCCGGCGGTGTCAATAATGGTGCAAGATGTCAAATATAAACAATTTTTAATACCACCAAATCAACTACAAATTAAAAAATTGGAAGATAAACGCAAAATCGATAATTCCCCAAATCCTTCTTAGAGCAATACTCCATCATCTTTAAATATCATCTCCTGTTTTATCCCCGAAAAAAGGATTTTCTCTAATCAAGTTGTTCATTTTCATCCCCTTTCGGGGCAAGTGGTTTGTAAAGTTTATAACTCTCTTTTTCAAAATACCGAAAAAGAAGTGTTTCCATCCCCTTTCGGGGCAAGTGGTTTGTAAAGAATTTTGTTGCTGGATTAGTTGGAGTTTCTTTAATGTTTCCATCCCCTTTCGGGGCAAGTGGTTTGTAAAGGGTTTTATCATGAGTCAGTCTATTACCTCCCCAGCGTTTCCATCTCCTTTCGGGGCAAGTGGTTTGTAAAGTAAACGTCTTTACCCTAACTTGACCTACACAGGTGTTTCCATCCCCTTTCGGGGCAAGTGGTTTGTAAAGGCGGTACGAGACACGAGTCCAAACAGACTCTCTTGTTTCCATCCCCTTTCGGGGCAAGTGGTTTGTAAAGAGTTCGCATTTGAAACCTTTACAGAGAGGGGGTTTGGAATACCCCAATCGACACACTCCGAAAAAATGGAAAAATTTTTCTAGAAAATCATGATTTTTGTCGTCTGAAAGCCTTACTGTATAAGGCATCGACGCATCTCAACGAAGTTATAGGGTTTTCAAGGTTCGGCGCTAGTGTGTCGATTTTAAATTCAACACATTACTCAACAAAGAAAATACGTGAATTAACCTTATCTGTCAAGCGATAAAAATAAAAATATACATTTATCAATTACCCTTCGGGTTCAACACTTGCTACAACGGTCGTGTTCCTCCGCAACGCAGTGTTTCACCAATTACCAATCCCCTCAAGGGGACTAAAAAATATAAAATATCAAATAAATGAATCAAATATTATTATGCTCCGACGTACTCGCAAAAAGTCAAGTAGTTCTTCATCTAATTTAAAATGGTCGTCAAAAACTGAGTTAGTTGGCTTAGAATTGGAGTTAATTCCTGAAAAAGATAGTTATCTCTACCCACAATATACTATTGGACTCCATGCTTGGTTTTTGAATCAAGTGCGACAAGTTGACTCAGAATTTTCTACTTATCTTCATGATGCAGAGTCAGAAAAACCTTTTACTATTTCTGCTTTAAACGGAGAGATGATTAGTAGCGGTAGACAGATACAGGTATTTGCCAGCAATAAGTATCGCTGGTATCTGACTGCTTTATCCCATCCGGTACAGAAGTGGATGGCAGAATGGGTAAAAAAAATGCCTTCTACAATCGATTTACGCACCGTAAAGTTAAAAATTAATGCTTGTAATATTGTCCATGCTCCCACAACTTACGCTCAACTGCTAAACTCGGAAAATAGCAAAAATGTGATTTTGCAATTTATTAGCCCTACTAGTTTTCGTCGCAAAGGACATCACTTTCCCCTACCATTACCCACGAATATTTTTCATAGCTATCTGCGACGGTGGAATAATTTTTCTGGTATGACTTTTGAACAAGATGATTTTTTGGCTTGGGTGGATGAATCTGTATTGGTAAATCGCTGTCAAATCTCAACCGATAAAGTGTTAGCTGGTAAAAAAGGTGCGGTGACGGGATTTACTGGTGCAATTGAATTGAGTTTAAGTTTAAGTAAGGAATCTGCTAAAAATCCAGAATATCAACAATTATTTTACGCTTTAGGGAGACTCGCACCCTATTGCGGCACTGGACATAAAACCACATTTGGATTAGGACAAACCCGTTTGGGATGGTCATCTTTAATAGTACAAGATATACCCGAAGTTGAAAACTTATTGGCGAAACGCATCGAAGATTTAACAGAAATTTTTAAAGCACAACGCAAGCGCACCGGAGGAGAAAGAGCCAGCGAGATTGCCTCAAAATGGGCGACTATTTTAGCAAGAAGAGAAATGGGAGAGTCTTTACAAGTGATAGCCCAAGATTTGGAGATGCCTTATGAAACAGTAAAAACTTATGTTAAATTAGCGCGACGAGAATTGAAAAAACAAGAGTAGTTTTGTATGCTAGCTTTTATTGAAATATGAACCATATAGTTTTAAATTTACACTTTGACCTAACCCCCCTGCCCCCTTCCCTACGAGGGAAGGGGGTGAGGTTGATCTGTATTTCATCAAGCGTGAAAACCGCAATATTCGTCCGAAGCGATCGCGCACTAGATTAACGAATCAGAATTAGCCCACCTCCGTGGGCTTTGTTTTTGTAGCCCCACCCTTCGAGGGCTACGGTGTACACACAAGTACTCTCTATATATGTTTCAGGGATTTTAACTGCGTTGAATCGTCATTACGAGCGAAGCGAAGTAATCGCGACATTTTGGGATTGCTTCGTCGTTCCTCCTCGCAATGACAGGGCTTTGAGCGATTTAGACTAATTACCTATGCCCTATGCCCTATTCCCTATTCCCAATTTACCGGATACTTCAAAGTAGATAACATCTGCATCATCTGCTCCCTTCCAGATGCAAAAACTTTTGCAACAGATGGTTTCTCAGATAACCTTTTAAAATAAGCTGTCAAATTTTCTAAATGCTGGTAATCGTAAACTATTTGTAAATAAGCAAGAGTCGGAGCAGCGCTACAATCAGCCAAAGTAAACGCATCCCCTACCAACCAATTACGATTCGCTAATTTCTCATCGAGTAAATTACAAGCTGACTCTAATAATCGTTTGGCTTTGACAACTTCTTTATTACCTCTTTCGTTGGGCGATCGCTGACTATCCTTAAATAATGCTTCCCTTCCCCCATTAACGTAAACATCAATAATCCTTTCGAGCATTCGCATTTCTAAATTTGCGTTAATATCCTTGGGAATTAAGGAGATTTGCTTTTGATAGCTGTCGAGATATTCAATAATTATGCTCGCTTCTAAAAGTATTTCCCCATCATCCGTTATTAAAGTAGGAATTTTACCAAAGCGATTTATCTGAAAATATTCATTTCTAGATTCTGCATCAAACAGATTTACTTCAATAGGGGTAAAATCCAACTCTTTTTCGTACAGAGCAATTAATACACGTTGGGAATAGGAAGAAGCTGGTGCGTAGTAGAGTTTCATGTATTTTATACAATTCCTCCTCGAATTTTATCAATCATCATTTCCACATCTTGAGGAATTTCATCGCCTCTCCAAGCAACGTGTCCATCTGGTCTTACCAAGACGAAAGCACGTTGGTAAAGTTGGGCAATTTCAGGATTGTTAATTTGATGTGTTGTTAAAGGAATTTGTTTTTCCTCACAAGTTTTCGTTAACTCTTCAATTCCAGAATTTGAGTTAAAACACATCAACGTAAATCCATGACCAAATAAATCCAAAGTTGATAATCCAGGTTTCAGCCAAGCGTGGGGTGCGCGGCAACCGGGATAACTGCTTTGCGTCCATTCCTGGGAATTATTTAATGGTGGTATTCCCTCAGCAATTACAATTGGTGAAGAATAACGTAAACCAAGATGGACACCAGGAGCATCAAATTCTTTTTTAACTCCACTTTTTTCCATACCTTCAGCCATTTGTTTTCTAATTGCTTCACCTTTTGGAGAATTACTTGCAATTTCGGGAGGAATGCCGCGTTTTTGAGTGCGTTGTAAATTAGCGTTTGCTGCTTCGAGGTTCTGTACCGCTATCGGACGACGTTCAATTTCGTAGCTATCAAGTAAATTTTCTCCTCCCCAACCTTTAATAGTAGCGGCGAGTTTCCAACCCAAATCAACTGCATCGCCAATTCCGGTATTCATACCAAAACCGCCAGATGGGGAAAGAGTATGAGCGCAATCGCCAATAAAGAAAATGTTTCCATGACGAAAATGTTTGGCGACTTTATGAGATAAACGCCAGGGAAGGTTTGAGATTACGTCTATAGGAGTATCTATAGAAATAGCTGCTTTGATTGCTGTATAGGCATCGAGTAAAGTACCGTTTTCTTGAGGTTTGAGAATTAAACGATATTGTCCTTTGCCATCAACTGCTCGTAAAGGTTCTTGGATGATGGGATTAACTAAGAAGAAAACCACAGCATTGCGATCGCCTAGTTGAGAAGCTAATTCGGGAGCTTGAAAAACAACGCTTTGAAATTTTTGCGTGTGATGATATTGAATTGCCTCAACACCGCACTGTTTACGAATAGTAGCGCGAGCGCCATCGGCTGCCACCATGTATTTAGCTTCGATAGTTTCGGTGTTTCCAGTTGCTAAATTCTTGATGCTCGCAACTATTCCGTTATCGGATTGGTGAAAATCTTCTAATTCCGAAAGTAGTTTTACACTTCCTTGGGGATATATTCCTAAGAATTTGAGAAATTCGGGAGCAAACCAATGTTGGGGACATACCTGTTCCGTTTCCGGAGCGTATTCGGGTTGAGTGCGATCGGCATAGGAAGGTAATTTGACGCGGAAGATTTCATGTTCTCCCACAGAAGTTACCCAAGCCACATCTAAAGTATGGTTTTTATCCCAGCCAGCGTTTCTAATATTTTCGGAAATACCCCAACGACGGCAGAATTCCATCGAACGATATCCTACAGTACTTACTTTAGGATCGCGGACAACTCCATCTGTTTTTTCAATTAATATGCAATCAATTCCTTGGTAGCGTAATTCGGCTGCCATTGCCATACCGACTGGGCCGCCACCGATTATTAATACTTCTGTTTTGATGTTTTTCATGGTTTTATTAGAGGTGTAAAAAAAAACTCTGCGCTCCTTTGCGTATACCTTTGCGTGCCTCTGCGTTAAAAAAAAGATATAACTCTCACTCCTCCTTACTCCTTAAATCCTCAAAGAAATTACAATAAAAATCAAACAATTCAGAAACAGCTTCGGGAATAACTTTACATTCATAAGAGCGTTTTGCTAATACCTCGAATTGATTTGATATAGTTTTATATGCAATTTCTGGGTTGGGAATATATTCGGGTGTGGGAATATCAAAGGATGGCCCCGCTGTTTTACCGCGTTTCCCTGAAGGTAAAGTCATTAATAGTTCTCCCAGGGGACGCATCATTCCTGTCATAATATCGATGCTGGCATTCATTAATTTGGAACGTCGTAAGCTTCCTTTGGGATTTGAATTAAAATGTTGTACCATCAATTGCATCATCAGGAAGTAACTTTCGTTGAATATTTCCATCACCGTTCTGGTTTGGGGAACTGTTACAACGTTGGAATTATGGTCTTGATGATTTAAGCTGGGATTTCTTAAAGATGGGTATGAAGGATTCCAAGTTCTTTTTTCTCCTTTTTTATATTGATTAATTTGTTCTTGGGAAAGTGCGTCTGCTAGTTGACGAAACTTTTGATAATGAGATTTTGCAAATGTTTCGCTTTCGGTTTCGCTTCCTTCTCCATGTTCGACGATTACGTCAATTGCAAATAATGCGCTTTTAACGTCGTAAACCTGCATTTGATAATCTGGATGAGCTTTATTCAAGTTGTCTCGCATGAATAAACGGTGTTCTCCACCAACTTGATTTTTATCAACTTTAAATAAATCGGGAATATTTTGTAATCCATCGCGGATTTGACCGTACAATTCGCTCAAGGAACCATATGTATGTAACTGTTCCGATGTGGGAATATTTTCGTCAACAAGGGTTTCATTAAGAAAATCGGGCATTTCCAAACGCATAAAATACTGTAGGGATAATGCATTTAAAGGTTCCAGAGCAAAATCAATATCTATAGGGAATTTGGCGTTGAGTTGTTTAAAATCGGGAACTGCTGGATAAAATGGTTCTCCAAATGCCATCAATATATTGTTAACCAAAAGAAAATGAATCATTTCCTCGCGGGCAATTTCCATTAATACTCCCCGCATTCCATAATTATCAACTTCCTTATTATCGCCACAAGCCAAATGTAATTGTTCTTCTGTCCACAATCCCCGACGCACGTATTCTTCCCCGGTGATATAGTTGGGAACGGAATATCCCGCATAAATATATTGCAGCATCACGGCAACTTCTAATTCTGCTGCTTGTTTTAATGCTTTAATTAATTCTTCTTTGGTTTGAATTTGATATTTGGTTTGCTCTGGTTGCTTCGCATCCGATGGCGGAATATAGCCAATTTGCTGTTGATTTTGCAGAAATTTAAGTAACAGCTTTGATTTTGCTTCAGACATATCTCTTGTAGGGGGCATATAGTAAGTTTTGCTTTTATTTTTAGGATCTGACATCTGCCACATTAAACGAGCGTAGGTAGCAACTTTGCATTTATCTGCCAAACTAAAAACTTCGGCTTTCATAAACGAGAAGCTGGCTTCGTAGAAAGCTAAAATATGTTCGTAAATTAAATTAAAATCTACATCTTGTTGAGGAATTTTATCTAGGTGCCAATCATCACCCATAACTCTGACAGCTAAGAAGCCAGAACCATTCCAAAATCCGAGTTTATTATTATTGTCGTAAGCAATTTCCGCTTCATCTGGGTGGTTGGGATTACAAGGTATTTCGTTTAATGAACTGGAAATTAATATTTTACAAGTTCCGGCTTTTGCACCTTTTAAAGTAAACCAACCGCGTCCTTTTGTATTGGTAGAAATTTCACAATTATCTGTAAAATCTCCTTTATCTAAAAGTTTTCCAGGTTTTAATCCGACGATTTGAATTTCTGAACTATGGGGATAGTGAAATTTTTGATCTTGATTTTTAGAATCCCGTTCAAATTGATAGCGCAATTGAGGAAAAGCTCTGGGATTATAAAATTGATTTACGTTAATTGACTGTACCGATGTCGGAATACCTCTAACAAAGGAGCGGATTTCTAATTCAACAGCGTTATCTTCCCCTTTATCAAGGTTAGGAAATTCTACAAACAAACAACCGTCGTCAACTTGAAGATTAATTTCCTTCTCTTTTACTAAAATCTTTCTTTCACCATCAACCGTTCCGATAATACACAAACCTTGATTTTCAACGTCTTCTCGTAAATTATCCCAATTTTCACAATACGGAATATCTACCAAACCACTGGTTAATTGATGAGCTTCCTTGTCGTAAACTTCCTTATGTATTTTTGCGATTAATCTATAACTATCAACGGTACGTATTTCTAAATCACCTAAATTTAACTTTGAATTTAGATGGTGAATTCCGTTTTCATGGTTGAGCGATCGCCCTACATTAGGAATCGCTGTAATCATGTTTAAGCTTATGCCTTGGGGATTTAAGTTTAAAGTTAAATTACCCATTGCTCTTGATTCAGATTCAGGAGTTAATAACCTTCCACTTGGATAAGTTTTCAATTCATCTTTACACCATAAACCGATAGTTCCATGTAATTCCCAGAAACTTGGTGAATCAGGTTGAACTGGTGCGGACATATTGCTGATACTAAACTGCACCACCAAACCCAAAACGTCAACTCTGTGCATGGCTTCCTTCAATAAAGAAACCGTCGAAGAAATATCTACTTCGTCATTCCAGAGAAAATCTTGTGCATCTTTAGGAATAGCAAACTGATAAACGGCAGCTTTGCCAAATTCATCATTTAAAATATGCTGTGGTAAATCGCGAATATAATCAAAATCTTGCCAGCGAGCTAACTGATAACCCTGTATCGGAGCAGTTACCATATAAGGAATTTGATTGGAATCACCCAACCTACCAAAAGCTAATTGACCCAACATAATCGTATTAGTCCAATTAGAAGCAGGGTCGCATTCAAAGATTCTCGCACGATTAACGGTGGTTTTGACATACTCGTTATAATGACCCCAAAAATCAACATTACGTCCTATAACTGGGTCATTTTGATCGACTTTGCCAAATTCTGTTTGAGTACTAATAATTTTGGCATCAATTGAAAAATGACCGTTGCCGCCAAAATTCCAACCTTGAGCCATACTAAAAGGGCCATTTTCATCTAACTTCCCTTCTGCATTAAATTTTGGACCTTTATTATAAAGATATTCGTGATATTCAGAAGCTGAATGATTTTCTTTATAGGGAACACCGTTCATATAGCAGGTGTTGTCGCTGATGTCAACTAAACCGTTTTTATATCCAGTAGGGGCGTGTGTGCGGGCTAAACCCTGAAAATGTAAGCGAGGTAAGTGTAAGACGCTCATAATAAAGTTCTATATAGGAATTTATCTTCTATTTCTATATAGAGGTGAGGGGAAGGGAATTATGCAATTTTAGGTTAAAGGTTAAAGGTAAGAGGAATTTTTTTTTCAACGCAGAGGGGCGCGGAGGTTAACGCAGAGGGGGAGAAGGGAAGAGGAAGGTAGGTTGGGTTAGACACGTTTAGGAATTGTTTGATGATGAGAAATTGAGTTCCGAAGTGTCGGAACTTAACAATGATATTTTGGGGAGATGATGAAGTTTTTATTTATCGAGAAGGGATTTGAGCCACTTACGCACTTCTCCTTTACCAATACGAGTTGAAGCTTTTTCTGTTAAAGCATCCTCTAAAATTTTGGTAATTATTGGTTCATATGCAGGATGTTCTCGCTCTATCAAATCAAGTTCTTCAGAATTTAATTCTTCTGTATCCAATCGTTCCTGAATTTCATTGTTAGATGCAGTTTCAAAAAATAATTCTACTGCCTCGACTAAATTATCCTTTGCTTGTTCAATTGTTTTACCGATGAGCAGCAATATCTAATTCCGGACAATGTGCAATGTACCAATCTTCTTCGCGTTCGATGATTGTGGTTAGCTGTTTTTTATGTTTCATTTTTATATTTACCTGCCGCAAAAACTCTTACTTTTAAAGGTTAACCCCTTGAATTAATATATTTTCTCCTTCTCTAATTTCATCCCAATCGATTACAGCTACCCAAACATTTTCTTCAGTAGAATACTGGACAACTCCATCAGCTTCTAAATCTTCGCTATAAAATATTAGTTGCAAACCATCCGAGAGACGAATTTTTTGTCGAGCTAAATCTTCAATAGTTCCAGTACAATTAAGTCGTAAACGACCTTCAGTATCGGCATTATGGAAATCGGCAAAAACTCTTAGTGTATTCATAGTTATTAAGTGATGAAAAATGATTAAATATTTATCCAATGCCTAATTTGATTTACTTGGATTACTAATTGTTGGAGTCAATAAATTACTAATTTGTACTGGTGTTAAACCCGTTAATGTTGCATGATAGGGACTTCTACCAGAAGTACGAATAACATCACCTCCTAAATTACAGACTTCTGCGACAGATGTAATACCTATTTGTCCGTGAGGAATTTTTATCGCCAACTCTTCTATAGATAATTCTATCGCGCTTTCTACAGAGACTCCAGTTACGCCACTAGGATGAGTCCCTGTAGCACGTTCAATATCTTCTGGACGATTACGTCCACCCCTAACAACTAATGCTTCGTCTGGTATTTTCTTTGCGGTCACAAGTAATTTTGAATTTATTTAACCATAATTAGCATATCAGTTACGTAGGTTGGGTTAGAGACGAGAATTAATTGTTGGATTACGGGGAAATAATTATATCGTGTCGTAACCCAACATCGATATTTTGGAGATAATAAATATCGTGTTGCTAATTTAAGATGCTCTCATTACCTACGAAATTTAATGTTGGGTTACGACGGATTTTAATTTTTTGCGTTTATGCTCAAATTATTTGTCCGTCTAACCCAACCTACAAGAATCAACCCAAACTAGCCTTCAAATCCCCCTTGGCTTTCTCTAATGCTTGGGGTAATTTACTCGCATCTCTTCCCCCAGCTTGGGCTAAATTTGGTCTTCCACCACCTCCACCACCGCACATTTTAGCGATCGCACCAATAAATTTACCTGCCTGTACGCCTTTTTTGTTAATATCTGCACCGAATGCTGCGACTAAGCTGACTTTCCCTTCTTCTAAAGCAGAACCCAAAACTACTGCTGCATTATTACCGATTTTAGAAAGCAATCTTTCGGCTGCTGTTTTCAAGGATTCTGCGTCTACTCCTTCCATTTTGGCAACTAAGTATTTATATTCACCTACTG
Organism: Calothrix sp. CCY 0018; assembly: GCF_963920925.1. Lineage (NCBI taxonomy): Bacteria > Bacillati > Cyanobacteriota > Cyanophyceae > Nostocales > Calotrichaceae > Calothrix > Calothrix sp. CCY 0018. The sequence goes on along the minus strand of NZ_CAWUDI010000073.1, from coordinate 10,121 downwards.
ATTCAACGGTTTCTAATAAACTATCTGACTTAGCGATCGCCATTTGTCCTTTTATCTTCTCAATTTCTTTCTGAGCGTTTCTTAGTTCGGTTTGCAATGTAGTAATGCGATCGGGAATCTCTTCTGGTTTAACTTTGAATCTTTCGCTTAAATCTTTGACTACATTATCCCTAACGTTGAGGTAATCTAATATTGCAGGTCCGGAAACGGCTTCAATCCTTCTCACACCTGATGATATCCCAGCTTCAGAAATTATCTTAAATACTCCTATCTCCGCAGTATTACTTACATGAGTACCGCCGCACAGTTCCATTGATACGCCTTGAAAGTCGATAACTCGCACTTCCTCGCCGTATTTTTCGCCGAACATCGCAACCGCACCTCTAGCTTTTGCTTCTGCTAAGGGTAAAACTTCAATTTGTGCGGCATGAGCTTCTGCTATCCAGTTATTAACTTGTGATTCAACTTGTTGTACTTCTTCCGGTGTCATGTTGCGGGGACAGTTGAAGTCGAAGCGCAATCTATCGAAGTTAACTAAAGAACCTGCTTGAGATATGCTCTCATCAACAATTTTTCTCAACGCTGCTTGTAACAGGTGAGTTGCGGTGTGGTTGGCTTGAGCGCGACGACGACAAGCGCGGTCGATTTGAGCGCTAACTAAATCTCCTACTCGGATTGTACCGCGTTCGATGCGTCCGAAGTGAACAAAAAAGTCGGATTCTTTTTTCACGTCTTCAATTCTGACCACAATTCCGTCACCGCTGATGTAACCTCTATCCCCAATTTGTCCCCCGGATTCGGCGTAAAATGGGGTTTTGTTGAGAACAATTTGTACTTCGGTTCCGGCTTCTGCTGCTTCTGTTGAAATCCCTTCTACTAATATTGCTTCAACTTTTGATGTTGCGGTCGGTTCGGTGTAGCCGACAAATTCGGTAACTTCGATATTTTCTGCAAGTTTATCAAGTGCGCCTTGAACGGTTAAATCGATGGTTTCGTGTGCAGCTTTAGAACCTTCTATCTGAAGAAGCATCCTTTTATTGAAACCGTCAACGTCAACCGTAAAACTTTCTTCGGCAGCGATTTCTTGAGTTAATTCTAAGGGGAAACCATGAGTATCATATAAAGTAAAAGCATCATCACCTCTGATAACAGTTTTATTTTCTTGCTTTAATTTAGCGATAACTTCTTCAAGTAGTTTCTCACCTCTTTCCAAAGTTTTGAGAAATTGAGATTCTTCTCGCTGCAATTCTGCTTTGATGGCATTTTCTCGCTCCCTGACTCCGGGATATGCAACTTCGGAAAGTGCGATCGCCGTTTCTGCAACTTGAGTGGTAAATTCCCCTTCGATACCAATTAATCTTCCATGACGCACCACCCGACGAATCAACCGCCGCAATACATAACCTCTCCCCACATTAGAAGCGCGGATTTCATCGGTGATCATATGTACCACCGCACGGATATGGTCGCCAATTACTTTTAAAGAAGTTTTGGTTTTCTCGTTACTTTTACCGTAATCAATTCCGGCAATTTCGGCAGCTTTTTGAATAATCGGAAAAATTAGATCGGTTTCATAATTATTGGGAACCTGTTGAAGAATTTGCGCCATTCTCTCCAAACCCATCCCGGTATCAATATTTTTATTGGCAAGGGCAGTTAAATTACCATCTGCATCGCGGTTATATTGCATGAATACCAAGTTATAAAACTCGATAAACCTGGTATCATCTTCTAAATCTATATTCTCATTACCGCGTTCGGGATGAAAATCATAAAAAATCTCCGAACATGGCCCACAAGGTCCCGTTGCACCAGAAGCCCAAAAGTTATCTTCATTTAAACGTAAAATTCTCGCTTCCGGTACGCCGATTTTATCTTTCCAAATATTATAAGCTTCGTTATCTTCGTGATAAACGCTCACCGCGAGTCTTTCGGGAGGTAAATTAAATACTTTTGTGGAAATTTCCCAACCCCAAACTATAGCCTGCTCCTTAAAATAATCCCCAAAGCTGAAATTACCCAACATCTCAAAAAACGTATGATGTCGCTTGGTAACTCCGACATTTTCAATATCGTTAGTACGAACGCACTTTTGAGAAGTCGTAGCGCGGTTAAATTCAGGATTACGCTGTCCGAGAAATATTGGTTTAAACGGAAGCATCCCCGCAATAGTCAGCAATACCGTAGGATCTTCCGGTACAAGGGAAGCACTAGGAAGTTCTTGGTGTTCCCGTTGCGCGTAAAAGTCAATGAATTTTTGCCGGATTTCGTTACCGCTGAGATGTTGGGGTACAGACATGGGACTAGCCTTGATTAAGGTTCACTCAAGTTAAAACTATAAAATACCAAAAAAATCATGTATAGGGAGTGGGAATTGGGAAGAGGGGAAGATGGGGGGATGGTAAGCCACTGCGTTGCGGAGGTTCCCTCCGTTGTAGCAAGTGGCGCAACCCGAAGGGGGAGATGGGGGGACAAGGGGAAATTCCTAACTGATAACTGATAACTGATCTTATAACTGATAGCTTATAACTGATAACTGATAACTGTTTTCAAGCTTATTCCTTTAGGATATGCTTTTTTTGTTTAAGAATAGGTAAAATTCAAGGAGAACGATAATGTGAAATCTAGAGAGTGAGGTAGCTAATGGCGCTTAAATTAAAAATTACTAATATGAAGTGCGACGATTGCGCTGGAAAGATTAGCGAAGCGATAAAGGTTATGGAACCTGATGCCAAAGTTGAAGCGGATGTGGATTCTAAAACCGTTACCGTTGACTGCAAGGCTTCTGACGAAACAATTAAGCAGGCAATTGTTGCTGCTGGTTATCACGTTGAAGGTTATCAGTAAACATTCTACTTTTGTTGTAGGTTAAGTGCTGCACGACAAGTAAATTTTGATTTTTAAACTCCCCCTATTGATAGGGCATTAAAGTCAAGTTTTATTTTTAGAACTTACGCAACAAAATGTGAGGAACCCGGTTTCTATATAAGTCGTTAATCCAGAAAATGCGATTTTTAAAGAAACCGGGCTTCTTTGTATTAGTAACGCCAAAGTTAAGTATCCGAAGCCTGTAACGTGTATTTGCTTAAGTAAATCCCGCAGTTCAAAAGCATTAGTTCAGTAAATATACGTGCAAAATACATATATTTATTTAATATTTTAGTGTTTTATCTCAAGGTTTATATTTGCTTTCAATGAATTCCTTAGATTCTTAAAGCCGAACTTGAAAAAAATATTAATTTTTCCACCTTCCGGTAGATTTATCAGTTATTAATTTATATCGAAAAACATAAAAAGGTCTGTAAAAGTAGTCGTTATTAATCAGAAATAATACTGAGAATACATTTATTTTAGGTATTTTTATAGCGGCGATACTATCTATATATTTGGATAAGTATTTAAAACGACTTACTTGGTGGAAATCACTGCTATATTCAAAGACTTCTGAAGATGATTCCGTATTTACACTGTTTGAAATATATGCTTTTAAGCAGAAATTAGGATCGGGAATATTAGTTTTACAGATTATAGTTGAAGATGCAGATGCAATAAAAAAAAGGAGATTACTTTGAGTTTGTTCGTTAAGCTAACAGGGTGGAAAAGGGGGGGCGTGGGGTCAGACCCCCTTGGCAAAAAGACATTTCTAATGAGTAATAATTAGAAACTTCAGGATATTTGTTTGATTGAAGTTTTATCCTATATTTTCTTATTTCATTTTCGGAAAACAAGTATCTATTTGATTGGCGGTAAATTAAATTTAATTTGAGTAAACGGCTTTATTGTCATATAGAAATCACAATTAATAATGTACTATAGCCAAGTATTGATTGTCATAATGTTTTTCCAGACTGATATAAGAAGATAGCTAACGCCGAAAAAATCATAAGCAAAGAAAATACCATGAACATTTCCATTTTGGTTTTTGGAAATGACGACTTCCTAGCCACACTACCATCTCAAATAATCGATGTTCCTCATTTAAGCATCGAAGCAATAGCTAACTTGCAAGATGCTATGGGGCGCATTCAACTTGACTCTCCTGATGTAATTCTTGTGCAGTCAAGTCAAAATGATAGTATGCAATTGTGCAGTTGGTTAAAAGAACAAACAAAACTCTCTTGGATTTATTGCATTCTTTTAGAAGATAGTCCCGAGCTAATTGCCGATAGAAAAAATCAACCCTGGGAATGGGAGTTAGAGATGACTTCTAGAGCCTTGAAACTAGGTGCTGATGCCTATATTTGGTATGGTGATACTCAAGAAGAAAAATCTATTAGACAAAGGAAAACAGATTCTGCTCCAAACCAGTTAAGTGCCAGCCATCGCTTGCTGCTGTCGCAATTAACTGTAGCTTTGCGTAAAGCCCAGAAATATCAAGACTTAATGAAAACTAATGATTTGTTATCGACAATAGCTTTGGCTGATTCGCTAACAGAACTAAATAATCGTCGTGCTTTGGAATGGGATTTACCAAGACAAATAAAAAAAGCTGGCGATGAAAATTCTCCCCTAAGCTTGATTATTTTAGATGTAGACTATTTCAAAAAAGTTAACGATAACTACGGGCATTTAGTCGGCGATCGACTATTAAAATTATTGTCGAGTCGCATAAAACATAATTTGCGGGCACAAGATACAGCTTTCCGTTACGGTGGAGAGGAGTTTGTGATTATTTTGGCTGACACCACCGCCCAAGAAGCCGATTTGGTCGCGGAACGTCTCAAGAGTATAGTGGAAGAAAATGCCTTCGCAATTGACAGCACTTTAAACATAAACGTCACCATCAGTTTAGGAAGCGCTTGTTTGCTTCCGAGCGATGACGAGCAGGGTTTAAACTTGCTCAATCGCGCTGACACTTTCTTGTTAGAAGCCAAATCTAAAGGTAGAAACCGCGTAATTAGCTGTAGCAATACTATGCAACGTAATTCCTACGTGTCAAATTCTACAAATAATTGTTTGCGAAACGAAGTTTGTTGTAACAGTCAAACTCCAAGCGGTAGCCATACTATTCATAACCGTACATTACAAACATCTCATTTAAAAATAGTGGCCAGATAAGTACTCGTGTGGGGAGGGAACAGGGAACAGGGAAAGTCTATATAACTCACGAGTAATTATATAAATTCGCTTTTGAGTAAGTGCTTGTAATTAACAATAAATACAGTCTGGAACTGATTTTTTTGTAAATAAATATTATTGCTGATTAGACTAAAATCAAAAATACTTTTTTAACCAAAAAACTATTTATTATTATTAGTTCCCTATTCCCCCCAAACCTATTCCCTAACTAAAACTCCTTCTTCAATCAAAATATCCTGACATTCTTTCACCGTCGCCCGCTCTCGCATGGTATCAACTAAAGCTTGATATGCAGACCAATTATTTTCTAAAAGTGTTTTTGCTTGGAGAACGCTAAAACGCTGTTTTTGATTGCGAACAGATTCACTACAGCCCAAAGACTTTAACACTTGCATAAGTTTGTTTTTATCATCCGCTCCACCAGAAGCATTTTCATAAACAAGATTTTCCGCTGCAATCCCAGCCATCCAAATAGTATAGTAGCGCTCTAAAATGCGATCGGTAATTGCACCATTTTCAAATTGAGATAACAACTCAACATCATCAAAAGTCACACCTGCAAATCCCTTTTGTTTTTGCTTGAATGCTTCCCAAGCGCTCAAAGTATAGCCCGTCACCGGAACCCCCAAAACATGAGCTACAAGGAAATGTCCCGCTTCATGATGAAGAATGCGTTCCCTATATTCCCCAGAAAATCTTCCAATCAAATCTAAAAATAAAGTTCCTCCTCTACCTTCCAAACTCCAAGAATCAAAAGTTGCTATTCCTAAAATTGCAAAAGTCGCTACAGCAGGAATCGCAGGAGATAAATCTATTATTGGCCCCAGCAGTATCGAACAAGTTATCAAAAATATTGATATCGCAACCAAATTTAAAGTTGTTTTATTCATTTTATTTCTCAGCAAAGCGCAATACTTTTTAATGTAACAGGGAGTAGGGAGTAGGGAGTAGTTAGGAGTTAGCAGTTAGCAGTTAGCAGTTATAAATTATCTCCCCATCTCCCTTCCCCCTTGCCACAAAAGCGGGCAATAATGTGATTTAACATACATAATAGATATTTATGCCAGTAAACTTACTTGATACATAGAGGAAAGCTATTTGAATGCAGGAAAATTACTCAGTAAACTTTCTGTTCCCCGTTCCCCCCAACCCTATTGCCTTTCTTAACGAATTGTTACTAAATTTTTGAGGAGAGTTATAAATGAAAACTAATGTACCATTTTCAATTCTTGCTCTTGATGGTGGTGGAGTGCGTGGGTTGGTAACGGCGATAATTTTGGAACGCTTGGAAAAAAAGCTGCAAAAATACAAGCCACATCAGCCACTTGCAGATTATTTCGATGTTATCGCTGGTACTTCTACAGGTAGCCTTATTGCTTGCGCTTTATCTAAAGGTTTGAGTGCTAGCGAAGTTAAAGATTTTTATATTTATAATTCTCAGATCATCTTTCCCCCAAGTAGAATAATTGTTCACAGCATTTTAAACTGGATTCGCTTGGGTGCATCTCATCCGATTTATAGCGATCAAGGTTTAAGGATGGTACTTAAACATATTTTTGGAAATCTTAAGTTTGGGGAATTAAAAAAACCTACCATAGTTACCAGCTACGATACTTATAATCGTCAAGCCGTCGTATTTAAAAATACCAAAATAGCTCATCAAGATATCCCGATATGGCAAATTTGTCGTGCTTCTTCAGCTGCACCAATCGGTTTTCCCGGTTACGAAATGAAGCACAAGCCTTTTTTAGAAGATTTGCGCTCTAAGGGTTATGCAATACCGGATGGGGGTGGTATTCCCTTAATCGATGGTGGCGTATTTGCCAACAACCCAGCATTGTGCGCGATCGCCGAACGTTTGCGATGGAACGATCAATTGCCAGATAACCCGAAATGGAATGCTTTAATACCAGAAAACGTTCCTCAAAAAGATATTATAGTTGCCTCTTTCGGTACCGGACAACAAGTTAAAAAAATTGGTGCCAAACAGGTGAAACAGTGGGGAGCATTAGAATGGTTAAGCCCCCGCAATGACTTACCTCTTTTAGACGTACTCTTCGATGGTGCCGGTGATGCAGTGTGTTACATAGCAGAGCAAATTTTCGGTAATGATTATTTTCGCTTCCAACCACATTTCGACAAAAACATACCTACCTTTAGCGCCAAACAAGAAAATCTTGATGCAATGATCGAGTGTACCGAAGAATATTTAACACAGCCCAAAGTCGATATTAAGCTGAATAAATTGGTGGAAATGCTTTGGAAGTTACCAGTGAGCAGTGAGCAGTTAGCAGTTAAGAGTTAGGAGTTAGGAATTAGGAGTTAGTTATTTTCTCCTTGAAAGCTTGTCTCCCCATCCCCCCATCTCCCCATCCCCCCTCTCCCCCCTCTCGGCTTTGGAAATTACAGCAGAAATGTTCACTTATGTCTGAATAAAAAATCCGTTTCTTGTAACGTGGGGGGCAAAACCAAATATCATAAATAGATTGCAATATGAAAATTTGGGCTACTACGCTTTTTTTAGCTTTTTTTGGATTCTTCCCAGTCAAAGCAACTGAAGTCGTTATTGCTTACGAAGGTACGAGCGCTGCTATAAAATCCAAGGCGATAATATCAAAAAAACCAATTATTGTTAAAAAAGCTGAATTTGGAATATTAAGAAAGGACAAAAACGGTAAAACTACATTTATTCCAACTACGAAAGTACCTTATCAAGAAGGAAAAGTATACGGATGGCGCATCCAACTTCAAGGATACGAAGGTGAATTAACATGGCTTGAAGTATTAACTTTGCCAAAACCGCCTTTAACTTGGGGAACGGATAATGGAGAAGATTTTTTTCTATCTCCTGATGGTACTGTTGCAGTTATCAAACGTACCGCTTTAGTTAAAAAAGGCGTAGTTAATAATTTTTGGACTGTTTCTTCGGGAGATCCTGCGGGGCTTCATGTAATGGAGATTTATGCAGGTAAGCGTCGGATTGCAACTTTTAAGTTTGAGGTTGTTCGACCTTCTAATAGGTAAGTTACCACGTTTAAATCTATATCATAAATTAATAACATTTTTTAACTAAAACCCTCTCAATTCACAGGGATTGGAGGGTTTTTACTACGAGGAAATATATTATTTTCATAAACCTATCTAGTTTGATTTATGTAGATTTTATTAACAAAATCTTTGAGTTTAGTACAAATAATATATAATATTAGTAGAAATACAGTTAATTACAAAAATAAGTATGAAAAGTAAATAAGGATTTTTACTGTTTTATTAATTCGTTACTTGAAGTAATAGTACAAGCATCTTGGTAAAATAGCATTTTTATTGAGTGGATATCTTTCACTGCTTTGATGCTGGGTTTAGAATGGTGAAATTGCGGAAGCTAAGGCATTTAACTGTATTACCTTCTCAAATGTGCCAATCAATATTATTAGTTAATATAGATTAAGTTATAGAATATGTTCTTGTAGCTAAAGGAAAAGTTAGCTGCATTACATTAGAAATTGAAGTTTGTGATAATTTGTATAAAATATAGATAAAAATACATTTAGCGAAATAGCGAAATAAATATAGTTTGTATATTGTTCAATTCTGTCATCAGTTATAAATAGAAAAAGTGGTTCTAGCAAGTAGAGTCAGTAAAACCAAACTTGTTCAAGGAACAAAGCTTTATAGTTAGTGTCGTTGATAATTCACTAAGAGGTGTAACAAGTCGGAATCATGATTCAGTCAGTTATAACTAATTTGGCAGTTGTATTTTATCTAATAATGGCTTGTTGTTTCTTTGTGCAGTGGTTGGGTTTTTTTATCGATGATAAAGAAATGAATGCAGCACAGCGCTATTTTTCTATAATAATTTTAATTTTAGGTACGATTTTATGGCCTCTAATCGTTCCTCTGGCTTATTTAGAGTTATTAAAGTTTCACAAGAAGCATAAGCAAGTTATTGATTTACTTATAACTTTGTCCGATCCAAGATTATGCGATGATTGATACGTTTTTGTTTTAATTTTAATTTTAATTTTAATTTTAATTTTAATCCAAATATTATTTATTATTTTTGATATATAGGGAGTCGAGAGGAGGGAATAGGGTTGGGGGGAACGGGGAGTGGGTAATAAGATACTACTAATCTTTTGTTGGGGCTGATGGTGGGTTTAGGGTTGGTGTTGGTTTTGGTGTGGAATTATTTGGAGTAGGAGTAGGAGTAGGAGTTGGTGTTGATGTGGAATTGTTGGGAATAGATGTTGGTTTTGGTGTGGAATTATTTGGAGTTGGTGTTGAAGTTGATGTGGAATTATTGGGAATATTTGGACTTGGATTAATTGGAATCGGGTTGATAGTTGGAAGGGCTGGGGTAGCTCCGGTGGCTGGGATAGTAGGAGTTGCTTGAGGGGTTGGAGATGGAGTTATTTGGTTATTGTCTACAGCTTTCCATTCCGAGAGCGATCGGTTAATTGCATCTTCAAATTTTTTAGATACTGTAATTACTTCAAAGTTTCCATCTGGTTTGGTGGGAAATTGATTTTGAGCGTAAAGAAAACGGTTATCAAAAGTTGGTTTACCCAAAATTAACTTACGATCTGTTTGATTATTTAACGTAATATCAATAGTTGCTTGGGGTTGTTTCAAGCCGAATTCCGAAACTTGGGATGGTTTTGCTGATAAAGTGCGTTCAATATTTTCTGTTTCCAGCAAGCTTAATAAATAAGCTACCGTACCATCATTAGCAGGTACGTTATCGGGAGATTTCATCAACCACTTAGTCTTACCCGATTCCGGAGAACGTTCTAAAGCTATACTTTCTCTCGGAGTAGTTATTTTCAGATTTTTGACATCTTCTTCTTTAAAAGAGAAAAGTTGCTGCTGTTTTTTCTTCACTGCCTCTTGTTGAGCTTTCAAATGAAACTCATAGAAATAAACAAAACCACCCAACAAGATTGCTATCAGCACTAAACCCAAAGTTGTTCGCTGTATTTTCATAAAAATTAGTTGTTAGTTGTTAGTTGTTAGTTGTTAGTTGTTAGTTGTTAGTTGTTAGT
>NZ_CAWUDI010000072.1:0-34991 GCF_963920925.1 Calothrix sp. CCY 0018 | reverse complement strand
CATTAGTTTCTGTTATCAGCGAACAATTGGTTAAGAGTAGGGAACAGGGAATTGGTAATTGGTAATTGGTAATTGGTAATTGGGAATTGGGTATTACTCCTTGTCCCCATCTTCCCATCCCCCATCTCGCCATCTCCCCATACCCTCATCACCTCAACCGGGTGGCCACTTCATCTGTCTTCCACCAAGGATATGTATATGTAAGTGATGGACTGTTTGTCCGCCGTCGGAGCCGGTGTTAATAACTGTGCGATAGCCGTTGGTTAATCCGGCTTCTTCGGCTACTTTTTTAGCGGTTAATAATAGATGTCCCATTAAAGCTTGGTCTTCGGGGGAAGCGTCGGCTAGTTTGGGTATCGGTTTTTTGGGGATGACTAATATATGGACGGGTGCTTGGGGGCTAACGTCTTTGAAGGCTAATGCTAAGTCATCCTCATAAACAATGTCGGCGGGGATTTCTTTTCTAATAATTTTGCCGAAAATAGTGTCTTGTGCGGTCATTTCTTCTTTGTTGTTATTGCTCAATATCAATTGTTAATCATAGAACGGACGGTTCAAAAATTAAGATTCTACCGTTTCCAATGCCACTGGCAATTCTAATTTCTGAAAACTTTGCTCTCTAGAACGTCCCAGCAACTTGGTTTCGGGAATCATTTTAGGCTTCGACGCTAATTTGAAAAATTCCAGCATCTTAATAAAGCTATATGTAGGATCTGGTAGATATGCAACTTTTCCAGAACGAATAGTTATGCCATGCCGACTGGATGATTGAAAAGCGTGATGGAGATTATGCCAGCCTTCACCCAGGGTTAGCACTGCTACGAAGGCATTATTTCGGCTAAATTCATTGGTGATAAAAGGGCGATCGCCAAAGATATGGGAAAGTGAGTTAACGGTTTGTACTCCGTGGAATAACAGAGTTGTGCTGAGAAAAAATGCACCGAGATATTCAACACCGCCGATAAAATAGGAAAGCGCTCCCAAAGCTATTACAGGTACGAAGTGCAAACGGTCAATTATCTTTAAAACTCTGTCATTTTCAACATCGCTTGGTAGCTTATCTGGGAGGAAATTGGGCGATAACAACCAACCTCCTTGCGACCAATAAAAACCTGCGATCGCGTTACTTTGTGTATTAGGAGAATGAGTGTCTAGCTCGCCATCGGAATGTTGATGATGATTCATGTGGTGTGCTTTCCACCAGCTTGGTCCCATTTGCCCAGCCGATGCCGTTACAATACATCCTAGCCATAGAACTGCTTCAGGAGCCTGATAGCTTTTATGGGTAAGCAACCTGTGGTAGATAGCAGTTGTTCCCAGCATTCGGATTAAGTATAAAAATAAAATCCATACAACAGCGCCCCACGACAAACCAGTCGTAAAAACTAGCAACGAACCGAAATGACTAGAAATAATCAGTATTGGACCGATTACATAAGAAACAATCGTGAGTGGGGAATATTGCCTCATTTTTTCTTGCACTGTTCTGAAAGTATTGATAAATAAGCCATTAAAGGATTGATTACGCAGAATTATTCCGTATAATCGCCTTTCAAGAGAGTAGTTGAGAAGAAGTATTTACACAAGCAGTTTGTGGAGTTGTAGGTTGGGTTAGACACGACAATCAAATTTTACTTGTAACGAGGATTTATTAGACATCTCCGGAAAACATTTATATAGTTTGCATGCGCTTTCCCCCCTTCCCCCTTCCCTATGAGGGAAGTGGGGTTTTAAAGCCTCTCTCTTTGCAAGAGAGAGGTTTGGAAAGAGGTTTTTTTCATTTCCGGAGATGTCTATTAATCGTGTCGTAACCCAACATCATGATTGCGGACAACAATTATTACCACAGAAGCGAATATAAATTCGCCTAAACCAAACCTACTAATTTTGTTTTATAAGCTTTGGATAAACTATATCTAGAATCAATACGATTAATGCGTGACCTGGCAAAATAATTAGTAAAGCTACCAAAAACCATACCGCAGTTATCGCAGCTTCGACGATTGTGGGACGTGGAGTTAACCAGTCGAAAGCAAAGTCTAAAAATTTTGTAACTTCCTCTTTCCCATCTACACACAACCAAGGGCTGTGAGCTACTATTAAATGTTCGGCTCCCCAACTGCGAACGGTATTAAGGGAATTACGTAAAGATTCGCGGTTGAACATATTAGCTAACTGCATTCCGCGTGGGGTATGTTTATACATTTGGTTCAACTGAGCAGTCACGCGGGAGATAGAAGAAAAAGCTGCGGAATCGAAGTCCATAATCATATCGGTGAAAACTACGGTGTTCGACTCGTGATGGAAAAAAACAATTTCATCCACAAATCCATTACCTGAACCAAAAACGCATTGATCTATTTCATCCTTCCATTCGGGTTCTGGCTCGTCTGTAGAAAGCGTTTTGTAGAAGGTTAAGTCTTTGCGCTTTGAATCTAGCCGTGGTGATGCATAAAGTTTCGCGTCTGGGTATGCTTGGCTCCAACCTCCCATATGCAAGTGGTGAATGTTATTTGGCGAAACGATATATTTTAAAGTTCCAAGTGCATCAATATCGGCGCGGATATCATTAGTAAGACGGATTGGGGAAATAATAAAAAGGCTGTTGTCTTTTAAGCGAATGACAACTGCTCGATGGGTGTAGGGGTAGCGGGGTTGCATCGGTGGGCGGTAGCATATGCAGTCGGGAGCTTCAATTGTCCAGATGTTGGTGGCTACTTTTGTTAAACCGCTTTTGTTTTCGTTGGGAATTGGGCGGAAAGTTTGAGTTTGCATCACAGAATATCTTCTAACCTATATTCAAGTTGTAGGTTGGGTTAGACACGAAAATCAAAGTTAATTTGTAATGAAAATTTTTTCATCGTGTCGTAACCCAACATTGCGGTAGCCGACAAGCAGTATTATGCGATTTTAAAATATTTTACAGTACCAATGATTTAATGTTGGGTTACGGCACTTTGATCAATTTTAGGTTGATACCTAATTTCCCTGTGTGCCTAACCCAACCTACGAACTTCACACAAATCTTGAATTTGATTTTGATATCTTTGGGTTGTAGTTGTAGGTTGGGTTAGACACGAAAACCAAATTTGATTAGTAACGAGGATTTATTAATCGTGTCGTAACCCAACATCATTATGGCGGAAAAGCAGTATAAACTAATAATTTAATGTTGGGTTACAGCGCGATGATAAATCTCTGTCAAAACTAATTCTGCTCTGAGGTTTAACCCAACCTACGAACTTTGATCGCGAAACTGAGGTTTTGCTGTATTAAGTTCAACATAAACTCCATCACCGGATAGACCACAAACACCGCACGACCACATACTACTTTCCTTGAAACCTGGCGTAGAATCCTTTTCACGCTTAATGGAACCTTGAACACACAAAGGGCATCGAAGTGTCCAATCCACAATGTATCCGCTTCCTGTCTGTTAAATCTTCTAAATGCTTTATTAATAACTTTACAAGTACATCCTACTGACTGAAGCGAAGTATTATAATTACTTATTATGTAGTAAATTACCGTATATCCAACCTTGCTGAGAGGTATACGTACTTAACCACGATCGCAAACCTGTCTTTATCCACTAAATTCTTGATCGCAAATTGAAAAATTCATCAAAATCCCACTCTCTACAAGATTAATCACAAGCCACACAAAATAATTTTCAGCTATAACTGATGAATTAAAAGTTTTTATATACAAGGTTTTACATAAATGCTTGCTAGAGTTTGGAGTGCGTCAATTGTCGGCATCGATGCTATCAAGGTGGGTGTGGAAGTCGATGTATCGGGGGGTTTACCAGCAATTGTAATGTTGGGGCTTCCCGATAGTGCGGTGCAGGAATCTAAGGAAAGGGTAAAAGCAACTTTGAAAAACGCGGGTTTTGCTTTCCCAATGCGTAAGATTGTGATCAACTTGACTCCTGCCGATTTGCGTAAGGAAGGGCCTTGTTTTGATTTACCGATCAGCGTGGGTATTTTGGCGGCTTCCGAGCAAGTTAATCCCGATTTACTGGGTGATTTTTTATTCCTGGGGGAAGTTTCACTTGATGGTAGTTTACGCCCGGTAGCTGGTGTATTACCGATCGCGGCTGCGGCGCAAAATATGGGAATTACGGCTTTGGTGGTACCTGCTGATAATGCTCAAGAAGCAGCAGTTGTTAAGGGATTAGATGTTTATGGTTTTGAGAATATTTCTGAAGTTGCTAATTTTTTAAATAATCCCGCACGTCATAAACCTGTAGAGCTTGATGAAACTGTAAAAGAAGAATCACACGACGCATCATTTATTCATCATTTAGATTTAAAAGATGTCAAAGGACAAGCTCACGCACGTCGGGCTTTAGAAATAGCTGCTGCTGGTGGTCATAATTTAATTTTTGTGGGGCCACCTGGAAGTGGTAAAACTATGCTGGCAAGGCGTTTACCCGATATTTTACCTCCGTTGGGTTTCGATGAATCTTTGGAAGTGACTCGTATATATTCCGTAGCTGGCTTATTGAAAAATCGGGGAAAATTAATTCGCGATCGCCCTTTTCGCAGTCCCCATCATTCGGCGAGTGGCCCTTCTTTGGTGGGTGGTGGCAGCTACCCCCGTCCTGGTGAAATTTCTCTATCACACCGAGGGGTACTTTTCCTAGATGAGTTAACAGAATTTAAAAGAGATGTTTTAGAATTTCTGCGCCAACCTTTAGAAGATGGGCAAGTAACTATTTCCCGCACCAAACAATCTGTCATGTTTCCCGCACAATTTACCTTGGTGGCGAGTACCAATCCCTGCCCCTGCGGCTTTTACGGCGATACCCAACAGCAGTGTACCTGTTCGCCGAATAAAAGAGAACAATATTGGGGCAAGCTATCGGGGCCGTTAATGGATAGAATTGATCTACAAGTTGCGGTGAATCGTTTAAAACCCGAAGAAATTACCCAGCAACCCAACGGAGAAACATCGGAAACCGTTAGGGAAAGGGTTTTAGTTGCACGGGAGAGAGCATCTAAAAGATTTATAAAAGAAAAAACTTTACGCTGTAATGCTCAAATGCAAAGTCGCCATCTACAGAAATGGTGCAAATTAGATGATGCATCTCGTAATTTATTAGAAATGGCGATTAGAAAATTAAATTTATCAGCAAGAGCTAGCGATCGCATTTTAAAAGTAGCTAGAACTATTGCAGATTTAGCTGGTGACGAAAACTTGCAGCCCCATCATGTTGCTGAAGCCGTTCAATATCGCACTATAGATAGAATGCAATAATGAAATGGGGCATTGGGAATAGGTAATTGGTAATTGGTAATAATTATTTTTATCCTTGTCTCCTTGTCTCCCCATCTCCCCCTCTCCTCCTGTCCCTTCTTAAGCACCAACGTTAATCAAAAATGGCTATTCAAACTATTCAAGCAAGAGATATTAATCTTCGCTACCTGATAGACAACTTCGGCATTCAATTAGTTAGAAACCTTGACTTTTTCCCCGAATGGCAAGATGATTTACCAGAATTGAGCGAATACGATAAGCAACTGCTCGATAAAATAAGGGATGGTTATTTCAACCTGCTTAATTATCCACCGTTGTTAGAAGGAATTGTGCGTCAAGCAATAGTCGATCCATTGCTTTTTATTGGTGATTTTTACCTCGCACCATTTTACGTCAAGTCGGAAGAATCAATCGATATTGAAGTCCCAGAGCAAGATACTATTATCAAAGGTCGCATCGATAGTTTGGTTTTGTGCGATCGACTCTGGGTAATAATTATTGAATCAAAAAAAGCATCATTCTCTATTGAAGAAGGTTTAGCGCAATTACTCGCCTATATGCTTGGCAGCCCCATAATTGATAAACCAACTTTTGGACTGATCGCCACAGGTAGCGAATTTATTTTTATCAAGTTAGCTAAAAGTAATACACCGCAATACGGAACATCAAGAGTTTTCTCAATGCGTAACCCCGGTAATGATTTGTATGATGTATTGAAGATTTTGAAAAAATTGATTGAAATTGCCAGCATTTAAACTTATTTCCCTCTTCCCTCTTCCCTTCATAAGTACAATTACCTTTATCTTTACGCAGAGTTGATACTAAACTAAAATAGATAAATCCTAAAATTCGCAGAACTATTGATGGATTGGAGTAACGTACTGCGAAGTTTACAATCCGACTTTATCAAGCGCTTAGCTGATGGTTGTTTGCTGCATTGCGAACGTGTTGGTCAATATAGTGAATTAACTGTTATCTCTGGAGAAAGGTTAAAACAGTTACGCGAGTTTTGCTGGATGATGGCGGAAAAGTACAAGCGCGTTTCTTCGGTGCGCGATGTTTTTGTTAGCTATCTTAAGGGAAAGTTGGGTGAAGAAGTTGTTAAGGAAAGGTTAGCCGACTTTATTACTGAAGTCGATTATGAAAAACGCTTCGGCGGCGATGGTAATGTTGATTTTACGTTGACTGCTAATCCTTTAATTGGGATTGAAGTTAAATCTCGTCACGGTTACTTTAATAAGGTAAGATGGTCGGTTTCTGTTGATGAAGTCCAAAAAAATGCGGTTATTGTTTGCGTTTTAATTCAGGAAGAGGTAAATGAAGCGCAATCTAAATATAATATGGTTTTGGCTGGGTTTTTACCAACTGAAATGATTAAGTTGAGAACTGGTAAAATCTCTTTTGGAATTGAGCAGTTATTTTATGCTGGTGGGTTACGTGCTTATTTAGAATACTTACAGGCTTCGACAAGTTATATAGCTCCAAATATTTCTCCTCAGCAGCAATTATTTGGAAAACCAGCAAATCAGAATTTGATTACGTCAATTAAAACCGAAGAGAATTTAGATCGGCTTTACGTTGAGCAGGGTGATGAATGTTTTCAGAAAAAACTTTATGATGGTGCAATTGAAAATTATAGTCAAGCATTACAGATTCATCATAGCGATGCCAATACTTACTACAAACGCGGCAATGTGTTTTACTGTTTAAAAGATTATAGTCAAGCGATCGCAGATTTTACTCAAGCAATTAACGTAAATCCGAATTTTGCTAAAGCTTATATAAAAAGCGGGTTGACTCGATATCAGTTAGCAGATTATTACGGAGCCATTGAAGATTATACGCAAGCAATTAGAATTAATTCTTACGATGCGGTAGCTTTTCAAAACCGTGGTGATATTCGTTCTATTATTGGAGATAGTCAAGGTGCAATTGAAGATTACACTCAAGCAAGAAAAATCAATCCTCATTTATTAGAACACCAGCAAGTTACTCTCAATATCGAGGATAATTCTCATACTCCCATAAATGATAATTTAGAACGGGAGAATCATCAACGAGCCATCGAAGTTTTTACGCAGGTAATCGAAATCAGTCCCGATGATGCAGTTGGTTACAAAAAGCGCGGTAATGCTCGTTGCGATTTGGGGGATTATTTACAAGCAATTGAAGATTTTACCAAGGCAATTCAAATAAATCCCTATGATGCGGATGCTTATTTTTATCGGGGAAATGCCTTTTATCAGTTAGGAGATAAACCTGAAGCCATAGAAGATTACAATCAAGCAATTAAAATAAATCCTTCGGATGCAGATGCTTATATTAATCGGGGAAACCTGCGGGATGAATTAGGAGATACTCAAGGAGCAGTTGCAGATTTTCAGGTAGCAGCCGATTTATATCAAAAAGCGGGTAAGGTGCAGGAACATAAGGATACGAGAGAAAAGATATTAGATTTGGAAATTGAAGAATCTTTGGATGTTTTGGATTTTTAACACTAATTCTCAGGGAAAAATACAGCAGGTGAAAGATGGAACAATTCTGCACTCTTTTGAATATGTTCAACCGTCAATTTTCTTTTTCCGTTAAGTACATCAGAGACAATAGACTCAGTTTTAAAAATAGGAATTAAATCTTTTTGTTTCAGGTCTAGTTCCACCATTAAAGCTTTGATAAGCTCTATTCCATAAATATCTGGAACTAAGTCTTGTTTTTCTTCATACTCTTCAATCAACATTGCTAATAGATATAAATAATCTTCTTCGTCTTCTGTTAATTTTCCTTTATCAAGCAAACTATCAACAATATTTTGAATTTTTTCTAAGTCTTCTTCAGACTTTATAGGACGTGGAGGGAAAGATACAAGTAAGTTTGTGTAGGTGTTTTGTGTATATGACATTTGCCATTAATTTGTTGTTTCTAGGAGAAAGAAAAATTGTTTGATACAAACTTCTTTCTCTTTTATCATTATTCTAGCTAGTATTAGCTATCAAACCATTCGTCGTTTTTCCATTTATCTTTGTCGTATTCCGCATGAGTTAGGAAGTCACGTATATATATAATTCCTTAAGTACACAAAAAAATAGGAGCTAGAAATTAACTCCTAACTCCTAACTCCTAATTCTTAACTAAACTTAATATCCGCCTTCTTCTTCGTATTCTGGCTGTTTTTCTTTGACTTTCTTGGGAATAACAATTGGCTGGGGTGCTTCTTCGTCTTCCCAAGCGTCTTTTTCTAAGTCGTCGTCGTAGGTTTCTTCGTATTCTGTATATGCTTTAGTGGGGAAAGGCTCGGTGGGTGCTTGATACTTATCTTTACCCGTGGCTTCGCTCCAGTTGTCTTCTTCGGCTTCTTCGTAACGGATGGTTTCTTCTTCATAAGGGCGTGCTTCCATGACTCGACGACGTGGGGCTTGTTCGTAAGCGTCGTCTTCAGTCCAAACTTCTTCTGCTACGGGTTCTGGGCGACGTACTCTAACTTGGGGTGCTTCTAAAGGTACTCCCGATGGTAGCTGATTTTCTGGCGCTACGGTGCGAGGAGTGGCGTTGTAGTATTCGTCGTCGCGTTCCCAAGGTGCTTTTCCGATACCCAAACGTTCTAATACGCCAACGCTTAATTGAGTGACTCGCTCTTCTGCTCCTTCAAATACTATCAAACGGTTTGCGCCAACGCTGGCTACTTCGTCCATTGATAGTTCGTAGGTGCTGAGAACTTGGTCGGGTATTTGTGGTAATCCTAAAGAAGCAATGATTATGGAAGTGATTCTACCGCTGATGCCATCAAATTTGAAGCCGCGTACTCTTCCTAGTACTTCTCCGGATTCTGTAATTACTTCCCAGTTGACTAAATTACTGTAAAGCTGGGTGTCAATATCTTCGATTACATCTTCATTATTAACTAATATCACGTCGCCGATTTGGTCAACGCTGCCTAAATACATATAGCGCGGTATTCCAGAAACGGAGATCAGGCTGTCTCGCAATCCAAGTGCCACAACCTCTCGTCTGTCAATATCTACCCACAGTTGGTTGACAATGCCGAGCCTTCTCCCGTTATCGCGGGTGATGACTTGGGTGTTTAAAATATCCGAGCGTCTTATAATTTGTTCAGAGGTCATTATTTACCGAGTCCCGATCTCGAATCCGGTTTATCTATACACTATTATTAACAGATACTCAAGCAGAAGTATTGTCGGTTTTTAACTTTATCCCTAAAACTTGTGTATAAGCTCCACGGGCTTGAGTCACTCCGATTGTACGTTCGGCTGATTCTATCATTGGGCGGCGCAAGCTTACAACTATAAATTGTGCTAACTCTGCCTGTTGCTTAATCATTTTAGCTAATCGTTCTACGTTTGCCCCGTCTAAAAACATATCTACTTCATCAAATGCGTAAAATGGCGATGGGCGATATCTTTGTAAAGCGAAAATAAAGCTTAATGCTGTTAATGATTTTTCTCCTCCTGACATAGATGCTAAGCGCTGTACTGGTTTACCTTTGGGATGCGCGACTAAGTTTAAACCGCTGACAAATGGATCTTCTTCATTATCTAATTGTAAGTAACCATCGCCGTCGGAAAGGGTGGCGAAAATTGATTTAAAGTTTTCATTCACAGCGTCAAAGGCTTCTTTAAATGCTCGTTGCCGTAAAGTAGTAAAGTTTTCAATTCTTAATAATAATTCGGTTCGTTCTGCTTCTAATGTTTCTAATTTTTCGCTAAGCTCTTCTAAACGTTGTTGAGTACGTTCGTATTGTTCCAGAGCCAACATATTAACTGGTTCCATCGCTTGCAAGCGTTTAGAAAGAGATTTCAATTCTTTTTGTAGCTCTTCTAAATCTACGTTTTCGGGTACTTCTGGTAAAGGATTTGGCAATTCTGAGGAAATTGTTTGTAATTCTGCCAATACTCTATCTAATTCTTCGCGGCGGTTTTGTTGGCTTTCTTGTAGTTTTTGAACTTCCCATTCCAATTGCTGTTGACGTAATAATAGTTTTCTTAATTCGGCTTCTACAGCATCACGCTTTTGTTTTTCTTCGCCTAAATTCGCTTCCATTTCCTGGATGCGTTGGCGAGTTTCGGCTAAAGCTGCTGTTAATGTGGTTTCTTGTTCTTTAAGACTATTAATTTGATTCTGCTGGTTTATTTGCTGTTGCTGATATTCTTCAACTCGTCGCACTCCTTCAGTAATTTTTTCTTGCAATACCTGCTGTTGAACTTCGAGATTTTTTAATTTTTCTGCTGTTTCTCTTAATGCTGTATCTTGTTGCTGCAATTGCTGCTCTTGACTTTTGATTGTTGCTTGAATTTGCTGCCATTCGCTTGGGGTTTGCGATGCTTCTAACTGAGCTAATTCATCGCGAAATTGTTGTAATTGTTGCTCTTGTGTCGGTAATTCCCGTTCTAATATTTCTAAGCGAGATTGAGCGGTATTTAACTTTTGGGTATTCTGTGCAAGTTGATTTCTAGCATCTTCTACCCGTTTAGTTAAACTTTGAACTTCCTTCTGTAATTGTTCTGCTCGTAACTGCTGTTCTCTTTTTCCCTGACGAGTCTCGGTAAGTTGAGTAGATAATTCTTTTGTTCTTTCGGAAAGAGTAATAATTGCTTCGTTACAACGCTGTAAAACCCGCTCGATTTCAACCAAACGATTTCTTAAAGCTTTGACTTCTTCCGATTCCGTCGCTTCCACCGTACCAAAACGCAAAGTCGATCGCTGGGTAACGCTACCACCAGTCATTGCGCCGCTGGTTTCTAACAATTCCCCTTCTAAAGTGACGATGCGAACTTTACCTAAATGATTTCTGGCTAAATCAATAGTTTCAAAAACAACCGTATTCCCAAAAACATAAGCAAACACATCATTATAACGGGATTCGCAATCGATTAAATTCACCGCATAATCAATAAAACCGTTGGCATATCGTAAATTACCTTCTGCCGAAATACGCGGCGCTCGAATTTTATTCAAAGGTAGAAAAGTTGCTCTCCCCGCTCTTCTTTGCTTGAGTAACTGAATTCCGGCAGCACCAACACTATCATCTTCTACAACAATTTGTCCCAAACGCCCGCCAGCAGCGGTTTCTAAAGCTAGCTGAAAATTCGGCTCTACCCTTCCCAACTCCGCAACCAAACCGCAAACACCAGGTAAACCAGATTGCAAAATAATTTTACTCGCATGAGTACCTTGAGCTTCCTGCTGAGCTTGAGTTTGGGCTTCCAATTTATCAAGCTGCCGCTGTTTATCCCTTTGCTCTTGCAACAATCGCTTTTGAGTTTGCTGCTGAATTTCTAATTCTTGCTCTGTAGCAGCTAAATTTTCGGCTAAATCTTGAATTGGTGCAACGCTAGAATTAAATCCAACTTCAAATTGATTTAACTGACTTTGCTTTTCTGCTAACTGCGGCTCTAATTCTGCAACTAAATCATTTTGCTCTTGAATTTGCTGCTGTAATTGACTATTTCTTTCCCTTAACTGCGCTCTTTCGCTGCGTTGAGGTTCTAAAGTTTGCAGTACAGTTTCGATTTGACGGTTTAAATTTGTTTGCTGTATCACCCAAGCTTCCGAAGCCGAAGCAATCTCCGCCGCCGTTTCACGAGATTGTGCTAAATTTTGACGCACTGACTCGCGCTGACTTTGTAAAGACGCGGAATTTTGGGTTTCCGTATTTTTTTGTTGCGCGTATTGAGATACAGAATCTTGATGCTGCTGAATTTCCTGCTGAGTTTGAGTTATTTTCACCCCAGCTTCCGCAATCCCAGCTTGTAACTCACTTTGACGACGTTGAATTTGCTTGTATTCCGCTTCTTGAGTCGCTAAATTTGACTGTACCTTTAATAATTCTTCCTCACCTAAAGCCTTAACATGAGCATTTAACTCCTCAAGCTGCTTTCGATGAACTTCAATATCCGTATTCACCACACCCAACTGCTGAGTGTTTTCTGAGAGAGTGCGATCGCCATCTTGAATTTGCTTCGATAATTGTTCTTGATGCCTTTGTAAAGTGCGCCATGAAAGCACAACTTCCCATTTCTGCTTTTCTAAAAAATCAATTCGCAATCTTTGATATTTTTCTGCCTTGGCTTTATCTTGAGAAAGCCTTTCGCACTGCGTTGTTAATTCCGTTTCAATAATCCGACAGCTATCAACATTATCTTTAACTTCTTCTAAAGTCTTCTTTGCTTGATTAATTTTTCTGTCAAAAGCCGCAACCCCTGCCAATTCATCAACAATTTCTCGTCTTTCGCGAGCCTTCATCGAAATAATATCGGTAACGTCACCTTGCAGAACAACGTTATAACCTTCAGCGTTTATACGGATACTACTTAACTCTTCCTGTAGCTCGCTTAAATTAGAAGAGATTCCGTTAATGTAATAACTTGATGAATAAGTACCTTGTTTAGTCACCCTTAATCTACGGGTAACGCTCCATTCGCGATCGCCTAGTTTTGCGCGGATTTGCTCCCGACGATTTTTAATTTCCTCTTCTTCCTGCTGTCGCAGCACTTTTTCTTGTGCTTCCTCTGCCGTTTCTTCCGTTTCTTCCGTTTCTTCCGCTTCTTCTACAAATTCTTCCTCAGTTGTGGTTTCTTCAACTTCTTCAACTTCTTCCACCTCATCGATCGCAACAGTAGAAATCGGCTCCGAGACAAATTGATCTCCATCGTAATCCGACAAATCAAACGTCACCTTAACGCTAGCTTCCACAGTAGCGCGAGCTTTCGTGACTTGATTGGTATTTACCAAATCCGGGAGCCTCTCAGCACGCATACCTTTAGAACTCGAAAGTCCCAAACAGAACAGCAGCGCATCCAGAATATTAGATTTTCCCGAACCGTTAGGGCCAGAAATCACCGTAAACTCCGGCAGTAACGGTACGGAAGTAGTACCACCGAAAGACTTAAAATTGGTGAGTTCTACGCGCTTTATATGAACCATAGCCGCAGCTTAATGCTTTTACGTTGAACGTTCAAGTGTACCAGTGAATAACCCACTAGAGTTAGGGAATTGAAATTATTGAAACACACAAGACATCAGATGTAGATACCTATTTAACAAAAGATATTGTAGCGGCACCCAGAATATACTGATTTATTTATGTATCTTTGAGTCATATCTTCTAGCATTGTCATTTAGCCCTCAAAACCGCCTTGGAATAAATTCCCAGGCTTATAGTCAAAGTCGTCTAAAGACGACTGAGAAAGGAATAAGATATGTTTTAAAGTACTTTGTTATCAATTTCTTCAAATTGATTTCAAGGCGGTATCAAGACACTAATTAATGCTGCAACATATTAATAAAGCTGACTTTCAGGACAAATTCTTGTATTTTCCACCGTAAAAATGTTCAATCATCCCTTTTTTCAAGCTTTATGTGGTGTTTTACTAACTTCTATTGTTGGATATTTAATTAATCAGCTACCTGCAATTAAAGAATTTCCTGGTAAAAACATCTTAGTAATCAAACTGACAATTGAAACTGCTGTATTGGTAGGAATTTACAGTTTATGGAGTACGACAGAAAATAAAAGTCATGAATTAAAGGTTTTGCTGGCAACAGTCGGTGGTTTATTTTCAGTGCTTTTGATTTGGCATACGTTCAAATTAATTTGGATGCTGCGAAAAACAAAAACCGACAATATCAGCAATGATAATACTACAACAAAATTAACAAGGAATGATTGGCGGCGAGAATTATTGAAAGTGATGAAGATTGATGTCGAAACTCGGCTAAATGACTCGCTTTATAATAAAGAAATTATTCGCTTTTTATAACGGAATGCTTAGGGTGTTTTAATTAAGTTCCTTGGATTTATCAATGCTCAGAATCAAGTCTATCAACAAGTAACTGGAGAAGTGAGTTGGTCTGTTTTGTTTCTGAAATAAGTCGATCTAATCGGTCTTTGATATCAAATATAGCTAAGGGCACAAAAAGCTATTGATGAGATAGAAGGAAATATTAATAATGATGAAACGATTAGTATAAAATGATAATTGTTTTTTGATTGGGTTTCCTGACTTCCCCAGACAAAAATGGCGGACTCATGGCGAAACTTATCAAGAAGCAGTTTATAACGGAACTGAAGCTTTAGAGTCTTTAATAATAGCTTATTAAGAAACTGGTGAACCCCTTCCCGAACCAACTATTAATAAAGCTGCTTAGCACTATATTATAACTTACCATATTGTCACAGTTAAGAGGGTGCTAGGGTGCTGATTCTGTGTCCTTTTAAGTGGTAAAAAATCATCCAGAAAACGTGTTTGTCCCTTATATATTGCCCTCTCCCCCTTCCCCTCTCCCAAATTTGGGAGAGGGGTGCCCGTCAGGGCGGGGTGAGGGAAGTATGTTGCGATTTTGACCGACATAAAAGTTGTATGAACTTTAAGCGTAGAAATTCTCTCAAAGTTAAAGAAACACAAGAAACCGCAATATTCTTCAAAATGTGGGAGTAGGTGCGGCTGGTGGTACTGTCGCAGGTGAAATTACCAACCGCGATAACACTGTTAGTAACACTATCAATGGTGCTGCTGCGGGTGCGGCTATTCATATCTTGAAAGGCAAGTAATCAGTGAACAGTAAGCAGTGAGCAGTTATTAAGAAGTAAATCATTAATTACAATGATTGGGAAAATAGAATACTAATAGAGAACAATAAATAATTACTTACCGATCGACTAGTCAATGTTTATTGTTAATTGGTTACTGTTCACTAATAACTGCTCACTGTTCACTGATTCAATTTGTTTGCTTTAACTACAGCTTATCTTTCTATCAATCATTTATAAAGTTATTAACATCATATTAGATACTTGATTTTAATCTTTAACTTAAATTTCCGTTTTATTACGACTAAAAGTGCATAGTAAAGAATTTCGTATTATTAGATTATTAAATTAAATATTTATCCAGCTTTTAGTTTTTAGCTTTTAGCTTTTAGCTCAAAGCGGGTTTAATACCGAAGCCGTCAATTGGCGTGCAAGCCGTCTTTTTGGGGTTTAAATCCCTATGCAATTGCCAGCGGTGGAGCTTTTAAAATAGACATCTCCGGAAAACATTTCTATGGTTTCAAATTACACGCAAACCGCGAGCCCCCCTACCCCCCTTCCCTATGAGGGAATGGGGGTTTTTTAAGCCTCTCTCAAGCGTGGGGGAGAGGTTTGGAGAGGGGTATTTTTCATTTCCGGAGATGTCTAATGACTTACGCAACCGCAAACACAAATAAAATATTCCAGCCGTTAGTATTTGCCAAATTATGATTATGTTTAACCAATAGCTTTCTTAAACAAACATTAATCTAAAATTTTTTATTTCTTAATGATAACTCTGTAATATTTATAAGGAAAGTAGCAATATTTACAGGTGTTTAGTGAATTATTCAGCAAAAACTCTAATCAGAGATTCTGAATTATAAATAAATACCTTAACTAGTTAATTAGCAAACAAATCTTATGGCTCAGGCAACCGGAATAGTGGGTAGCGGACTTGTTATATACAAGATTTTTCTTCATCGTAATCAATCAGCAATCAAAGTAAATAAAGATACTAAGTTTGGATGTTTATTTACCGATAAACACGTAAAATAACTATATTTGAAACCGAAAGATAGATACTGTCTTTAATTAATTTTGAAATGCTTGTGGCAATAAAAACCGGGCGCATTTGAGTAATTTTTGATTGCAAAAAAGTTAGGGAAATATTCGTGAACTAGTTGATTTACGTCTATTAACTGAGTCAACTTAATTAGATGACTTGGAAATTTTGCTTTTGCAAAAATTAGACTATTTGATTAACAATTAATAGGAGTATTGAGTGGCTGACATATTTATTTCTGAGTACGTTGAAGGTAGTAGTAATAATAAAGCAATAGAACTGTATAACCCTACAGATACAGAAATTAACTTTGGTACTGATAATTACACGATTGAGCTTTATTCCAACGGTGCTTCATCTCCTAATCAAACCTTAAATTTGACAGGTACCATTGCCAGTAAAGATGTTTTTGTAATTACTCGTTCTAATGCTGATGCAACGATTCAAGTAGTTGCTGATGTAACTGATGCTGATGGAGTAATTAACTTTAATGGTGACGATGCAATTGTAATTAAGAAAAACGGTGCGGTTGTTGATGTAATTGGACAAATTGGTTTCGATCCTGGTGATGAGTGGGGTAGTGGTGATGCTTCTACCCAAAACAATACTATCCGTCGTAAAGAAAGCGTTACTACTGGGGATACTAATCCGTCGGATGCTTTCGATCCTTCATTAGAATGGGATGGTTTTGCTCAAGATACATTTAATGGATTGGGTTCTTTTGGTTCTGATGATGATAACAATAATGGTGCTTCTGCTGTCAAAATCTACGAAATCCAAGGTGCTGCTCATAAGTCACCACTTGTAGGTGAATCTGTCACTACCACAGGTATTGTTACCGCAGTAGATAGCAATGGCTTCTATCTTCAAGACGCTACGGGAGATAACAACAATGCAACTTCCGACGCGATTTTTGTTTTTACTAGTTCCGCTCCTTCAGTAATAATTGGTGATGATGTAGAAGTTAGCGGTACGGTTAGCGAATTTTTCCCCGGTGGTGCGGATACAGGTAATCTTTCCACAACTCAAATTAGTAGTTCAAACGTAACCGTAAATTCTAGCGGTAATAGTCTTCCTGCAGCAACAATTATTGGTACGGGCGGTAGAATTCCTCCGACTGAAAATATTGATGATGATGCTTTCGGTAGTTTTGATGCAGATACAGATGGAATAGATTTCTTCGAGTCACTTGAAGGAATGCGAGTTACTGCGAAAGATGCAGTTGCTGTTGCTCCTACCAATAGCTTTGGGGAAATTTTTACTGTTGTAGATAATGGTGAAAATGCAACTGGGATTAGCGAAAGAGGTACTTTAAATATCAGCCCCGATGACTTTAACCCCGAAAGAGTCCAAATTAATGAAGATTCGGATATTTTACCAGGATTTGATATTCCTGAAGTTGATGTCGGAGCAAAGTTAGGAGATGTAACCGGGGTTGTTGGTTACGGTTTCGGTAATTTCGAGATTTACCCGACTCAGGAATTTACCGTTACTCCTTCAACGATCGCAGCAGAAACCACTAACTTAATGGGTAGTGCAGATAAACTGACAGTTGCTAGCTACAACGTTTTGAATTTAGATCCCAAAGTCGAAGACGTTAGCAAAGTAAATAGAAATGACACCGATGAAATAGATGATGATGAAGGAAATGGACGTTTTACTAAAATTGCGTCCCAAATCGTCAACAATTTAAAAACTCCTGACATCATTGGTTTACAGGAAATTCAGGATAATACTGGGGCTGAAATTAATGATGGCGTAACATCTGCTAGCGAAACTTTGCAAAAGCTGGTTGATGCGATCGCAACTGCTGGTGGCCCGACATACAGTTTTATCGACAACACTTTTATCGGTGAAAACACTAGTGGCGGTCAACCTGGTGGTAATATTCGCACTGCTTTCCTTTACAATCCCGAACGTGTTGGTGTTGTAGAAGGTTCGGTTGAAACAATTGAAGATAATGGTTTTAACGGAAGCCGTTTACCTTTAGTTGCTAAATTCAGTTTCAATGGCGAAGAAGTTACCGTTGTTAACAATCACTTCTCTTCTAAAGGTGGTAGCGCTCCGATTTTGGGTGTAAAGCAACCTTTTGAAGCGCGTCAAGAAGATGTGAATGTTAACGGCAGTCTTGATGAGCGTCAAGCACAAGCCGAAGCTGTCAAAGGTTACGTTGATGAGATTTTAGCTGAAAACAATAACGCTAATGTTGTTGTGCTGGGAGACTTGAACGAATTTGAATTTGTCTCTCCTGTCGAAACTTTGGCAGAGAGCTTGACAAACTTAACAGAAACTCTTCCAGAAAACGAACGTTACAGTTTTAATTTTCAAGGTAATTCACAATCCTTAGATCATATTTTAGTTAGCGATAATTTGGAAGATAATGCTGAGTTCGATATCGTACACGTCAACTCAGAGTTTGCCGATACAGACGAAAAAGCAAGCGATCACGATCCATTAGTAGCAAGTTTGTCATTTTCTAAAGAGAGCATGAATAAAATTAATTTAAGTCAAATTGGTACCTTTACAAGTGTTGATGGCGCGGAAATTGTTGCTTACGATCCCACTACTCAGCGGTTGTTTGTAACTACTGGGGACACCGTTGAAATTATTGATATTAGCAATCCAGCTAACCCTACTAAGTTTGGTGAAATTGATTTAACTACTGTTGGTGGTGGTTCCAACAGCGTTGCAGTTAATAATGGTATTGTTGCTGTAGCAGTTGAAGCGGATACCGCACAAGATCCCGGTATAGTTGCTTTCTACAACACTGACGGCGAATTACTAAAAACCGTTACAGTGGGTGCGCTTCCCGATATGCTCACCTTTACCCCCGACGGTACAAAGGTAATCGTAGCTAACGAAGGCGAACCAAATGATGATTACACCGTAGATCCAGAAGGTTCAATTAGTATTATTGATATTTCTGGTGGTGTTGCTAATTTAACCGATGCGAATGTAACTAATGCTTTTTTTACAGGTTTCAACGATCGCAAGCAAGAGTTAATTAATAAAGGTGTTCGTATCTTTGGTGAAACAGCAGATGGAACCAAAGCTACAGTTGCTCAAGATTTAGAACCTGAGTATATAGCCGTTTCTGCCGACGGTTCAACAGCAGTTGTGACACTGCAAGAAAACAACGCGATCGCAGTTGTTAATATTGAAACTGCAACGGTACAAGATATCCTACCTCTTGGTTTCAAAGATTACAGTAAAGGTCAGCCAACCCTTACACAATATCAGTTCTCTAATTTACCAGTACTCGGTACAACCGCTACAACGAATCCTGAAGATTCTGCTGAAACAACCGCAGGACAAGATATTTTACTTGGTGGTTTATCCGGTCTTTTCTATGACGGTACAGCTGACAACGGCAATTTAAAGTTTGTTACAGTTCCCGATAGAGGACCAAATGGGAACCCTACTAATGTAGACGATGACGACGATAACGAGCGTCCTTTTGCTTTACCAGACTATCAAGCACGAGTTGTCAAGTTTGAACTCAACGAAACTACTGGTGCAATTGAAAATGTATCGGAACTTTTATTAACCAGAAAAGACGGCACAACTCCCATTACTGGTCGTCCGAATATTGCTGGAGTAGACGAAGAACCTGTAGATTTGTTTGGTAATCTGCTCGGTTATGACAAATTCGGTGCCGATTTAGAAGGTGTTGTAATCAACCCTGCGGATGGTAGCTACTGGATGGTTGATGAATACCGTCCAGCTATTTACAATTTTGATTCTACTGGTAAATTAATTGAGCGCTTTGTACCGTCGGGAACGGGTGCATTAGGCAATCAAGCAGCAGGAACCTACGGAGCAGAAACTTTACCAGAAGAATATTCCAACCGCCTCAGCAATCGTGGCTTTGAAGCTGTAGCTCTGGATACCGATGCAAGTATTCTCTACGCATTTATTCAGACACCTTTAGCGAACCCAGACGGCGATACTTCCGATAATTCCGATGTTATCCGTATTTTAGGTATTAATCCTACTACAGGTGAACCTGTTGCTGAGTACGTTTACTTACTCGAAGATCCAGCAGTTCGTTCCGGCGGTAGAGTTGATAAAATCGGCGATGCAGCTTACGTCGGTGACGGCAAATTCCAGGTTATCGAACGCGATTCAGCAGTTGGTGCGAATGCAAATAAGTTCCTAATTGAAATTGACCTCAAAGGTGCGACTAATTTACTTGCTCCGGATGCTCCAGCGTTAATGGCTGGTATGACTCTTGAGCAGTATACCGCCTCGGAATTAGTATCTGCTGGAATTAACCCCGTCAACAAAATTAAGGTAACAAACCTACCTTCAATTGGTTATCAAGCTGGCGATAAACCCGAAGGTTTAGCATTATTACCTGATGGTCGTTTAGCGGTTCTGAACGACAACGATTTTGGTTTACTAGATGAAGATATTCCCCTTGATGGAACAGTTCCGGTAAATCCCAACCCCATACCAGTTGTATTGGGAATTATCGATTTTGCTGAAGGTAATAAACTTGATGCCAGTAACGAAGACGATGGAATAAACATTAAAAATCATCCCGTCTTCGGAATGTATCAGCCGGATGCAATTGATAGTTTTGAAGTAGACGGTAAAACTTACTACATTACTGCTAACGAAGGTGATGCTCGTATCCGTCCTGATGGAGATATTGAAGATGCAGACGGTAATGTAATTACAGAAGAAGGAAGTATTTTCAACGAAGAAACGCGAATCAAGGATGTCACACTCGATCCTACTGTCTTCCCTAACGCTGAAGAATTACAACAAGATGAAAATCTTGGTCGCTTAAAAATCACCAACACCCTTGGGGATTTGGATGGTGATGGTGATTTTGACAAACTATTTAGTTACGGTGGTCGTTCCTTCTCTATCTGGGATGGAGTTGGTAACTTAGTATTTGACAGCGGCGATCAAATCGCTCAAATCACCGCCGAACAAGCTCCCGAACTCTTCAACGCTAACGACGGCGACCCCGATGAATTTGATGACCGTTCCGATGATAAAGGTGCCGAACCCGAATCTGTCACCGTGGGAATTATAGATGGTAAACCTTATGGTTTCGTAGGTTTAGAACGCGGCCCTGGTGGTGTCTTAGTTTACGATTTGAGCAAACCTACCGCACCTGAATTTATTCAGTACATTCGTACCGAAGGCGATATTGCTCCCGAAGGTTTGAAATTTATCGCTGCAACAGATAGCCCGAACGGCAATCCCTTGTTAGCAGTTGCGAACGAAGAAAGTAAAACTACCACGCTTTACGATATCGAAGTTCCTCAGTCAGATACTTACAGCTTACAAATTCTTCACGCTTCCGATTTGGAAGGTGGAGTTGATGCAATTGATAGAGCTGCGAACTTTGCTGCGATTGTAGATTACTTAGAAGACGAAGTTGAAAATTCTATTACCTTATCGGCTGGAGATAACTACTTATCCGGACCTTTCTTCTCAGCCGCAGGGGATCTAACTTTCCGCGACGATGGAGTCTTCAACAATTTTTATAACGACTACTACGATTTACCCCAAGACGTAGAAAACGACAGCGATGCAGATTCCTACGGAAGTTTGCGCGAAGGTGGCGGTAGAGTAGATATTTCGATTATGAATGCGATCGGTTTCGATGCTTCAGCATTAGGAAACCACGAATTTGACTTGGGAACCGATGCCATAGAAGATATTATTTCCCCCGATTACGGTGATGCAGAACCAGAACTGAGTGACGATCGCTGGGTGGGTTCTCAGTTCCCATACTTGAGCGCTAACTTAGATTTCTCCGACAGTAATCTTAACGGACTATATACCGGCGATATTCTTCCTAGCACAGCTTTTGAAAGCGGTCCAGAAGAATCTTTAGCTGGCACAAACGTACCCAAAATTGCACCCGCAACGGTGATTGAAGAAGGTGGCGAGAAAATCGGTGTTGTTGGTGCGACAACTCCATTACTAAGAAGCATTTCTTCCCCCGGTGATGTCAAGGTACTGGGTTCTGGGAATGACATGGATGCCTTAGCTGCTGTACTCCAACCTTATATTGACCAACTCGTTAACGATCAAGGTGTTAACAAAGTTGTTTTAGTTAGCCACTTGCAGCAAATCGCCTTAGAGAAAGAATTAATCGGTAAACTCAGCGGTGTTGATGTTGTAATTGCTGGTGGTTCCGATACTTTACAAGCTGATAGCGAAGACGTTGCACGCGGTTTGAATCCTGGGGATACATCTGCCGAAGATTATCCCTTCGTTACCACTAATAAAGATGGTGATACTGCGGTAATTATCAGTACTGATGGCGAGTATTCTTACGTCGGTCGTTTGGTAGTTGACTTTGATGCTGAAGGTAAAGTTATTGCCGATAGCATTGACGAAAACGTCAGCGGTGCTTTTGCAACAACCAGCGCACAAGTTCAAGCTTTGTGGGGTAACGAAGACCCATTCGCCGATCAAACCAAAGGTGAATTAGTTAAACAACTTACCGATGCTGTAGATGGTATAGTTACTGCTAAAGACAGTAACATTTTCGGTGAAACTGACGTATTTTTAGAAGGTCGTCGCGGTGAAGTCCGCACCGAAGAAACCAACTTGGGTAACTTAACGGCTGATGCTAACTTAGCTTATGCCAAAGAAGTTGACCCATCTGTTACCGTTTCCATTAAAAATGGTGGTGGTATTCGTGCCCCCATCGGCTTTCTCAGCAACGACGGTGAAGAATTACCTACCCAAGAAAATCCAGGTATCAAAGAAGAAGGAGAAGTTTCTCAGTTAGATATTGAAAATTCTCTTCGCTTCAATAACGAACTCAGCTTATTAACCGTCACAGCAGCAGAATTAAAGCAGATTCTTGAATACGCTGTAGCTGCTAGCGGTGATGATGCAACACCTGGTCAATTTCCACAGGTTGGCGGTCTAAAATTTAGCTTTGATACCGATAACCAGGCGATTGAATTAACCAGAGATGCTGATGATAACGCTACCGGAGTGGCAACAGAAGGCGATCGCATTCAGTCATTAGCAATTTTAGATGAAGATGGTGACATCCAAGATGTAGTTGTCCAAGATGGGGAAGTCGTTGGTGATGCTAATCGCGAAATTCGCTTAGTTACCCTTAATTTCTTAGCTGGAGGTGGTGACGGTTATCCTTTCTCATTCTTCGGAGAAAACCGCGTCGATCTTACGGAGCAAGATATCTCAGCAGGTGACGCTACTTTTGCAGAAGCCGGAACCGAACAAGATGCTTTAGCTGAGTATTTGCTTGATAACTTCAGCGAAACAGCTTTTGACATTGAAGATGTTCCAGTCGCTCAAGATATGCGGATTCAAAATCTTGACTTCCGCGAAGATACTGTATTGGAAGGTTTAGTACAACAGCCACCTGTAGGAGAAAATACAATTGCAGCTACAACTTTGGCTGATGGAACTATAGTCGAATCTATCGACCTAAGTGGTTTCACCGGACAAGCAACAGTAAATTACACTATTAGCAGAGAAGCTGATTTTGATAACGAAGTTTACTTCTACAAAGTTGACGATATTAACGGTAGCGTTAACGGGATAGCAGTTGGTGAAGCTGGTTACTTACAAGCCGCTTTAGCAAGACTAGCTTCACCTCAGTTCTCCACCAGTGACAATAATACCGAAAACGGCAGCGTTACATTTGACGCAGGTTCTATTGTTGTTCCCCTAATCATTGCTGATGGTAATTTATCTGAAGCACTAAGCGGTGCAGCAGAAGTTTACTTCCTATACCTGGGTGCTAACACAGATAACGGTAACTTCGATCACATTAAGTTGTTAGATGACAACACCTTCGGTTTTGAAGATTTACCCAACGGTGGTGACGAAGACTTCAACGACATTGTTATCAAAATTGAAAGTATTGCTTAAATCAGTTAGCAGTTAGCAGTGAACAGTTAAATCAGTTATTGAATATTTACACCCGGCAACCAAATGTTTGGCTGGGTGTTTTTTTATGTTAGTTGTTAGTAGATAGTGGTTAGTTGTTAACTGATAATTGTTATGAGTTCTAACAAAATGTTGCAGCAAAGAATAGCTATTGTAGGTGCGGGTTTGGGAGGTTTGGCTTGTGCGATCGCGCTGCACAAAAAAGGTTTTAATGTGGAAGTGTACGAGAAAGCACAAGATTTTCGTCCTGTAGGTGGTGGTTTGGGTTTGCTGCCAAATGGTTTGAAGAGTTTGAATAATATCTATCCTGGGATAGTTGAAGAAATTAAAAATTATGGGTGTCACGTACAAGAAACTGTTTTAAAAAGTACTCAAAATGAAAATATTCGCACAAATCCAGCTAATAGATTTGATAAATATGGCTTTCCTTTAATCACAGTTTGGTGGTGGCGATTGCAACAAATTCTGGCATCGAAACTACCCAGAAATATTATTCATCTCGATCGTCGCTGTACTGGTTTTTCTCAAGATGATAAAGGTGTAGATATATATTTTGACGGTAAAGAAACAATTCGTGCCGATTTATTAATTGGTGCTGATGGGATAAAATCTGCGGTTAGAGCAAATTTAATTGCCGATGGCGAACCTCGTTTTTTAAAAAGTATGTCTTGGCGTGCTGTGATTAAATGCAACCAACAAGTATTAAATCCCGATCAAATGGGTTTTGTAAGGGGGCACAGGGAATTTATGTACTTATTAAATGTTGGCGACGGTGATATTGCTTGGCTTTACCGTCAACAGGCTTCAGATAATTCTCTTTCTACTAATAAAGATGAAGCCAAATCTCGCGTTTTGGATAAAATTGCTGAATGGGGAAAACCTTTACGTGCTTTAGTAGAAGCAACTCCATCTGAGAGAATTTTGGAAGGAGCAATTTGCGATCGATTACCAAAAGATTTCTGGAGTAAAGGAAGGGTAACTTTACTAGGTGATGCCGCACATCCAATGGCTCCAGCAGCAGCACAAGGTTCAAACAGTACTTTTGAAGATGCATGGGTATTAGCAGAGTGCTTATCAAATGCATCTAATATCAGTGAAGCTTTTAATAATTATGAACAGCGCCGCATTCCCCGGTTAAAAATTATTCAAACTCGTAGCGCTAAAGGAGAAATGCACTACTACGAAACCGAAAGCGAAAAATTGGAGAGAGAAAAACATGAAAAGCCAGAAGAGATGACTGGGGAAGAATTTTCCGATTGGTTGCATAATTATCAACTTTAAACACAGATTTAAAATAATAATTAGAGGCAACCATGTCAGACAGCCGAATTTATTTGACCATATTAATCGTATTCTGCTTAAAAAATAGTTAAAGATGTATAATTTATGGGTATTAAGAACTTACATTGTTTCTGCGAATGATTTGAATTTACATAAAATACTGAAATGTTGGGTTACGACGCTTAAAAAGTTTATTCGTTCGTAGTTGAATATTTTCATGCGTCTAACCTAACCTACGAATTAACACTCTGGAGATATTTTAATAGTTATCAGTTATTAGAGTAAGATACTTCTAATCACGCTGCAAATAAAATAGCCGGAATGGGTACACTTTTTGATCGATTTCAAGGCTGGTTTGTCGAAAATCGTCAAAATTTTCTGTCTAGGTTTTCGACTGATGAGCAAGAAACGCAAGAGCCGGAGAAGTCTTTAATTGAACTACCACCGCATCTTGCATCTAGATTAGTTGCAGCTGTCGATGAATTACCTACCGATAACCCAGATATGGAAGCGATTCAGTCAAAGCTGGATGAAGCGGTGGAAAAATGGCGCAAGAATCCCCAAGCGGCTGAAAATTCGTTGGTGGTTTTAAGTTCTCCAGTTACCACTGTGTCGCGCATTTTAGTTGAAAGTTTACAAGATTGGGCATCGCAAAAGGAAATAGCACTGCGACCTTTACAATGGATAGGTAGACCAGAAAAAGCTGAAAATATTGCAACAAGATTACGGCAGCAATTAGGTAGAGGATTGTCAACAACAGGCTCGAAGCAGCAGGAAATTGTAGTTATTTCTAATTTAAGCTGGTGTTTTTTGCGCTGCGTTGATGGTTTGGATGGAATTGATTATTTACAAGATGTGCTGCTGCAAGATGATTCTCGGTTTTGGGTAATTGGTGGGGGTAAAGTAAGTTGGGAATACCTTAATTATGTATCTCATTTTAAAGCTTATTGCGGGGAATCTTTAGAGTTACCCGAACTTACAGGAGAACAATTACAAGAGTGGTTTGAACCGATTGTTTCCGAGCTTGATATTCATTTTGCTAAACCGAATATAGAGTTTCCTAATAATAATGAAGATCCGGAAAGTTATAAAAGTAGATATTTTGATAGATTAGCTTCTGTAAGTGAAGGAGTAAATACTGTAGCCGCACAAGTTTTTTTACGTTCAATGCGCTACGAAGTGAAAGAAACAGACGATGATAAAAATGAAAAAGCTGAAGGAATTCTAGAAGCACAATATCCAGAATTACCTACTTTACCGCGTTTAAATGCAGACGAACACTATATAATATACTCTTTATTGTTACACGGAGATTTAACTTTATCCGCACTCAGCGAAAGTTTGGGAGACGATAAAAATTTAGTTAAAGGTCAAATACAAATGCTGCGCCGTAAAGGTTTGATAGAGCAAAAAAATCAAATACTAACTATTAATCCAATTCATTATCCCCGACTAAAAAGTGAATTAGCAAATAACAACTTTATTATTCATGAATCAGATTAATTTTGATTTCGATCCTGAAGGGTTTAAATATTTAACCTATTCTATAAAAACCTTAACATTTAATTTCTATTCTTTAATTTTAGCTCAATCTGCTGGTGATGCAGCCAATGATGCAGCGAAAGAAACAGCAGAACAAACCAAAGAACTTATTAGTAAAATTACAACTTGGAAAATTGGTCAAGCACTGATAGCTTTAGTCATTTCCTATATTCTGATCAAAGTTATTGATCAAACAGTTATTTGGTTATCCGAACAAGTTGCTAAAGAATGGCGATTGCGGGTTAAGCAATTTCTGCCTTTTTTAAGAATGATGGTTTTGACTATTACCGTCATATTCCTAATGAACTTATTCTTAAACATATCGCGAGAAAACTTAATTGCAGTTACAGGTACCATCGCAGTAGCGTTAGGTTTTGCCTTCAAAGACTATGCAAGTTCGATTATTGCCGGAATCATCGGCTTATTTGAAGTTCCCTACCGAGTTGGCGATCGCGTTCAAATTGAAGATTTCTACGGTGAAGTAGTTAGTTACGGATTAAGGGGAATCCGCTTACAAACCCCAGAAGATAACGTTGTTACCATACCCCACAATAAAATCTGGACAAATGCCGTATCTAATGCCAATATGGGCGAGTTGGAAGCCCAGGTTATTAGTGAGTTTTACTTCGCTCATAATGTAGATACCGAATTAGTGACAAAAATTTTATATAGAGTGGCGTATACCAGTAAATACACGTACTTAAACTTGCCGATTTTAGTAATTGTAGAAGAAAAACCCTGGGGAACCTTGTTTAAACTTAAAAGTTATCCCCTAGATGCCAGAGATGAATTTATTTACAAAACCGACTTGACAACAAGAGCAAAACGAGCATTTGCAAAGCACAATTTGCCTTATCCTCGGTTGATGAGTAGGTCAGATTCGGGGGAGTGAGGGGATGGGGGGATGGGGTGATGGGGAGACAAGGGGACAAGGTTTATTTTAACCTTTGACCTTTGACCTT
This sequence comes from Calothrix sp. CCY 0018, assembly GCF_963920925.1. NCBI lineage: Bacteria > Bacillati > Cyanobacteriota > Cyanophyceae > Nostocales > Calotrichaceae > Calothrix > Calothrix sp. CCY 0018. Next base: position 7,456 of record NZ_CAWUDI010000072.1, on the reverse strand, counting down.
AATTACTCCTAACTATGCCCAATTCCCAATTCCCAATTCCCAATGCCCTATTTAATTACGAATTACAAATGAATACATTACAATTCGTGTCGGGAAGTAATAACATATCATCTGATAAATAGCGTAATCGGGGGAAGTCCTAAATGCTTTGGATTCAAGTCATTATATGTATAGCGCTGGTAATAGCAGTAAGTACAAAACTTTCGCAAAGCGCCGATATGGTGGCTGAGAAGAGTGGTTTGGGACGTAATTGGGTGGGTGCAATTCTACTTGCTGGCAGTACTTCTTTACCTGAATTGGCTACTGGTATAAGTGCGGTTAATTATCTGGATGCACCAGATTTAGCGGCAGGAGGTATTTTTGGTAGCTGTTTGTTTAATTTAGTGATTCTGGCAATATTAGATATTATTACCGGAGGTGGCCCGCTTTTCCAGCAAGCGCAGGTTAGTCACGGTATGGCGGCTGGATTGGGATCTTTGATGTTAGGTGTTGCCGCGACTGGGATATTTTTAGCGGGTAAAGACTTACATCCGATGTTGGGTTGGGTTGGTATTTCGAGTATTGTGCTAATCGTAATTTATTTAATTAGCGCTCGTTTGATTGCCAAGTTTGAAACGAGACGGCGCAACCAAGTATTAGATCAAGAAAGTGAAGCTTATGAATACGCACACGTTAAACCGCGAACAGCGTATTTAACTTTTGCTTTATGTTCCTTAGCGATAGTAGTACTTGGAGTATGGTTGGCTTGGTTGGGAGACGAAGTAGTTAAAGCAACAGGATTGGGAGAAAGTTTTATCGGTTCGTTGTTAATTGCAATCACTACATCGCTTCCCGAAGTTGCTGCTGGAATCGCTGCGGTACGATTAGATGCTGTGGATTTAGCAATTTCTAACGTTTTTGGTTCCAACATTTTTAATCTGGCAATTTTAGGAATTTTCGATATTCTTTATATGAAAGGTGATTTATGGACAAAAATCGGCAGCGTCCATATTTTCACCGCGATTATTGCCATGATGATGACTTCTTTAGCAATTGTCGGATTAATTTACCGCGCAACACGTCCATCAAGGCTATATCTTACTTATGATGTTTTGGGTTTAATTGTTTTATATATCGGCGGTATGTATATTATTTATTTGGGGTAAGTCAGTTATCAGTTAACAGTTTGTAGGTTGGGTTAGACACGAGCCTCGCAATTTAACTTGTAACGAGAATCTATGTTTTCGTGTCGTAACCCAACATCACCTTTGGGTGTAATGGATTTATAAATAGATGATTGAGAATTTCAAATGCTAGAAGCCCAGTTTGTTTAAGCAAATGGGTTTCAAATTCAGACACAATCTACAAATCTATAATAATTATTAATTGATAATTGTTAATTGTTCATTGCTCATTAATAACTGTTTTTCCGCATTTTTAACTAATTGATATGCAGACGATTCGGCAGAAGGAATCATGCTGCTAACTCCGAAATTAATTTTTACAGTTTCGTTTAGTATATTCAATGATTCTATAGAATGTTGAATTGTTTTAACTACTTCTGTTGCTTCTTCAGCTTGAGTATTACCTAAAATCATCACAAATTGTTCATCGCTGTAGCGAGCAATACAATCGGTTGAGCGTTTTTTACATTTACGTATGGTATCAGCAATGTAACATAAATACTCATCCTTGCCTTGATAATCTATTTGTGAAAAATCAATTTTACATAGAATTAAAGATAGAGGTAATTGATATTTTTCCAATCGTTTCCATTCCCGCTGTAAGTATTCGTTAAAGTAGGTACGACTGGCAACTTTAGTTAAAACATCGCTAGAAGCAAGGCTTTGTAATTCTCGATTTGCTGTTTCTAAACCTATTGTTAATCGACATTCGCGTTCGATTTGACGGCGGGTTTCTAATATTGCCCAACCAGATGTTAATAAGCGATTTACTCTTTGTGCAAGTAGATCCCAATTAATCGGTTTTGTAATGTAATCGCTTGCTCCTACCTGTAAAGCTCGTTCCACTGATTCTTGGTCGTCGAGAACTGTTATCATCAAAATCGGCGGACAATCTTCACTCATCAGTGTTTGCAACTTGGTACAGCAAGCAAAGCCATCCATTCCAGGCATCATGGCATCGAGTAAAATCATATCTGGAGTTTGTTTTTGACAGATATCTAAACAATGTTGTCCGTTGCAGGCTTCTATTACCCGATATCCAAGTTTTTCAATTGCTTTACGCAGAACTAATCGTAAAGTTTTTTGATCGTCTACTATGAGAATTTGGGGTGAATTGTTCTGAGATTCGGGATTAGTCATCATGCCCTCCTGGTGGGATAGTGTTGTTGCAAAGCTGTCTCTAGCCGTTGGTACTCTGTATCAAGTTTTTTTACGAGAGTAGAAGTACCAAGTGTAGTTCCAGAACGACCTATAGCTTCTAACTCAGTGCTTACTTGAGCTAGCAATACAGCACCAATGGTAACGCTCAAAGACCTTAAAGCATGAGCAGAATTACGTAGAGTATCAGCATCCTTTTTATCAATGGCGCGGCGAATTTCGTTTAATTTTGGTACTGCATCTTCGTGGTAACTATCAATTAATTCCGCTAGCATTTGATCACCATCATCACCTGCCATATCTTTTAACTCCTGCAATATTTGAGCATCAATAACTGGCAGAGCAATCGATTGCGGTTTTTCTTTTTTCACAACAGCAGTAGAATCTGAATCTTGATTAAATGATTGCTGCAAATTTTTGTAGTTATTAAAAATTTCAATTAAAGCTTCAATCCGCACGGGTTTACTAACATAGTCATTCATGCCAGCATTCAAACATTCTTCCCTGTCACCCTGCATAGCATTTGCCGTCATGGCAACAATCCAAGGGCGTTTGGGAGGCAACCATTCTTTGCAGATACACCTCGTTGCTTGCAATCCATCCATTTCCGGCATTTGTACATCCATGAAAACAAGATCGTAATCTTGACGGTGCAAACTAGAAAGTGCTTCTAAGCCATTACTAGCGACATCAGCGCCATAGCCCAATTTTTGTAACATATGTAAGGCTACCTTTTGATTTAAAGGCATATCTTCGACTAAAAGAATGCGTAATGGTAATGTTTGACTCAATTGCGAATCAAATTTAGACGTTGAAGATGGTGAGGGTAAGACGGAAATTTGTTTTCCGCATAATATACGAACGCAGGTATCGTATAGTTGGGATTGTTTGATTGGTTTGTTGAGTAAGGAAACAAATGCTGATTTAGCTGCAAATTGCTTTTGAGTTAATCTATCAACGGAACTTAATATTACTATCGGTAAGTGTTGGTTATCTGGGATAGAATGAATCTGAGAAGCCAAGCTTAAACCATCCATTTCCGGCATTCGCATATCTACAATCGCCAGATCAAATTTTTCTTCAGAATCAATTAATTCCAAAGCTTGCAAACCATCTGCTGCTGTGAGAACAATCATTCCCCATTTCTGCATTTGTAAACTCAGAATTCTGCGGTTGGTGGCATTGTCATCGACTACCAAAACTCGTTTACCAGCCATCTGTGGTTGAATATTTTCAAGATTAGTGAGTGCCGAATTTTGGCACGACTGGGCAACAATTGTGAAATAAAATGTAGAACCTTCACCTACAGTACTTTCTACCCACATCGTACCGTCCATAATTTCGCTCAAGCGCTTGCTGATGGCTAAACCCAATCCAGTACCCCCGTATTGACGAGTCATCGATGCATCAATTTGGGTAAAAGGGTTAAATAATCGGTTAATCTTTTTCTGGTGAATACCAATCCCCGTATCTCTAACGGCAAATTGAATTTGATAATTGCTCGTTGTTAAATTACTGGTTAATTGTTTAGCTGTTACAGAAACAACCACCTCACCAGCTTTTGTAAATTTAACCGCATTAGTAAGTAAATTTATTAATATTTGCCGCACTCGCGTTACATCTCCAACAATAGAAGTTGGAGTTTGAGAATCAATTATGTACGCTAAATTCAAGCGTTTAGCAGCAGCTTGAGAAGTTAATAAATCTAAAGATTCTTCTACACAATTACGTAAATTAAATGGAATTGTCTCCAAATCCAATTTACCCGATTCAATCTTAGAAAAGTCTAAAATATCGTTAATAATAGCTAGTAATGTATCGCTGCTGCTGCGGATAGTTTCTACAAAATCTAACTGTCGGGGATTCAAATCCATATCCAGCAACAACTCACTCATACCAATCACCGCATTCATTGGAGTGCGGATTTCATGGCTCATCATCGCTAAAAACTCACTTTTGGCACGGTTTGCAGCTTCAGCATCAAGCTTTGCTTGTTCCAACTGACTATTTTTAATAGTAAGTTCTTGTTTTTGTTGAGTTTCTTGTTGCAAAAGACGAGCTTGAGCAACAGCAATTCCTACCTGTGCGGCTACAGATTCCAATAACTCAATTTCATCTTTAGTCCACTGACGATAATAATTACACTGATGCAATCCAATAATACCGTTCGCTTCACCTTGATAGGAAGTGCGAATCGCTAACATCGACTTGATTTGCATTTCTGCACAGATATCTACAGCAGCTTCTAATAAAGGTTCGGTAAAAAGATTTGATGTTGCGATCGCGCTATCTTGAGATAACATTTTCTGAGCGTGAGGATTACCCTCAATTGGTATTTGAAAGTGTCGCATCGATGGATAGCCCGGTTCTAAATATTCCACTACAGTAGGAATCTTATTAATTGAACCAGGTATATACTGATGAATTAAACAGCGATTAACCTTAAAAGCATTGGCAATTTGAATTGCAGTAGTTTCAAAAATTTGCTTTGCATCTAAACTTCGGCGAACTTCATGGGTAATTTGTTTGAGTAACAAAGCGCGATGAAATTGATGTTTCACAGCTTGTTCAGCTTGCTCCCGTTCAATCTGGCTACCAACCCATTGCGCCATTAACTTTAATAATTCCCTGTACGCATTTTGAAACTTTTGCTGTCGGGGTTTGAGACTAGAAAACGAAAGAGTGCTATGAACTTTACCTGCGACTAATACCCGTGCCCCGATGTAAGATTCCATACCAAACTTTTTATAGCCGGGATGATTGCACCAAGAAGAATTTTTACTATGTAGAATTATCAAAGGTTCATCATTTTCTAACACTTCGCAACACAAAGTTTGCTCTAATTCCACGCTATATCCCGGATACAGGGAATTATTCGGAGCCTGCGCCACAGTTACGTTATAGCGGTTATTTTCAATTCGCGCCAAAATGCCAAACTCTACACCAAATGTTTGACATCCCATTGCCAATAAATATTGAATGCGTTGCTCAAAATCAAAATTACGAGCGACTGCTACTTCATAAAGCGTTCTTAAGAATGCTTCGCTTTCCTTAAGTTCTACTTGAATTCGTTTATTTTCCTGTTGACTTTGAATATCCTCAATTGCCACAAGTAAATAATTAGCAACTTCTGTAATTGTATTAATTTCATACTCACTCCACTTTCGCGGTTGCGAATCATAAAAACCCAGTACACCAATTAGCCCGCTAGAATCTCGTAAGGGTATTTCTAAGATAGCTTGATTGCCAATTTTTAAAATGTCAGATGCCAAAGATACTAAACATTGATTTTGAGCAACATCTTCAACGATAAATTTTTGACCATTTACTAAAGTAAAAAAATAATCGGGAGCCGTAGTTAAATCAACGACAAAACCTTCTATCTGTGGCGAATCGGCTGCTAATACAGAATGAGTAACGGTTAAAATACCATTGTTATCTATGTTTGAAAAAGCAATTGTTAAATCCGAAAAATGTCTATTAAGTTCTTTGATAGTATTTTTTATTATCTGCTCAACGGACATTCCCAAAGGAACACCAGTTAAAATACTGTTAAGTAATTTTAAACGGTTTTGACTTAAAACCAGGACTTCCTCAGCTTGTTTGCGTCCAATTATCTCTTTATTTAGTTCCTGCTTCGCTGACAGTAATTTTTTGCTAAAAAAGAAAATTGTCAGAATTATTGCTGTAACTGCTAACAGCAAAACAGCAAGCAATTCAGAATAAAAATATTCACCAAAAGCCGACGAGATTAAAAATTGCTTTAGTCTCAACGAATAGTTTTGAATTAAGAAAAAATCAAGATTATAGAAGAATAAGTACACCGTTACGTAGTAGATGCGATATAACATACTACATATAGCCTATACGGTGACACAATGAGTTCAGAGTTTATACTGACAAGTATCTTCGGTTCATATTTTTATTGTTATTTTAAGTGTAGTTACTTATAAATAGTGACTATAGATGTTAGGCTTATGACTTCAGATGCCAAAGGAATAATTTTTGAAATATTTGTTTAAGGTTGCTAACAAGGAATATTTTTAATTAATTGAAGAGCATGGCTCATTTGATGCTTGTTTCTCTTACAACTTGAGAACAATTCCTAGCTTGGAGTCTACACCGAGCGGAAAACGTATATTCGTTTGCTCCTTAAAACCAACAGAAGATGTTTTTCCCTCAAAAATTATTGCTACATGGGAGAAATACAAAAATGCTTTATAAATCTAGACATAACTGGTAGGACAATTCTTCTATTCTTATTTGAGATTTCCTATGGTTATTTTGATTTAATTCAAAGCCAATATAATCAAAACCTTTAATAATAGCAGCTATCGCGGTTGTACCACTTCCCATAAATGGATCGAGTACTATTCCTTTTTCAATACCACTTGATTCAATACAAGTAAGAGGTAAACTCAAAGGAAAAGTACTCGTATGTCCTTTATTTTGATTCGAGTCAGGTTTTAAATCCCATACTGAAGGACATGGTGGTTTTGTACGGAAACTATGCCTTTCATTTTTAGCAATGATATAAATAGATTCATGCTTACGATGCGGTCTTCGACATCTACCTTCTGGCATAACTTTTCTTTTTGTCCAAATAATTTCACCTCGGTAATACATACCGCGATCGCACAAGTTAAGGATAATTCTGTAAGGTAAAGAAAGAAGATTTCCGTAAGTTAGCCAACCAACTTCTTTTTGGATGAAAGCACGTCGCATTCCTCTATTTTTAGTATAAGCAGAGTTAGTTGCAGCTAATCCATTTCCATTTGCTCCTAATGTCGAGTATTTCAGATCGTCTAACTTCCAATTAATAGGAGTATTATAAGCATCACCTATATTAAGCCACAAAATTCCAGTCGGCTTTATAACCCGCATTACTTCAATTAGTATTTGGGTTAAATTTTTAATATATTCTCTTGGATCTTCCTCTAATCCAATACCTTCGTCACCTCTTTGTCCCCAGTAAGGAGAACTGGTAATAGCAAGATCAATACAATTATCGGGTATTTGCTTTAAACCATCTAAGCAGTCCATATGATATATCTGATTTCGTTCAAATTCTCCAATCATATTTTTTGGTTCTTCAGCACTTGGTATGCTAACTAAATAATCGTAAAAAGGCAGAA
>NZ_CAWUDI010000071.1:0-38839 GCF_963920925.1 Calothrix sp. CCY 0018 | reverse complement strand
ATCCTATTATTATTTTCCTTTTTAGAATGAAACAGCCCTGCCTTAAAAAGGGGGGTTGGGGGGATCTAAGAGTTGTGAATGCCTGCTTTTTGGTTGCGGTTGCGTAAGTCCTGAGTAAATAGAAAATGCCGTAACGCAGGATGATATACAGGGAATATGATTGTTTTCTCTAGTAAAACCTAGTCCACCTGGGGTTGAAAACCCCAGGCTAATAGCAGAAGTCCATTAAAATGGACTAATAATATTAAAAAAAAACTACGATCAATTTTATATTATCGACTTCTGCTATGAGGCTGGGAGTTATATCTACCGCTGCACTAATGCAAACATTCCCAAATGGTTAAATTTTAAGGAAAAATCAGGTTTATATACGTAAATCCGCATCGATACTAGTTAATATTAATTTTAGTAACTCTTTATTATCAAATCCTAATTTACCCGATGCTTTACAGAAGATTTGGACGCACCGAATTACAAATGCCCGTGTTTTCCTGCGGTGGGATGAGATATCAGTATAAATGGCAAGATGTACCTGAAGAAGAGATTCCCCGCAAAAACCAGGAAAATCTGGAAGCAACGATTAAAAAATCTTTAGAAATTGGTATAAACCATATTGAAACTGCTCGCGGTTACGGTACTTCAGAAATACAGTTAGGCAAAATTTTACCGAAATTCAATCGCGATAAATTAATCGTACAAACCAAAGTAGGCCCAAAGGCAGATGCAAAAGAATTTGAAAAAACTTTAGAACAATCTTTAAAAAATCTGCAATTAGACTATATTGATTTATTAGGAATTCACGGTATTAATAATGCCGAAACTTTAAAAAATACAATTCGCCCTGGTGGCTGTTTAGATATTGTCAGAAAATTTCAAGCTCAAGGAAAAGTTAAATTTATCGGCTTTTCTACTCACGGGCCAACTGATATTATTGTTGAAGCAATTAATACTAATCAATTCGATTATGTCAACCTGCATTGGTATTATATTAATCAAAGTAATTGGGCTGCGATAGAAGCTGCCACTCGTCACGATATGGGAGTATTTATAATTAGCCCTTCCGACAAAGGCGGTAGACTTTACGATCCACCAGAAAAGTTAGTTAAACTTTGCTCTCCTTTATCACCGATGGTATTTAACGACTTGTTTTGTTTGAGCCATCCTCAAGTGCATACCTTATCATTAGGTGCTTCAAAACCCAGCGATTTTGACGAACATTTGAAAACCATTAACTTATTAGATAAAGCTAATAAAGTGTTACCGCCGATTTTAGAAAAATTAGAACAAGAGGCGATCGCCACTTTAGGAGAAGACTGGGCAAAAACTTGGCACGTTGGCTTACCCAAACAAGAAGAAACACCGGGAAACGTAAATATCCCGATGGTTTTGTGGTTGCGGAACTTAGCCGTTGCTTACGATATGACAGAATATGCAAAAATGCGCTACAACCTTTTAGGAAAAGGAGGACATTGGTTTCCTGGAAATAAAGCCGATAAAATCGATCAATTAGACTTCAAACCATTTCTACAAAACAGTCCTCATGCCGATAAAATTCCTCAAATCCTTGCACAAGTAGACAAGATGCTAGGGGGTGAAGAAGTGAAACGTTTATCGCAAAGTTGATCGTTGTAGGGTGGTTCGTAGTAAGGACTTTAGTCCTCTAAGACTAGCGAGAAATGGCTTACTACGAACCTTGTTGCTTAATTTATCGAAGCGTCACACACTAGGATGTTGAATTTGATAGGATTTTCGCGCTTAAAGTTCACACAACTTTTATGCCACAGCAGCGTAGCCCTCACCCCGCCTCCGGCACCCCTCTCCCAAGCTTGGGAGAGGGGAGGGGGAGAGGGCAATATCTTGAACACCAACGCATTTTTTGCATGAAGTTTTAACCGCTAAAAAGGTACAAAGTAAACAGCCTAGTCACATACCCAACTATTAATCAAAACAACCTTCCATAACAAGCAACACATTTCTTATTCCCATTCGCTTCATTATTCAACCAAGCCCACATTTGATCCCCAAATGAATAATGCCACCATTCTCTAGGATTGCGTGTAAATCCCGCTTTTTCCATCACATATTTTAATAACAAACGATTCGCGTGATATTGTAAAACTTCTTGTTGAATATCGGCGTAATAATCGGGAAGCGATCGATCCGAAAGCTCATCAATCGGCGAACCCATATCTATTATTTGTCCTATTTCATCAACCAAAGTTACATCCACCGCACCACCAGTAGAGTGAGGAGGAGGAGTTTTTCGATCCAAACTAGGTTCAGCCCAAATTTTATAAACCTCTTCCCAAATACCTTGCCTTTGTGTTTCTGACAAACTTGATTCAGTTAATCCCTTTTCCTCTACAGCTTGAGAAAAAGTATAGTTAACCATAAACTTCTGCACCGCCACAGGGCGATAAGCATCAAAAATTTGAATACGCCAATCGGGATGTAATTTTTGCAGATAATTTTGAGCCTCTATCAAATAATCCACAAGAGTTTCACGCAAAAAATAAGGAGAATGTTCTCCATAAGGTGCCCCTAACTTCTGATAAGGATGAGGAGATTCCACCGCAAAATCTGACAACGGAATCTCTACCAAAGGTTCGCCACATTCAACAATTTCAATATAGTGATAAGGTCGCATTAATGTATTTTAGATTTTGGATTTTGGATTAAAAGAGTTAGTAATTACTAATTAGTAATTTTAATTCTTCCCCTTGTCCCCTTCCTTGTCCCCTTGTCTCCTTTTCTCCCTATCTCCCCATCCCCCCTCCCATCCCCTCACCTCCCATCCTGTTCCGGAACTGGATCGTAACCACCGGGATGAAATGGATGACAGCGGCAAATACGGCGAATACCCAACCAAGAACCCCGCAACACTCCGAAACGTTCGATCGCTTGCATAGCGTACATCGAACAAGTGGGTTGAAACCGACAAGTTGGGGGAAATAGTGGTGAGATAAACATCCGGTAGAACCGAATAAACCAAATAAATAATAGTTTCATAGTTTGGAATACGGTAACGAAAATCCGATAAATTGGTAGTAAGGGAAAAAATTTCTAATTAATTATATTTAACTTGAGTTCATTTACTGTTATAGATTCGATTCCGCCTATGTGGCTGCAAGTCGTAGCCGTTGGTATTTGGGTGTCGCTGATTCTTCTGAGTGCGGGGGGAGTCAAACGTTTTGCTAAAAGCGATTCGGAAATTATCCGCAAGATAGTTCACATTGGTACTGGTAATGTGATTCTACTTGCTTGGTGGCTAGATATTCCTGCAAGTATAGGTATCGCTGCTTCGATTTTAGCGAGCGCATTTACTTTATTGTCCTATCGATTCCCAATTTTTCCCGGTATAAATAGTGTCGGACGTAAAAGTTTGGGGACTTTTTTCTATTCTGTTAGTATTGGCGTTTTAATTGGCTGGTTTTGGTATTTAGAACAACCATTTTATGCCGTAATAGGAATATTAATTATGGCATGGGGAGATGGATTAGCAGCCCTCGTAGGTCAGCGTTTTGGTAAGCATAAATATAATGTATTAGGAGGTCAAAAAAGTTTAGAAGGCTCTCTAACTATGACATTAGTTAGCTTTATTATTTGTATTTTAGTTTTACAAAGCGTACAAGGTAATACTTGGGAAACTTGGGTAATATCGATAGTTGTAGCTTTAGTTGCTACTGGTTTAGAAGCGATTTCAATTCTTGGTATCGATAATTTAACCGTTCCCTTGGGAAGCGCGGCTTTAGCTTTTGTGTTAAATCAGTTGATTCTTCAATAAAGTTTTTCACTTAAAATAGGACTTATGCAAAGCCCCTCTTTTTTAAGGTAGGTTGGGGGGATGTCAACGTTGGGAATACCTAATTTATCATTACCGTTGCGTAAGTCCTATAAAATTTAACTTATTTTTAAAAATTGAGAAACTTTACTGTTGAAAACTCTTTACTTTTACTTGAAAGCAATTTTATTTGTTTAGACATATAGATGGTTTACCACGAACATTGTTCTCAAAAAACTTATAAACGAACTAATTTTCTGTATTTTTATTGACAACGGGTTGCAAAAGTTCATGAAGAGTTATTAAAATACTTCTATAGATATTAGAAATATGTTCCTTACGGCGGATGACTGCTAATGACTTTTTTGACGTTATCTCAACCATTCCTCCGCAATAAGCAGGAAGATTTAGATTACCAGGATTTACAAGGTATTTGGCGTATAAGTGGCAAAATTGGCAATATAAGAATTATTTCCGGGTTTTATACTCGAATAGACCAAGTTTTTATAGTTTGGGGCATAATATGTGCAGGAATATTTATTACAGCGCAATATTTACCCATTAGCTGGACTACTCAAGCAATTTTATGGACAACGTTTACCGCTATAGGTACGGCAACAATGATTGCATTTACCTGGTTGTGGGTAAGCGTAGAACGTTTGCGCTGGTTGATATATGCTTGGGTGGCTTTGATGCTGGGGGGTGTTCTCCTGACTGATTTAGGCATTTTTCTAGGTTGGGGACAAGTCTTGATGCGTTTGTGTCCCTTATGGTTGGGATTAAGTGCAATTGGTTATGTCATCACAGCATGGGCAGTGCGATCGCGCACTTTTTTAATTACGGCAGCAATTCATTTATTCGGAATTTTGCTTTTATCCTACTGTGGTGGAAAACAATTTCTGGCTACTGGTTTAATAATGGGAATGAGTTTACTGCTTTTAGCTGAGCTACAGTGGGAAATGCGTCCCCCAATTAACTACGACGTACTAACACCAGAACAAAAGGAATTTAATCGGCAGCAACATTTGCTTCGTCAATTAACTTAAGAATAAAATTAAATATGAAAATCTAAAAATTGTTGCATTGCAAATTCTTTATTAGAAAAGCCGGTGGTTTAAAGTTGTCTTTCACCACCGGCCTTATTTTTGATTCACTCATCTTTGTTTTTATGATTTACCATGTACTAACTGTGCTTTTTTTATAAATCTCACCTGTAAATGGCTGAACACCACTATTTGGATAAGCATCATCGCTAGGGCCAAAAATCCGCATTACCGCTTCAGAAATGTACTGAGCTATATTTGAAAGCATTTTGGAAATAAACATAAAGGTAATCTCCTTCAGTTTTTATTTTTTGTTTTAAAACTCGATACCTTTAATGTAATTCCAATATCAAAAATAAATTCGACTTCTACACATATCGAAAATATTTGCAACGATTATTCAATTTGCTTTGTAATTCTTTAGATTTCCATCTGTAATGGAAGAACCATTATTTATCGTAACCCAAAATTAAACAAATCAGGGAACAGGAGATGGGGAGAAATATAAACTTTCTAATTCCTAACTTTTTACCTCTTGACATGATTTATGGTGAAAACTACCATAAATACAGATAGGTTTTGTCAAGGTGCATAAAGAATGACAAGTTTGTTTAACCGCGAGAATACCTTAATGTCCGAGCAATTAACTATCTCCAGCGAGGATTATAGCTTGCTGACAGACCTTTATCAATTGACGATGGCGGCTTGTTATAGGGGTGAAAATGTACATCAGAAAACAGCTTGTTTTGAAGTGTTTGCTAGGAGATTTCCAGAAGGATTTGGTTATGCGATCGCGATGGGGTTAGCGCAAGTGTTGGAATATCTGGAAAATTTTAGATTTAATGATAAACAGATAAAGGCTTTGCAAGATACGGGAATTTTTGCATCGGCACCAGTGGAATTTTGGTCATTATTAACAGAAGGTAAATTTACGGGAGATGTATGGGCAGTAGAGGAAGGTACTGCGGTGTTTGCTCTCGAACCCTTGTTACGAATTGAAGCACCTTTATGGCAAGCGCAATTGGTAGAAACTTACTTGCTTAATACCTTAAATTACCAGACATTGATTGCAACTAGAGCAGCGCGATCGCGAGATGTTGCCGGAGAAAAAACAACATTATTGGAATTTGGTTCGAGACGAGCATTTAGTCCTCAAGCGTCGCTGTGGGCGGCAAGAGCGGCATTAGCAGGAGGTTTTGATGCGACATCTAACGTGTTGGCAGCACTGAAACTTGGTGAAAAACCCAGCGGTACAATGGCTCACGCTTTAGTTATGGCTCTTTGTGCCTTAGAAGGTAGTGAAGAACAGGCTTTTAGTGCATTTCATCAATACTTCCCAGGGGCACCCTTGTTAATTGATACTTATGATACAATCGCTGCCGCTCGTGAATTGGCAGTTAAAGTAAAAGCCGGAAAAATAAAGTTAACGGGAGTGAGATTAGATTCTGGAGATTTGGTAGCATTATCAAAACAAGTCAAAGAAATTTTGCCAGACGTATCAATTTTTGCGAGTGGAGATATAGACGAATGGGAAATTAGCAGACTTAAAAGTAAGAATGCTCAAATTGATGGTTATGGCATAGGAACCCGATTGGTGACAGGTAAGCCAGTAAATGGAGTTTACAAACTTGTAGAAATAGACGGTATTCCGGTGATGAAGCAGTCTAGCGGCAAGCTTAGTTATCCAGGAAGAAAGCAAATTTTTCGCGAGTTCGTAAAAGGTAAACTGAAGAAAGATACTTTGGGATTAGTTTCGGAAAATTATCCAGACAAGCAACCTTTACTAAAATTATTTATGAAAGATGGTAGACGTTTAGAAGCGCCTTATACGATTGAAACAATAAGAAAACGAACAGCCGCTTCAGTTGCTAGTTTATCTGCTCAGATTAGAAACTTAGATTCATCTACATCAATGCCAGTAGAAATTTCAGCTTCTCTACAACAGTTAACCGAGCAAACAAATAAAGGGAATAGGGAATAGGGAATAGTAAACAGGTACAAAAAATATTTAATAGTTTTGATGATTCATCTTATAAATTTAATAATTAGCAACTAACGACTAACAACTAACAACTATCAACTAACTAATGAAAATTGCATTATTTGGTACAAGTGCAGATCCACCAACAGCAGGACATCAAGCAGTTTTAGTTTGGTTATCTTATCATTACGATTTAGTAGCAGTTTGGGCGGCAAATAATCCTTTTAAATCTCATCAAACACCTTTAGAAAATCGCGTTGAAATGTTGCTGTTATTGATTGCTGATATTAGCCCACCAAGGCAAAATATCCATTTAGAACAGGAATTAAGCCATTTAAGAACCGTTACAACAGTAGAAAATGCTAAACAACGCTGGGGTAAAGAGACTGAATTTGTTGTCATAATTGGTTCGGATTTACTCGATCAATTTCAACGTTGGTATAAAATTGAAGATTTGTTGCAACAAGCAGAAATATTGGTGATACCAAGACCGGGATATACGATAGATGAAAGTAGTTTGCTTCATGTACGTGAATTAGGAGGAGAAATTACTGTAGCGAATTTAACAGGATTAGATGTTTCTTCAACAGCGTATCGCGAACACGGCGATACTCAAGCTTTGACACCCTCCGTAGCTGCTTATATTAATCAAAAGCATTTATACGAATGCCAAGACTCAACCAAAACAAAACTTTCCCAACCTTAAATCAACAGCCCTTAGCTGATTTTAAAGTCGGTGTTGATAATGCAATTTTTTCAGTTGATATTGCTCAAAATAGGCTATTAGTTCTATTAATAATGCGCCCTTCAGAGCCATTTGCACAAACTTGGGGTCTTCCAGGTACTTTAGTTCGTGAAGGAGAGTCTTTAGAAGATGCTGCCTATAGAATTATGGCTGAGAAAATTTGTGTTAAAAACCTTTATTTAGAGCAATTATATACTTTTGGCGGCCCCCAACGCGACCCCAGGGAAGCAAGCGATAGTTATGGAGTGCGTTATTTATCAGTAAGTTATTTTGCTTTAGTACGATTTGAAGAAGCACAATTAATTACCGATAGCATTGCCGATGTAGCTTGGTATCCGGTAAAAGAAATACCATCATTAGCATTTGACCACAATGAAATAATTTCATACGGATACAAGCGTTTGCGAAATAAATTAGAGTATTCTCCTGTCGCTTTTGATGTATTACCAGAAAAGTTTACGTTGAACGATTTATACCAGTTTTATACTACTGTTTTAGGAGAAAATTTTTCTGACTATTCTAATTTTCGCGCTCGCTTATTAAAATTAGGTTTTTTATGCGATACCAAAATAAAAGTATCGCGGGGAGCCGGTCGTCCTGCTAGTTTATATAAGTTTGATGCTGAAGCTTTTGCACATTTTAAAGATAAGCCTTTAGTTTTTATTTAATTACTATAAAGCACTATATGACCATAATAATATGACGTAATCTAGATAAAAACATTAACTAAAAATATTAATATCATATCTTTTTACTGTTCCCCGTTACCTATTCCCCATTCTCTACTCCCCACATGAAAATTACAATAGCTCAAATAAATCCAATTATTGGCGATATACCTGGCAATACTCAAAAAATTATCGAAGCTGCCAACAAAGCAATAGCAGATAAATCCGATTTATTATTAACTCCCGAACTTTCTTTATGTGGTTATCCTCCACGGGATTTGTTATTAAAGCCTGATTTTTTAAAGGCTATGAATATAGCTTTGCAGCAGTTAGCTAGAGATTTACCTGCTAGTTTAGCGGTATTAGTAGGAACCGCCCAAGAAAATACAAAAGCACATATTGCGGGAGGAAAATCTCTTTATAACAGCATTGCTTTACTTGTTGAAGGAAAAGTAAAACAGATTTTTCATAAGCGATTGCTACCAACTTATGATGTCTTTGACGAACATCGATATTTTGAACCTGGTAATAAAGCCAATTATTTTACTTTAAATAATGTCAAATTCGGCGTGACAGTTTGCGAAGACTTATGGAATGATGAAGAATTTTTTGGCAAACGCAGTTATTCCATCAATCCGATTGCCGAATTATTCAAATCAAATGTAGATATAGTTGTTAATTTATCAGCTTCACCTTATACATTTGGTAAACAAAGCTTTCGCGAAGCTATGTTAAAACATACTGCGATGCGCTTTAATACGCCAATTATCTATGTAAATCAGGTAGGTGGTAATGACGATTTAATTTTTGATGGTAGAAGTTTTGCTTTGAATAAACGCGGTGAAGTAACTTCTCGCGCTCGTGGTTTTGATACCGATTTACTTCAACTAGAATTTGATAAGCAGAAACATGATTTAAACGTAGGCTCAATTGCCCCCAATTGTGAATGCGAAGACGAAGAAATTTGGCAGGCTTTGGTATTGGGAGTAAGGGATTACGTGCAAAAGTGCCGTTTTTCTAAAGTAGTGTTGGGTTTGAGTGGCGGTATTGATTCATCGATTGTTGCGGCGTGCGCCACGGCAGCGTTAGGTAAGGATTCGGTACTGGGTGTATTGATGCCTTCTCCTTATAGCTCGGAATCTTCAATTAAAGATGCCGATGACTTGGCGAAAAATCTTGGCATAACCACGCAAAAGCTGCCAATAGGAGATTTAATGAAGTCTTATGACGGTACTTTTGCAGAATTATTCGCAAACACTGAATTTGGATTAGCTGAAGAAAATATCCAATCTAGAATTCGCGGTAGCTTATTAATGGCAATTTCAAATAAATTTGGTTATCTTCTGCTATCAACTGGTAATAAATCGGAAATGGCGGTTGGTTACTGTACTTTATACGGCGATATGAATGGTGGTTTAGCTGTAATTGCCGATGTTCCCAAAACCCGCGTTTATTCGATTTGCCATTGGTTAAACAGAAACGGCGAAGTTATTCCGCAAAATGTTTTAGTTAAGCCACCGAGTGCTGAACTAAAACCCAACCAAATTGACCAAGATTCATTACCAGATTACGAAATTTTAGACGACATTTTGCAGCGTTTAATTAATGATTATCAATCAGCAGAGCAAATAATTGCAGCAGGGCATGACACAGCAGTTGTCAATAGAGTTATTCAAATGGTGACTCGTGCAGAATTTAAACGGCGACAGGCACCCCCAGGAATCAAAATTACCGATCGCGCTTTCGGTACTGGTTGGCGAATGCCTATTGCTAACAATTGGTTGGCAATAAAAAATGCTTATAAAACTTTGGAAAGCTAATTGTACACGTTTTTATGATTTAATCTTGAGAAACAAGCATTTACATCTTTAGGTGCAAATACCTCAGTTTTGAATTATCTCTTATGTTAGGTTACTTGGCAAATGTAATCTAGGAAAATAATATTAATTAAGGTAGAAGCGAAAAATGAAATGGATAGATATTTGATTACGAAAACGTCTGAGGTGTCTATAAGCTACCTCTATAAGCAGTCGCAAGAGCTTCAAGAACGCTCGCAATTACATACAAAGATGTTTCATAATTATTTCAAGCTTACGTTTGGAATCTTAATATAATTTAAAAGGCTTGTTTAAAATTTTTAAAAATAAGTATTTTATTATCTAGCATTAGTAACAATAAGGTTATTGCTTGAGAATGAAGCAAGTGGGATAAGTATAGTAGAATTATTAATTCCCACCTTGCTTCGAGCCAATACCAATCGAGTAAGCGACACGAGCAAACAAAAAACAAAATATGCTCTGGTGATGCAATCCTATTTATTCATGTGAGTTAATTCTCAGTGAATGCCTAGATTGTCTTAGTCTTGAAAGCGAGCAGAAATCATCAGTCACTTTTTATCCGTTATTAAAGGGAAAATCGCAAGTAATTTACCCCTCAATTTTCCGCAACATTGCATCTATCCGAGCAACAGCATCCCATTTTTTCTGGCTTTCGTACAAATTTAGTGCTTTCTTCAAAGCTCCTGCTGCTTCTTTCGACTGGCCTTTGTTCATCAAAATTCTACCCCGTAATTCGTAAGCTTGGGGGTTCTTTGGATCTAATTCTACTACCTTCTCATATGCCCATTTAGCGCTATCGTATTCGCCTAAACGTAATAAGATTAAAGCTAATCCGATGTAAGAATTAACGTTTTCACGGTCAATTTGTATGGATTTACGATAAGCATCTTTTGCAGTTTTATTATCGCCCATGCTACCGCTAACGTAAGCTAAAGCATATTGATAATCCGCATTATCGGGATTTAAGGACACAGCACGACGGTAAGATGCTAATGCTGCACGATAATTCCCTTGCTGAGCATACAAGTAACCGATACCAGAATAAATACTGCCGTTTTTTGGTTCTAAGCTCGAAGCTTCTTGATAAACTCTGATTGCGCCATTATAATCACCAGATTTTACTAGATTGCGCCCTTCATCCAGCAGTATTTTTACCTGCTGGGTGCTTTTAGACTGCGCCACTTTTATTTCAGCTCGAGCCGCAGGAGGCATTGCAGAAGCAATACTTCCTATCATGAGAACACCGATTAGAGAATATGTTTGATTGTACACAGTTGAATACCTGAAAGTTTTCGCAACTTTACCACAACTTAAATTTATGCTTGTCCATTAAAACAAAAATATTGAATTTTGAAAACTCTATTTGCTGACTTTTTCTGAACTTTATAATTAATTTATCGTAACGGCTATATAAAAACGTTTTTTCTAAGTAATTATTCGGTTGTCGAATGTTCTTATGCTATTTCAAGCAATAAACCTTTGTATTAAGTAATTTCGCGGTTTCAAATTAGCTTATTAAAGAGTAAATATATCGGATGTATTGGATAGTTGTTTCTCGTTAAGTATTTTTTAAATGTATTGCTGCCTACAATTAAGCCATACTATATAATCTTAAGCTAACGCTAATTTCTTGTTTATCCCTAAATACGAATGGTTTCTTGCAGGGTTTATTTAGAGAGTAATCGATTATTCTCAAGATATATCTGCGTTTTTAATGCATTTGTAGCACGCCGATCTTTACGAAGCTTTAATTATTGTGTTAATTCCTTCGCTTACCGCAATAGCTGTACTTTTGACAAAATATTCACTTTCCAAACATCTTCTCAGAGTGGGGGATTTATTTGATTGCAAAATCTATCACAATTGGAATTAGAAACCAGTTGTGAAGGCAGATATATGATTATAACGACTACTGATGTCATTCAAGGAGCTATTGTTGAATCCTATTTAGGGGTTGTAACGGCAGAAGTTGTTTACGGCAGTAATTTCATGCGAGATTTTTTCGCTGGTTTGAGAGATATTATCGGTGGGCGCACGGGTAGCTACGAGCGTTTGTTTGAAGAAGGTCAGCAAAAAGCACTTTCAGAATTAGAAAAACGAGCGCAGCGTTTGGGAGCAAATGCTGTTGTAGGTATTGAAATTGATACCGGCACAATCAATGTAGATCAATCGGGTGTTTTATTGCTAATTACTGCTGTAGGTACTGCCGTTAAAATACGTGAATAATATCAAGCACAAAACATGACTTACGAATAATTATTTTTAACAATTTTCGTAAGTTATAGGAACTCTGGAGACAGTAACTTAATAATTTTGTTTTCTAATTATTATGTCTCCAGAATGTCATTTTCAATTATCTTGAATTCATGTACTGGTACAGCTAATAACTTTTTTGAGGATATAATTAAAAATATTTTTCTAGCTCAAACCTTCTTACAGTATAGCATTGACACAAACACTATTTTTAAGAATCTTTGCTTTATCGGTTTATCTTTATAAAGAAAACATCAAGAAATCATCAAATTATATCCTTAACAAAATTTAACTTTACTTGAAAATTGAACACAATATTTTATAGCTAAAGATAGAGCTAATAAGTATACCGTTGGATAGATTTGCACAATTAAAATTTATCATTTAATAATTGATTATAAGCAGTAGTATTGCTCAAAAAGTTTTTAGTTAAAATTAAAAAGTCAGGAGATATCTAAATAATGTCTTATGTAAATAGAGTAGGTGAAGAAGTAATTAATGAACCTGTTGTAGCAAGCAGAGTAGTTGATTATCACGATCGCGTTCGTTGGGGTCCGATTATATCTGGCTTGTTGGTTGGTTTATCAACTCAATTAATTTTGAGCGCTTTGTTTGGTGCAATTGGAGCAACTTTCGTTTCCGACTCTACTACACCTGGAAGTATTGCACCCAATATTGCAGGTAACGTAGGCATTTGGTCAACGATTGCTTTGTTAATCTCTTTGTTTGTTGCTGGCTGGATTACAACTCGTGCTTGCGGTCCCATGAATCGCAGTACAGCTTTATTAAATGGGGCAATTCTTTGGGCAACAACTTTAGCTGTTAGTTCTTGGTTGCTAGCAAGCGGTGTATCTGGTGCTTTCGGTGTTGCAGCTTATAATGCCGGAGAAGTAATCAATCAGATACAGGTACAAGGTGCCGATATTCCCCAAAATGTACCCACCATTAATGCACAACAAGCTAGTCAAATTGCGGACGCAACTTCCAAAGGTTTATGGTGGTTTGTATTCGGTTCTTTACTGGGTTTAATCGCATCAATGATTGGAGCAGCAGCCGGGGCACGTACTCCTCGCGTTCGTCACGAAGCTTAAATTTGAGATAAAAATGGTTTTTCAGTACTTGTTATGCTAATAAAATAGCCGTAGAAGAGGGAACGGGGGATAGAGCAAAAAACTTGATTAGTTCCCGAATTTTGATTCTACAAAATAATGATCCTTGTATAGCAACTACTTCAGTGATTTATAGATAAATTTAAGCATACTAGGGACTGAAAAATCATAAAAGTTAGATTTAATAATTCCGAAAGCACCTTACAACAGGTGCTTTTTGATTTGAGTAAGTTTGGAAAAAAGATAGTACAAATGTTTAGCTATACAGATTGAAAGGTCGAATTTAACTTTCATCTTGAATGATTTTGGTGAAATAATAGTAAAAAACAATAGAATTAACACAGTTAGTGTGAAAGTCTAATAGTCGAAACCTGTATATCTCATGGATTTTGTTAACCTTGCATCCCAGTTAAATGCTGGAACGATAGTACCAGAGGGGATTGTAATAATCACCTTTTTAGGGGTTTTGATCGTAGACTTGATTTTAGGACGTTCGTCCGCACGCTGGATTGGGTATCTAGCAATTGCAGGTTTACTTGCTTCTTTGGTGGCTTTGTATCTTCAATGGGATAATGTTAATCCCATCTCATTTATTGGTGCCTTCAATGGCGATGACCTTAGTATCGTATTTCGCGGTATTATTGCCCTAAGTGCCGCCGTTACTATTTTGATGTCAATTCGCTACGTTGAACAAAGTGGTACGGCATTAGCAGAATTTATCGCTATTTTGCTTACTGCCACGCTTGGAGGAATGTTTCTATCCGGTGCTAACGAGTTAGTGATGATTTTCATCTCCTTAGAAACTCTTAGTATTTCCTCCTATTTATTAACAGGTTATACCAAGCGCGACCCGCGTTCTAATGAAGCAGCGCTGAAATATTTGTTAATTGGTGCTTCAAGTACTGCTGTATTTCTATATGGTGTTTCCCTGCTTTACGGATTGTCTGGCGGACAAACTCAACTCAGCGCGATCGCCACTGGCATCGAAACAGCAAACCTCGGTCAATCCTTGGGTGTAGTAATTGCCTTAGTGTTTGTAATTGCTGGTATAGGTTTTAAAATATCTGCCGCACCTTTTCACCAGTGGACACCAGATGTATATGAAGGCGCACCAACTCCGGTAATTGCGTTTTTGTCTGTAGGTTCCAAAGCTGCGGGTTTTGCTTTAGCTATCCGTTTGCTAACAACAGTATTTCCTCTCGTTGCCGATGAGTGGAGATTCGTATTTACCGCATTAGCCGTATTAAGTATGATATTGGGTAACGTGGTTGCCCTTGCCCAAACTAGTATGAAACGGATGCTAGCTTATTCATCCATTGCTCAAGCAGGGTTTGTGATGATTGGCTTAATTGCTGGCAGCGAAGCAGGATATTCCAGCATGATATTCTACTTACTAGTTTATTTATTTATGAACCTTTGCGGTTTTACCTGCGTAATTCTGTTCTCCTTACGGACGGGAACCGACCAAATTACCGAGTACTCTGGTTTATATCAGAAAGATCCGCTTTTAACTTTAGGATTAAGCCTTTCTTTGCTTTCCTTGGGAGGTATTCCTCCTTTAGCCGGGTTCTTTGGTAAAATCTACCTATTCTGGGCAGGTTGGCAAGCAGGTTTGTATGGTTTAGTTTTACTGGGTTTAGTTACTAGCGTGGTATCTATTTACTATTACATCCGCGTCGTCAAGATGATGGTAGTAAAAGAACCTCAAGAAATGTCGGATGTAGTGAAGAATTATCCTCCAATCAATTGGAATTTGCCTGGATTAAGACCATTACAAATAGGGTTGATAACAACTTTAATTGCCACCTCTATTGCTGGAATTCTTTCCAATCCATTATTTACCTTGGCAAATAATTCGGTTGCTAATACCCCTATGTTGCAGAAATCAATAGTTGCTACCCCTCGGGCTAATATAGCTATAAATCAGCAACCATAAAGGAAATTACTTTCAATCGCTCTTTTATTAAAAGGAGTTTGAAGATAATTTTTCGTTAACGATACTTAAGTATCATCGAAAGAATTATTTATCATTAATAGTAAATGGCTGTTCCAATTTAAGCGAACAGCCATTTTTATTTGTTGATGCAAAGTAAATAAGATCGAGTCTATCTAATTAATTTTTATTCCTTTGAATTAGAACAGGACTTACGCAAAAATAACGTAATTTCGTCCGGGCGGTTAGCCCAGCATGTCCGTTAGTATATGCGATGAGCCACACGCTTTGGGTGAAAGCGACGTAATCAACGGGAATGCACTATCCCAGAATTACATTAAGAAAGTAAATTCGCCGTGGAAAGTATTTTTTTATGATGAAAATGATTAGATATATATTCCAAACTCTATCTGTCACAAGATAGATTTGTACTCAATTGTTTTATATCTTAAGGTACATACTCTATTTTAAAAAAAATGTCACCTGCAACTTAAAGCTTATTAACACTTTATTTAACGCATATCAGCTTGATGTATAAATAAATACTGTATTCTTGTGATTCTTTAAGGGAGCAGTTTAGAGCAATTATTGACCTTTTAAAATAAATATAAAAATTTATAATCAAACGATATAAAAAGTCATGGTTTATTGTTATTTGCGTGATTATACGCAGACAATCAGTAAAACTAAATATATTTTAGAAGCAAGTAGGTTGGTTGAATGCATTGCATAAGAAATACAAGTGAATTATATAGCCTGCTGATTTTAACGAAATAATATAGCTTTTAACTTATATTTATAGAGTATTAGTAACCTTTTATACGTTATAAGCAGTACCTTTAATTTGTTAGATAGCCATATATTTAGTATCTTCTAAATTTAGACTTCAATATTTTATACCCAGTAAGATTTAATGACAAAATTGACTGACAATTAAATATATTTACGGTTATCAAGCGTAACAAAATATTAAACAATGATGAAGAAATTAATTATTAGGAATCAAGCTGATAATTAAACGCGAAATAAAAGCTAGGAAATATTATTTGTTTAGCTTTGAAATAGCGTTGTTTGATTTTAGTAATTAAGCAGGTTTAATAAGGAGTATTGGAAATGAAAGAAGTTCTTGCACATATTGAAAAGAAGAAGCAAGAGTTTGCTAAGTTAGATTTTTTTGAATTTTTGGCAGACGAAAGTATAGCTCCAATGGAAAGACTTGGTTGGGCACCTTGTGCTGCTTATTTTGCAATGATGTTTAAAGATTTGAACACTTATATACTCAGAAAGGAGCCAGCTGATAGTCCAATTCAAGAGATGATAAATAGACATTCATATGAAGATGGCCGTCATTGGAACTGGTATATAAAAGATTTAAAAGAAATGGGTTTTGATGAATCGCTTCAATTTAGCGATGCTTTGAAATTTCTTTGGGGTGAAGAAACAAAGAAAACACGTGAATTATGCTATAAACTATCTTCCTTATGCCTTTTTGAACAAGATTTATTAATTAAATTGGTTGTTATTGAGGCAATAGAAGCTACTGGAGTTATCGCTTTACCATTGTTAGCTAACTTAGGTAATAAATTACAGGAGCTAACTAAAAAAAGATATTCATATTTTAGCTCTTCTCATGCAAAAGTAGAAACTGGTCACATTATAGGTGGTTTGGAATATGATGAGACAGAAAAATTTCTAAATAATATAGAGTTAACACCCGAACAAAGACAGAAAGCTATTGAAGCTATCGAAATAGTTTTTGATAGCTATTCAGAATTTACAGATGAGATGTTGATTTACGCTAAAAAGCACCACAGAAAAAATCAAAATGCTATAAAAGTAGCCGTGTAATACTGATGAATAGTTACATAATTAGTAATTAAGTTCTAAATACTGAATTTTAATTACTTTTTGTTTCAAATAGTTTAGAGGTGTTTGATAGTTAAGAATATGCAACATTTTGAATATTTAATTATTGGTGCAGGTCCCGCTGGATTACAGCTTGGTTATTATCTTGAAAAAGCTAACCGCAATTATCTTATTCTTGAAGGTGGAAATAAAGCTGGAAACTTCTTCAATAAATTTCCTCGACATAAAAAGTTAATTTCAATTAATAAAGTCTATACAGGGTATGAGGATTCAGAAATAAATCTTCGCTGGGATTGGAATTCGTTATTAAGCGATAGTGAAGAAATGCTGTTTAAGAATTACAGCAGAGAATATTTTCCCCATACAGATGATTTAGTTCGATATTTAGATGATTTTGCTAAGCACTTCAAGCTAAATATAAAATATAATTGCCAAGTTGTTAGAATCGCCAAAAACGATAAATTTATGGTGATAGATAACAATGGTAATGTTTATTCAGCGTCTCGTTTAATTGTAGCGACTGGTTTTAGTAAACCATATGTTCCAGAAATTCCTGGAATAGAGTTAGCAGAAAACTATACAGATGTATCTGTAGATCCAGAAGATTTTGCTAATCAACGGGTATTAATTATTGGTAAAGGAAATTCTGGTTTTGAAACTGCTGATAATTTAGTTGCAACAGCTTCACTGATTCATATAGCTAGTCCCACACCCGTAAAGATGGGATGGAAAACAAAGTACGTAGGACATCTAAGAGCAGTTAATAACAATTTCCTTGATACTTATCAGTTAAAGTCGCAAAATGTAGTTTTGAATGCAAATGTTGATAAAATCAAGTTTATTAATGGTAAATATATTGTTTCATTTACTTACAAATATGCAAATGATGAAATCGAAGATTTAGTTTATGACCGTGTAATTATATGTACGGGCTTCCGTTTTGATAACTCTATCTTTGATGAATTATGTCAGCCCGAGCTAACTATCAATAATCGCTACCCAAATCAAACAAGTGAATGGGAATCAACTAACATTAAAGACTTATATTTTATCGGAGTGTTGACTCATATGCGGGATTATAAAAAGAAACAATCCGGTTTCATTCATGGATTCCGCTATAATATTCGGGCACTACATCAAATATTAGAACTTAAATATTACGACCTGCAGCTACCTTGTCAAACAATTGATTCTACTCCTAAAAAATTGGTCGAGACTATTATTACACGGGTAAATAAAAGCTCGGCTTTATGGCAGCAAACAGGCTACTTATGTGACCTTGCTGTAATTTCTGAAGATGATAAAAAGGTACGATACTATAAAGAAATCCCAACCGACTATGTACATGAGAGCGATTTAGGTAAGCAAGAAAATTACTACACTATTACCTTAGAATTTGGACTCGATATAATATTTGCTAGTCCAGACCCATTTTCTGTTGAGCGGATTCACAAAGATGATGTAAAAAGAGCTAACTTAAGTCCTAGTTTACATCCCATTATTCGTCGTTTTTGCAATAACAAATTGATAGCAGAACATCACGTGATTGAAGATATAGATAGTGAATGGTTAGAAGATGTGCATGTTAAGCCATTACTAAAATTCTTCCATAATCAGCTACTAAGTGAAAGTCAAAGTATTAAATTGGAAGTAGCATAATCTGTTCTTGAAAAAAAGAGATTAATCTAAAGACGTAGCATTGCTACGTCTTTATGCTATTTGATCGGTATCTCGATCGCAAACTCAGTTCCCTCTCCCACTGTAGAATTGCAAATTAACTGACCTTTATGCTTCTCAACAATAATTTTATAGCTAATTGATAAACCCAATCCCGTACCACTTCCTACAGGCTTAGTAGTAAAAAACGGATCGAATATTTTTTTTAGTACTTTTTGTTCAATTCCCGAACCATTATCTGCAATCAAGATTCTTGCTGTATTTAAGTCTATTAATTCTGTTTTAATTTGAATTGTAGGGTTTTCAGTTAATTGAGATTTTTTTTGTGACTCTTCTAATGCATCAATTGCATTGCTCAAAATATTCATAAACACCTGATTAAGTTGGCTAGGGTAACAAGTAATTTTAGGTAGTTGTCCATATTCTTTTATGACTTGAATTTGTAGATAGCTATCTTTTGCTTTAAATCGGTGTTGCAAAATCATCAAAGTGTTTTCTATTCCTTCATGAATATCTACAGACTTCATTTCCGCTTCATCCAAACGAGAGAAGTTGCGTAAGCCTAAAACAATAGTACGAATACGTGAAGTTCCTACCTCTATAGAATTTAGAAGTTTGGGTAAGTCTTCGAGTACAAAATCTAAATCAATCTCAGCAGCTTTCTCTGCGACAACCGAGTTGCTATCAGTGTATTCTTGCTGGTAAATAGCTATCAAATCTAGTAAATCTTGCACGTATTGACTAGTATGATTAATATTGCCATGAATAAAATTTACAGGGTTATTAATTTCATGGGCGATTCCCGCTACCATTTGCCCTAAACTAGACATTTTTTCCGTTTGAATCAATTGCGCTTGCGTACTTTGCAGTTCATTTAAAGCCTTTTTCAAGTTTTGATTTTTATCGTTAATTTCATGAGTTCTTTCTACGACTTTTGATTCTAAAGTCTGGTTGTAATTTTCTAAATCTTCTTTTGCTTCAACCAAATTATTGTAGAGTATTGAATTCTTAAGTGAAATAGCAGCTTGGTTAGTAATTAAATTCAGAAGCTTTATACGATTGCGAGTAAATACTCCCACCGTGAGTTTATTTTCAAGGTAAAGAATTCCGAAGAATTTTCCTTGATTAATAATTGGGAGACAGAATATGCTTTTAGGTTTTTCATCAAGAATATAGCTATCAACAGCTAAATTATTTTGGGTTTGGGCATCGTCTATTACGATAGTTTCCTTCGTGCGCTTAACGTAGTTAATTAAACTTACTGGAACTTTTTTGCTAGATTCTAAAGGAGTAGAAGGTAGTTCTGTAAAAACAGAAGAAATATTAGAATTGCAGCTAATTGCAGTTAACTCTAAATCTTGATCGGCGTTTTTACTTAAAATTAAAGCACATTTAGAAGCTCCTGCATTCTCCATGATTACTTTCATTAAAGTAGAAAGTAAATCGTCTAACTGTATTTGCTCGGAAAGTGCTTGAGAAGCTTTAATAACTGATTCTAAATCTAAAGATGTTGAAAGAGTCGTATTAGAACCAGATATAGTTTTTTCATGACTAATTTCAGTTAGAGGTATAGGTTCATTAACAGAACTTTTTTCATCGTGATTAAAATTAGTTTCTTCTTGTAAAAGAATGTGACTAAGTAATTGAGGATAGCGTTTTTGCAAATCCTTAACTTTAGCTTTTGCACCCCAACGGATGTAACCATAGTAAGCGTCATCAAGATAAGCTTTCGCTATTTTTTGTTTATTCCATTTTAGATAGAATTTAGCCGCAAGTTCGTTAGCTAGTGCTTCTTCGTGGATATATTCGTTTTCTTTGGCTCCAGCAATGGCTAAGTCGAATAGTTCCATCGCTTGCATATTTTTTTCTAAAACACTATGCTTTTCTGCTTCTATTAAATGAAATTTATGTAGAAAATTCATTGGAGCATGATTTGCCCAGTGCTGCATTTGTTCTTGATTAACCGCTACTTTGTCTAAAAAATCTTCTTGTTCGGATTCGGAAGCTTCAGAATATAATGCTAGATAGGTTAATGAAGCGTAGAAATAAAACTGAGGAATAATTAGCATTGCGGTTCCAGCATCTAAATACTTTTGGATCTCAACTATATTGTCTAATGCTTTGACATACTCACCTACTAAATAGGATAAATGAAGCTTGCATAAATGTACGTGGAGAAGTGCTATTCCATCATGTGTTTGAAAATGTACTTGTAGCGTTTGTTCTTCATTATATGCTTCGCCAGTTAAATTATCTACTTGTTTCGTAGAGTCTTTTAAATTTAAAATACTTTGTCTATAAATCTCGTTCCAGTAAAAACTATTTGTTTGTTTTAGTTGAGAAATTATATTACTAAATATTAATGCTTCATCTGCAAGGTTATTTAAATTTTTACCCGTAAAATATGCATGGTATGAATAAGAAACTAAAGCATAACTTGCAAATTCAAAGTTTCCAAAATTTATACTATCACAGTGGATTTTTTGTAAAGGATGAAATGTATTTTTTATATGTTCTTTCCACGGCTTTATAAGTTGATTGAAAGTTTCAATAACTTTGATATAAGCTGCTTTAAAAACATTCTTTTCAACTAAATCTTTAGCTAAAGTGCCAAATCGATAACCATTTTCTATGTCTCCTACTATTCCACATAAAATTATTGCGTAACAAATGTATGCAAAGGCTGATAAAGGAGCATTACCATATGCAAGGGATAAACTGATTTGTTTAGCACAAATAAGAGGCATTAGTTCTGGAAAACTTTGATAAGCAAGCGTAATTGCACTCGATAGAATATGCATCGCTGCTAACGGCTCTGCTTCCGTCATTTCTGGTAAATCGACTAACTCCTCTATTTTCCTTCCTGCAAGATTTGATGTTGTTTGTGCGATCGCCATTTCAACATCGGATTGACTGGGATTCTCGGGAAACTCTATTCCTAATTGCTTGAGAACATTAAGTGCTGCATTAACCGCTTCTATTGCTTTACCCTGCGCTCCATAAGCTTGAATTCTAATTTCATAAACTTTAATTTTTTCTAACAGTGTTTTAGCTTTTGCTAACACTACTTCTACAAAGTCTTCCGAAGCCTGAAAATCGCCTGTTAAATAGGTAACTTCTGCTAATGCTTCATGTAAACTCAGGCTTAAATGATATTGTGTCTTCCAGCTATCTGAAGCAAGTAGTTCTCTTCCGGTAGTTAAATACTTTAATGCTTCTTGATAAGCTGTTGATGAAATAGCTTTTTGTCCGGCAAGTAAATTCATTTTAGCTAACTCGTATCGTTCTAGCTGAACGGTAATTAATGCTAAAGCTTTGTTAAACTGATTAACAGTCTCAAAAATATCATCTTCCCAAGATTCAGCAGAAGTCTTTTCTAATAGCTGTTTTCCTAGTTCTAAGTGAATTTGCTGTTTTTCGGATTCAGGAATCAAAGAATAAGCGGCTTGTTGAACCCGGTCATGTATAAACTTAAAATGACTAGTTATACAATGACTTAAAGGTGATTGTTTTGTATCGTCACTATCAATTATTAATGCTGCTATTTCATCATCGCTATTTGATGAAAATGAGTCTCTACCTACAGGTAAAACCAAACCTTGTAATACAGATTCCCACAATTCTGTTATCGTATCTTCACTAGATTTATTATTGATTGTGGAAAGAGTTTTTAAATCAAATTTACTACCAATACAGGCGGCGATTTTTAGTAATTTTTGATTGTAACTTGGCAGTCTTTTTATTTGTAGCGCCATGAATTCGACTACATCATCTGTAAGAGCTAGTTTTCTTACATCTGCAACATCGCATTCCCAGCGACCATTTTCGTAATTAAATTCGATAGCTTTATCTTTATATAAAGTCTGAATAAATTGATGAATGAAGAATGGATTACCTTTAGTTTTAGCAAAGACTACTTGAGTTAACGAAATAACACTATCAAGTTCGCACTTAAGAGTATCGGCAATCAAATAACCTAGATCGCTCTGATCTAAAGGTTCTAATTTTATAGAAGTAATATTTACATTTTCTTCTTGAATTTCTTTTATAGTTAAATTAAGCGAATCTGTAATATCAACTTCGTTGTCTCTATAAGAACCAATTAATAATAGAGCATGATTGCGATTATTTGTATTTACTCGATCAAGATCGGGCATCTGAATTCCAGACTTTTTATCTAATAACTGTGGATTATTAATTGTAGTGTTTTCACTCATTAATAATTTTACAAAATTGAGAGAAGCTGCATCCGCCCATTGCAAATCATCTAAAAAGATAACTAAAGGATGCTTTCTAATTGCAAAAATTTTAATGAATTTATGAAATAAAAACTTTAACCTATTTTGGGCAGCAATACCAGATAATTCTGCTGCTTGAGGTTGCGCCCCAATAATTAGTTCTAATCGAGGAATTAAATCAACGATTACTTGAGCTTGGTTCCCTAAACTAGAGAGAATATTGGTTTTCCATCGCTCGATTTGCGTATCGCTTTCACTTAGCAGTTGCTCAATTAAATTGCT
This sequence comes from Calothrix sp. CCY 0018, assembly GCF_963920925.1. NCBI lineage: Bacteria > Bacillati > Cyanobacteriota > Cyanophyceae > Nostocales > Calotrichaceae > Calothrix > Calothrix sp. CCY 0018. Next base: position 15,425 of record NZ_CAWUDI010000071.1, on the reverse strand, counting down.
TAAAGCTTGTACCCATCCTAAAAAGGGTATGTCTCGTTGCAACTGGTTAAATTTTCCTTTTATGAAATAACCTTTTTCTCTAAGAACAGGTTTGTGGATTTCATCTATAACTGCGGTTTTTCCCATTCCGGAATAACCTTTTACGAAAAATATTCCCACACCTTTACGTAGTTCTTTTTCTTTTATAAGGTGATGTTTGGGAGGATTAATTACTCTATCGAAAGCAGCTAGTAACTCTTGTATCTCTACTTCTCGACCATAAAGTTTATCAGGTATTGAAAAGCGATCTGAGATATCCTTAGTTGCTAACTCAAAATGCTCTATTTTTTGATTCTCTTGTAGCTGCTGCAAGCATAATTCTAAGTCATATTTTAACCCGAAAGCGCTTTGATAGCGTTCTTCGGCATTTTTTGCCATCAATTTACAAATTATTTGTGATATTATCGCAGGGATATTAGAGTTAATAATTTTCTTAACTGGTGGCTGTTGAGAAATATGACAGTAAATTAATTCTAATGGATTGTCATTGTTGAAAGGTAACTCTCCAGTTAGCAATTCAAACAAAGTTACCCCCAGAGAATAATAATCGGTGCGATAGTCAATACCTCTGTTCATCCTCCCAGTTTGTTCGGGAGAAATATAAGCAAGCGTCCCTTCTAAAACATTAGGATTGGTAAGAAATTGAATCTCTTTCGGTAAAATTGTGGAAATACTAAAATCTGTTATTTTTATTTCCTTAGTATTGGAATTAATTAGAATATTGTCCGGTTTAATATCTTTATGAATTATCTGATGACGATGTAACTCATAAATAGCAGATACTATTTTGATAGAAATATCGAGAAAATAATTGATAAAATCAGAACTTTTACGTATTCCATCAAAAGCCCAGCGTTCTATTTCATTACTTAATGCAATACCCCCAAAGTCTTCCATTATGAGGGCATAGCTTTTATTGTACTTTTCCAAGCTATAGGATTTTACAATACTAGGTATATTCAAATTTTTACTAAGTAAATACTGATTGCGAAACTGAGTGATTTCTTGAGAAGTCGGATATTCATTTCGCATCAGTTTAATTACTACAGGTTTGTAGTCTTTTTCTCTGATTCCTCTATAAATAACCGTTTGGTTGCTTAGGTGAATTTGCTCGATGATACGATAACCGGAAATCGTAAATAAATTGGATGATGATAAAACCATTGTTGCTATTCCTAATTCACTAGCTTATGTTGGTTTTATTGTTCCCATCAAGCTGCTAACTGTATCAAAACTAGGATAAAAATTATCGATAATATCTGATATTACGAATAAATCAGTTTATTAATCGTTAAAAGGTTTCAAAATTATTTATATTCTATTAGTAGAAATGCTTATATCTTACTGAAATTTAAATTTACAGCACGTCTTAATAAGGTGCGATCGCCGATTTAAAATTATAAATTTTGAGCAAATAAAAAAAAGCCCGTCAATGCAGGCTTTAAAAAGAATTTGAGCTAATCGTTTTAAGTTAGTCAAGAAAACTATTTCATTTTTTGTTTGATGTAGGCAACAACCTGTGTTAGCTGTTTTTTCAAACCGTCAATCTCTGACTGCATTTTCGCCATTTTTTGATTGAGTGCCTCTACTTCTGCCGCAGAATTCCCAAATTCGGCAGTCATAGTTCCATTAATTCCATTGGTTCCATTGGTTCCATTGGTTCTGTTAGTGCCATTGGTTCCATTAGCTCCTACAGCAACAGGTTGGGGTCGAGGTTGCTTAGCCTTCGCCATTGCTGCTTTAATTGAACTAATAAGCTGTTTTTGGTCAAAAGGCTTGTTAAGAAATTCAAAATGTTCAAACGGTTCGGAAATTTTTTCAGTAACTTCCTCTTTACGTCCTGACATTACAACTAAAGGAGTTTTTCTTAAATCTGGCTGTGCCTGAATTTCCTGATAAACTTCCCAGCCACTCATTTTTGGTAACAGAAAATCCAGCATAATTAGACTAAATTTTTCTTTCTTGATTAATTTAAGCCCTTCTAAGCCGTCTTTTGCTTCTAGCACTTGAAAATTACCCGGAGGTAACATTTCCCGTACTTTTACCCTGACTACTGTAGTGTCATCAATAACTAAAATTTTATTATTTGCCACGATGTTTCGCTCTAAAAGATAATTTAGGTTTAAATGGCGTTATCGCCCATAGCTGAATACTAGAGTTATCCCACTATATCCAAAATATATTTCGATTGGGGGAGGGTAATTTACGAGAAAATAACATTTGCATAAGTGTTTTATACAACATCATCATATAGCTGCTACTGACTCATGTATATTGTTAAATTAAAAGCATTTCTCTGTTTATCTACAAGCTTTTGAGCAATTATTAACTACTTTAATAAGTTTGCGAGCAGTAACTATATACTGATAATTTCAATCTAAATTACTCGTATCATCTGTAATTTACTAATAAATATCAGTATTAAGACTTACGCACGCAAGGCAGATTGCGTTTTTCTTTAAATGTATTCCTAAATCAAAATGCGTTTTTAAAGCTACTTGTTAAATTACGGTAAAAATAAGTAAGTCGGCACAAATAAACGATTACTGTGTAACATCTGGGTAAATTGAGTTAAAACTCTTTCCCCTACTGCCTACTCCCTATCTCCTACTCCCTTGCCCTAATTACGATTTTCAACGCCAACCTACTTAGCAGTTTGTTGTATGTTGAACTTAACCTACTTAATCTGTAAACAATACATATAAATAACAGATGTTTATGACTTCCTCAAAACAAGCTTCTATTAAATCAGAAATTACCGCAATGCCAGCGTGGTTACGTCCTGGAATTGGCAAAGCCAGCGAACTCTCAACTGTTCAACGCATTATTAAACAGCGTCAGATTCATACTATCTGCGAAGAAGGGCGCTGTCCAAACCGTGGAGAGTGTTATTCACAAAAAACTGCAAGCTTTTTGTTGATGGGACCTACTTGCACTAGATCCTGTGCTTTTTGCCAAGTAGATAAAGGTCATGCACCAATGCCTTTAGATCCAGAAGAACCAGAAAAAGTAGCACGAGCGATACAACTTCTAGGATTGCGCTATGTGGTTTTAACTTCCGTAGCCCGCGACGATCTACCAGATGGTGGTGCAAGTTGGTTCGTAAAGACAATGGAAACTATTCGTCAATTTAATCCAGAAACTAAAATCGAAGTGCTTACACCAGATTTTTATGGAAAAACAGAACCAATCGAAATAATTACCTTAGCTAAACCAGCTTGCTATAACCATAATATTGAGACAGTAAGACGTTTACAAGCTCCCGTGCGTCGAGGAGCGAAGTATAATCGTTCCTTAAAGGTACTGAAATTAGTTAAGCAAATCGACTCTACCATTCCCACTAAATCCGGCTTGATGCTGGGACATGGTGAAACAGCCGAAGAAGTCATCGAGACTATGAAAGATTTACGTAACGTCGAGTGCGATCGCCTGACAATCGGTCAATATATGCGACCTTCATTAGAGCATCTACCCGTGCAAAAATATTGGACACCAGAAGAATTTGAGGAATTAGCTACAATCGCACGTGATTTGGGATTCTCTCACGTTCGTTCTGGTCCTTTAGTTCGTAGTTCTTATCATGCCAACGTTTGATAGTCAACTATCTACAGTATTTATCCTAAGATGAAAATCTAATGGATTAAAGCTTTTTATGGTTTTATGAAAATCTTTCTAACAAATTTCGCGAAAAAGGACAGCTATTTGGTATTTGTTAAGAAGTCCTTAAATTTGGAGAAACTATTATGGCTAAAGTTGGTGTAGATGTTCCTCAGACAGATGCTAAAGCACCTTTCCCTTTCCGCACTTTAATCAGCGCTATTTTGCTCGCTGGTAATATATTGGTAGCAGCAATTTATTTTCACGTTCTTAATCCTTAAATTGCAGCAAACCTTTCGCGGTTCAGCATCTGACCGAAAATAATGGGATACAAGCCCCGTGCTAGAAGCATCGGCTTTCTGGTAAAATTGAGCTAGTCGCCATAGGGCATTGGGAGACTTTAAACGGACATGGAGGGAAGGTAAGACTAATTTAATTAGCGCATCCGGGCGAAGTGTCAAGAAATCCTCGCTCTTTTAGGACGAGGAGGTATGTCAAGTAATCGTGCTGTCCTAGTACGAGATTAAAGCTGGAAGTTGCCGGAAGTCAGTCCCGATTGCACTATATCAAAATACAGTGTCAAAAATATGACTTGAATCTGGAGTATTAAGATATTTGGGTTTGTAAATTATCGCACCTAACATCTTTACTTTTTGCTTTCAACTTTTATGAACATATGTTGCTCGCAAGTTCTTCAAAGAAATTAACTTAGAGGAACAGCGAGCAACACTTCTGCTTTTACAAAAACTTATTTTCAAGAATAATTTATCAAGTTCTGTAAGGATTATCTACTTCAATCACAGACATAGTTTACAAATGCAATTTTCTTTCGCTATTCCCTGTTTCCTCTTTTTCAGCTATCTAATTAGCATCTCTTTTTACTAAGACTTACGTAAAGCCCTTTTTCTTAAGGGGTTTGGGGGGAATTTTAAGGTTGTGAATACCTAATTTATTGTTGCAGTTGCGTAAGTCCTGTTTACTAGAGAACCTTAATCTTTATGCTTCTTCCGCCCTTAGTATGCTTAAAAAAATATTTAAAAAAGGGAAGAGGGTTGGGGGGAACTCTTAACAGCGAAAAAAATCTTTTCTTAAAGGAATTTAATCAAGAGAGCGGATCATTTTGTTTCACAGCAAGAGTTTCAGCTTTATTTTCTAAAATTTAAGCATACCAACTACTGATTAACCATTTTTATCTTTTAGTTTTGACAAGCTTTGTTTATATTAATTTGATGATAGATAAAAATATTGTTGATATTATCTTAGAGGATGTTTTAAAAGTTGAAGATGGCTAAAAAAACTATGCAAGCCGCCTAATCATTATCCGAATCATAGCAATGTATATAAAAGTTTCCGAAGTAATAGGTAATCTTTCATAATCTTTACTTAGACGGCGACACCAGTTAAGCCAACAATACGGTTCTCTCCACAACCCAACGTTTTGGTAAAATAATGAAACCTTTCTTTTCTAATGGTCTGAGTACTATCTCAACAATCCACCGAAACATATCCATTACCCACCGCATAAAATCTTCTCCCCTATATCCCCCATCCATCCAAATCGTGTGCAAGCGATTTAGGCGATCGCCACCCATACTGTGAACTTTTTTAAGAACTTTTTTAGCTCCAGCACGCTCTGGAACTGAAGCGGATGTAACCAGAACCCCTAAAACTAATCCTAATAAATCTACACTTAAGTGTCGTTTGCGCCCATGTATTTGTTTAAGGGCGTCGTAACCGACTTCTTGCGATATCATGGTTGCTGTTTCGACCGATTGACTGTCAACAGCAGCTTCTGATGGACTCGGTTCACGTCCTGCTGTGACCCTTACCCAGTGGTAAAGTTTGTCATGTATTTTTAACCAAGTTCCATCTTTCTGCCATCGCCAGAAATAACCATAAACTGTTGACCAGACTGGAAAATCCCCTGGCAATGCACGCCATGTACATCCTTGAGTGAGTACGTAAAAAATCGCATTTACTACAGCATAAATACATACTTCTCTTGGACGACCACCTGGTTTCGCTTCCGGAAATAGGTCTGCAATCAATTCCCACTGTTCCCACGTTAAGTAAAAGCGGATATATTTTATTCATTGCTCGCAAGGTGCTGATGTCTTCAATCTCAGCTTAACCCTGTGAGCTTTCTTACAGAAGCCCCCTACTTTTAAAACATCCTCTTAGCAAGATAGCGTTTATTCTACATAAATATAAAAAAAACTGAAGGTTTAGTCGTTACGAAGAGATTTTTTAACAATTGTTTCAAAGAAATATTATGCGATTGTAAAAAAAATAGATTGAAGGTAAGTACAATTTAAACCGAGTTCGAGTTAGCTTATTGCAATAGTTAATACATACCGCTCTAAATTCTGCTTAAATCCATTTATCATCATAGTTTCAGACATATTAGCTGCAAAATTGTTTGTCAGGATACTTTAAAGGCAGTGGAAATAAGTGACCCTATGATTAAAATACGATAGGCTATAATTTTAGCGTGACATTTGACACTATAAGTTTTAGTTTATATATATAGAAGGGATTGTGCGCTAATATACTCCGGTTTGTTTCGCACGTTTTAAAGCTATCAAAATTATTTAGCGGTCGAGTTGACCATGCAGCAGTATTCAAGCTTACCAGAGCAAAACTCACAATTAGATGCCAATTCATCGATTTTGACAACAATCGAACAACTTCGAGCCGAATTGTGGCTGGAACGCAGTGTGAATCAACTGCAAAGTCAGCTTAACCATTGTCTGGCTTTAGCTTTGTCCTTTGAGCAAGCTTCTGGAAAGACAAAAGATCGACAAAACACTCAAACAGCCATTACAAAAACAGAAATTTTTCAAACAGTTGTCAACGAACTTAAAATTGCATTAGATTTTAATGTTGTAGCGTTCACCGCGCCAGCTGTGGTGTCCATCGCCATTGTTCAACCACAAGAAACTGTTTGCAAAATCTGCTATGTTTCTTCTCATTCAACCACTCGTTCAGAGCTTTCAGCCTTGGCTGTAATGGTAAGGAAAGGTAAAAAGCTGCGGTTGAAATTAAAAGATGAAATACACTTTGAAGATTTACAGCAATTAGAAAATCAACAACCCCAAGCAGCTTGGTGTATGGCTAATGATTCTTTGGGAATTGTTGGTTGGTTAATTACTTCAGTGAAGTGTTCCACAGATTCTTCTTCAGGTGTAAATATAATAGAAAAATTACCACAATTAATGTCTAAGGCTGCTGCAATGTGTACGGCAGCTTTAAGCCAACTTGAACAAATCCAGTCCTTACAACAAGAACAATTACAGTTCAATAATCTTAACCAAGAATTACAGCGTACCAATCAACTCAAAAACCAATTTTTAGCGAATACCAGTCACGAAATTCGCACTCCCTTGAGTTCGATTATTGGTTTTACCCATTTGCTATTAGCTCAAGGTTATGACCCTTCTAAGCAGCGTCATCATGAATATTTAAACATTATTCAGTCGAGCGGTAAACATCTGCTGGCTTTAATCAACGATATTCTTGACTTGTCTAAAATTGAAGCCAATCAGTTAGAAGTTAATTGGGAAAGGCTTGATGTACCTCAATTATGTCGTAATGTATTAGCACTGATAAAAGAAAAAGCTGCTAATAAAGGCTTGCAAATGCGGCTTGATATAGATTCCAATATTGCGAATATGGTAGCCGATCCTTTACGGCTGAAGCAGATACTTTTAAATTTACTTTTTAACGCGGTAAAGTTCACTAAAACAGGAACAGTCGGTTTAGAAGTTAAATCCCAAGATGATTTTATGTATTTTACAGTTTGGGACACTGGAATAGGTATTAGTCAAGAAAATCAAAGCGAACTTTTTCAGCCATATTTTCAAATTTTTAACGAGAGATACGTCAATGGTGAAGAAGGTACGGGTTTGGGTTTAACAGTAACTCGTAAGCTTGTTGAAATCCACGGTGGTTGGGTTGAAGTAGAATCAGAAATAGATAAAGGTTCGCATTTTACTATAGTAATTCCTGTAGAACAAAATTCTGATGCTTCAAAAGAAAGTTTAGTAGTAAAGCAACGTCAAGCTGGGGTGGATCAAAATTACAACGTACCAGTTTGTTTAAAAGGTGCTTCAGATATTTTGTTAGTAGAAGATGATGTACCTAATGCCGAGTTGATCAAAACTTATTTAGAAAGATTGGAATATCAACTTACTTGGGTAAAAAGCGCCTCCCAGATGTGGGATGCTTTAAACAAACAAGATTATTCCGTGATTTTAATAGATATTGTTTTACCAGATACCAACGGTATTACATTAGTCAAACAGCTTCGAGGCAATCCGCGATATTCCCAGACTTGCATAATTGCTCAAACAGCAATGGCAATGAAAGGCGATCGCGATACTTGTCTTGCAGCAGGAGTCAACGATTATATTTGTAAACCGATTGATTTACCGCTTTTAGCAACAATGTTATCTCGATATATTACAGCTTCTTGACGAATTATCTGTATTATTCACTTAGTTCATCTCCCTTTTAAAATGGAATAATCAACTGATAAATTTTTGCATCTGGATTGGGAAATGATTTATTTAGAAAAATTAGAGCAGTTAAAAGCTTTATTTCAAGAGACGGAACAAGCAATAATCGCTTATTCTGGTGGTGTTGATAGTACTTTGGTTGCCAAAATTGCTTATGATATCTTGGGCGATAAGGCTTTGGCTGTAACTGCGATGTCGCCGAGTTTGTTGCCGGAAGAATTAGAAGATGCCAAAATTCAAGCATCAATAATCGGGATTCGTCATCAGGTTGTAGAAACCCATGAGATGGACAATCCTAATTACACTTCTAATCCCATTAATCGCTGCTATTTTTGCAAAAGCGAGTTACACGATACGCTCAAACCCTTAGCAAATAAATTGGGTTATCCTTACGTTATTGATGGGGTAAATGCAGACGATTTACACGATTATCGTCCCGGCATTCAAGCTGCAAAAGAAAGAGGTGCGCGTTCTCCTTTAGCTGAAGTTGGTGTAAGTAAAGTAGAAGTTCGTCAAATTTCTCAACATTTAGGTTTATCTTGGTGGGATAAACCGGCACAACCTTGTCTTAGTTCTCGTTTTCCTTACGGTGAAGAGATTACCGTCACCAAATTACAGCGAGTAGGAAGAGCAGAAATATATTTACGTAAACTTGGATGGAATAACTTACGAGTTCGCTCTGAAACCGATACAGCACGTATAGAATTGCCACCAGAACAAATTCAGGATTTTATCGTAAATACAGATTTAAAATCAGTAGTATCTGCTTTTCAAGAATTTGGTTTTATTTATGTAACTTTAGATTTAGAAGGTTATCGCAGCGGTAAATTAAATCAAGTTTTGAATAAAGAAGCTTTGCAAACTGTAAATTAATGAGCAATGAACAATTATCAATATTCATTATTTATTGATAATTGTTCATTGCTTTGCGAGTACCAACTCTCCTTTTTGATTAATTTTGACTGTAGAGTTGGGAAAATCAGCTTTATTCAAATAACGTACCAGTTGCACAGTTTTAAAATTCTGGTCAATGTAAGGAATTCCTTGTCTATTCATCCGCACCGGAACGATTTTTGCTTTCTCTACGCTTCCTTTAGGACTCATTTGGACTTCTAATATCATCGAGTAACCAGCTTGGGCAACGCTCGATAAAGTTCGGTATCCTAAAAAGTTTCCTAAAGAATAAGCAATCAACTTTCCTTTGTACATTTCCATTGCTCTAGGAACGTGAGGTCCGTGCCCAAGTACCAAGTCTGCTCCTGCGTCAATCATTGTCCGAGCAAATTTAATCGAATTTCCTCGATTTTCCCCATAGAAATATTCTGTTTTATTCTTAGTATGTAGTGCGCCAGTGCCTTCAGCACCAACGTGCATGGATATAATTACTATATTTGCTTCTTTTCGGGCTTTTTTTACAAGTGCTTTAGCTGCTTCTAAATCGTGAATAGAATTATAAAATTCATAAGGTGCAAACCCTATCATCGCAATTTTATTATTATTTTTTTCTAAAAAGAGAATTTGATTTTTATGACCTAATGTTTCAATACCAGCGTTTTTGAGATTCTTCATAGTATCTTTGAAACCCACCATGCCAAAGTCTCTTGCATGATTGTTAGCTACGTTGAATACATTAAATCCAACATCAGAAAATAACTTTGCATATTCTGGTGGAGAACGAAAAGCAAACACCTGTCCTCGACTAACATCTTTTGCTGAATAACGATGCTTAGTTAAACTAGTTTCAAAGTTACCGAATAAAACATCAGCTTCAGTTAAGTAAGCTCTGACTCCTACAGGTATTAGCTGGTTGGAATCTTCCGGAAGCCTGTAATTAGGATAGTTTGTACCTGGGATAACATCTCCAACCGCTTTGATCGTAACCGACTTTGCAGCATTTTGCTTCTCAATTATTGCAATTAGTTTACCTTGAGTATCTCTGGATTCTAAGGATGCTGTTGCTGTTTTTACTAAAGTTCCATTTTGTTGTAATCTTTGCGCCTCAAATCTAGTCAGCAAACTTGCGCCAAAACCAATTGCAAAACAACAACCGACAAAGCCAACTGAAAGCGATGCCTTCAGCTTTTGATTCAACATATTTCAATTCCTTACACTATGGCTTTAATTTAACTAAGTGCTTGCTCTAACGGCTCAGTAAGTACTCATGTTTTTATACCCTGTATAAAATAAACTACATATATTTACATAATAAATGATCTCTGTTAAGATTCTTTTAAGATATAGATAATACGTTGTTTGCCGCTTGAACTAAATGCAAAAATAATTACATACCTAACAATCTAAATGCAAGTATATTTTGCTGCTTATGAATATCTGTATGCTTGTAAATGTAAAACCTTCAATGAAAGCGAGCTACCCTAAAAGTATTTATTTGCGACGCATCCTATATCATTCGGTAAAAAACTGACTTCTACTAAAATTGAATCAGTTTATTAAAGGTTAATTACGGATAAATGCTAAAAAATCATTTTTAAAGTAACGCAACGCCTTAAAAAGCGATTTACTTGAAATGCCTATTAGAAAAATTTGCTCAAAAGAACTTAATTCCCTTCTAAGCATGATATTTTTAAAACCGATCTCTTGTACCATTTTTAATCAGCCCAGAGAAACCCGGTTACAGAGCAGAAGGTAAGACATGAATTCAAATAAACGTATTAAAATCGTACCGCAGCGCTGATGAAAAGGCTGCGATTCAAAATTCAAAACTTAAAAACGGAGAGGGGGGGATTCGAACCCCCGATACCCGTAAAGGCATAACGCATTTCGAGTGCGCCGCATTCAACCGCTCTGCCACCTCTCCAAAAGGACATATTATCCCTAACATAGATAAAATATCATATCTTAGTTAAATTTATCAATAAACTAAAGTTAAGTAGAATATCACAGAAACGAAGTGATATCTTCTGTAGTCCGAACAAAACTCTCAAATTGCTGCTGAGGTGTCCATTGAATTGCACCATCTCTTCCTGTAAATAATAGTTGTGTTTTGCTCTGCTTGATTACCGATAAATCCTTTGTGTCAAGGTTGGCATTAGGTGCGTTAAGCGAAGCTCTACCGAAGGTAATCGCCACTTGTGGTTGTAGAGCGCTCACTAATTCTTCCAAGGATTCGGTGGGACACCAAAGGACTTGCGGACGCGGTAAACTTCTACTTTCAATTAATTTACGAAGTTCCTCTGGCTTGAGATTTCCTACAAACAACCAAGATTTATTGCCTATTTGCATCTGCATTATGGGCAATTGGTTATTAATTAGTCGTATAGCTGCCGAACCAGTATTTACAGTTTGACCTAAAGATAAAACTTGGTATATTCCTTTATCCTGCCGTACTTGTGTTTGAATTGCTTTTTGAGTTAAGGCGTAATTTGGATTAGGAGAGTACTCATAGAAAGCTTTTATCCCTAAACGCTGTATTATTTCCAGCCAGCCATTGCTACCATCGTTTTGAAAATCTGTGGCGATCGCCCAATCAATTGTATTTACACCTTGCTGTTGTAAAAACGGTACTATCGTATAATTCGCGATATCTTCATCTGCACTATTAATAACCGTTATTTTTCCTCTATCTTGAATTACTACAACAGGTTCTCTACCTCCAGCCAAAACAGTGACGCGAAATAAACTATTTGCTGAATGCCAAGCAGGAATCAACACTAAACCAATAGATATTAAAGCTGCGATAAACCAGCGTTTTTGCCACCAGCGTATCTGCCAAGTACAGAAAAGTAACCCGTAAATAATAATTAGTTGCCAAATTGCGATACTACCAACTGCAACTGAGTTTCCTGGTAAATTGCTAAAAAATTCAACTATTTTAATTAATAAATCGGTTGGATAATGCAATATGCTAGCTAAAACGCTACCCGAAAAAGGCCAGATTAAAGCGGCTACAGCACTAATAATTCCACCAATACTGACTACCGATATTAAAGGTGTAACAATAATATTTAGTAAAATTCCGTAAGGCGGCACTACACCAAATACATAAAGTTGCAAGGGTAAAGTCCAAATCGTAGCTGCCAAAGGAACTGCAATTAAAGATGCAATAGTTGGTGGTAGCCATGCCAAACGTTTTGTAATTGCGGGTACCGTGAGAATTAACCCCAAAGTTGCTAAAAAACTCAGTTGAAATCCTAAGTCCCAAATCCACAGAGGATTAAATAATAATAGTAGAGTAGCTGCAACTATTAATGAACCCAACTGTTTTACTTTTCGTTTCAGCCCGATAGCAATTAAAGCTGCAAATCCCATAATTACTGCTCTAAGAACCGAAGGCTGAAAACCAGTTAAGCTCAAAAAGAAAATTAATGCCAAACAACCGCTAATAAATTGAGTTTTTCTACTAAAAGGTTTTGTAAATCCTAAGACTAAACCTAAAATAAGCGAAACATGAAATCCTGAAGCAGCTATAGAATGAGCTAGTCCCGCTCGTACAAATAAATCCCGAGTAGAATACGGTAAATCAACCGCTTTGCTTCCTAAAACCATAGCACTAACAAGCGGACCTTCCGGAACACCCAGCCAACGAACTTGTGACTTGATTATTTTCTGTCGTAACTTCCACCATCCCCATTCATATTCTTCGTCAAAATCTTTCAACTGTCTTCCATTTAAACCAGCAAAAGCACCTTGTTTTTGCAGATATTCTTTAAAATCAAAAGCTCCAGGGTTTAATGCTGAGTTGGGTTTATATAAAACTCCAGTCACTTCAACTTGTTGTTTTGGGTATAAACCAGTGGATTTCAGAATCGGTACCGTTACATATAACTTTCCTGTAACTCCTTTGCTAACTCTTTCTTCACCTTTTTTATTAGTTACTTCTGAGAGTTGAGTTGCCTTTAACCAAAATTGCCCCTTTCCCGAACGAGTTAAGCGGGGTGTGCTTGCTACATCACCTCTAACAATTACCAGTTGTTCTTGATTTGTGCTATTTCCAACGGGAACAAAATTACTAATATCTTTAGCTTCTGGTTGCGGAACCCGCATTTGAAAATAAAATGTTGCTAGCAATCCTAACAAACCAGCAACGAGCAATATTCTAGGATGAGGAGTAGTTCGTAAATTATGTGCGGCTTTTTTAGCAACTTCAGGTTTTGTTTTCTGTAAAGCAAGCTTCTTAGAGATAACACGGTGTCTTTGAAACAGAACGGCTATTATTACACTTAAAAACAATACCAACACTCCACCCCAAGGACTTGCACTCAATAGCAACCCTAGAATATAGCCAAAACAAATAATTAAACCAGGAGCTTGAATCATTAAGCTTTGAAAAATAATTTGAGAAAAAAACTTCCTTCCCCGTATATAAGGAAGGACATAAAGCTACAAATATAATTAATTAATTAAATCGATATACCCAACCGAAAACCAAGTACTGCGTGCAGAATCATTACACAAAGTGCAGTGCTACCTAAATAAGCATGAAGCGCTCGCAAACCTGGTTTATTACCTCCAAATTTTGTTAAAGAGATTGTGGCATTAATTGCCAGTAGCATCAATATAATTGAGCCAGTCCAAAAATGAGAGCTTTGTAAAATTGGTTTATCTTGCATCACCAAAGATAAAACCCCACCAATAGAACCCAGCATCATAAATAAAAACATCCACGGTGCTAGTTTACGATGACCGCTACGACTTTCAATGGCAACTTCTTTGTTTTCTGCAAGTCGCGATCGCCAACCTGTTACCCCCACGAAGGTACCCATCACAAAGATTACAATTGCCATCATTGCCGGATGTCCCCAATGTACTATTGGTTGGGGAACACCCAAAGAGTTAAACCAAGCAGCAATAGGTTCTAGTATTTTAGTTAGATTAGCCATTCTGTATTCTAAGTTCGCAATATTTGCAACAATAGAATTATTGCAGAGCATTGAGCAATTTATAGCACTAGTACTCGCTTGCGGCAAATTCTTAGGTGAAGGCAAGCAGAGGACAAATAAAAAAATATCCCGCTAATTTTAAACTCACGGGACACCATACATAATATATGACTAAATATTTACAATTTTTTCTGCTCGTAAAATCAATATCGCTTCATGCAGTAACTTTTTTCAACAACGGAAAACCTAACTTTTCTCGCTGCTCTACATAAAGTTGTGCTACCTTCCTTGCCAAACTTCTGATTCTGCCAATGTAGCGAGTCCTTTCTGTGACAGCAATCACACCTCTTGCGTCAAGCAAATTAAAAGTGTGAGAACACTTCATAATATAGTCCAAGCTCGGTAAAACTAAACCTTTCTCAGTTAATTGCTTGGCTTCTTCCTCATACATATTAAATAGTGTCAGCAACATCTGAGGATTTGAAGCTTCAAAATTGTAGGTACACTGCTCAATCTCCCCTTGGAGGTGAACATCTCCATATTTAATATTGTCCGTCCAATCAATCTTGGTAATTGCTTCCACTTCTTGGAGATACATCACTAATCGTTCCAGCCCATAAGTCATTTCAATTGACACGGGACGACAATCAATTCCCCCACATTGCTGGAAGTAGGTGAACTGAGTAACTTCCATTCCATCAAGCCAAACTTCCCAACCAGTTCCCCAAGCACCTACAGTCGCATCTTCCCAGTTATCTTCCACGAATCTAATATCGTGTTCTTCCGGTCGAATTCCCAAAGCCTTCAATGAATCCAGATAGATTTCTTGGATGTTATCGGGTGAAGGTTTTATTAAAACTTGATACTGATAATAGTATTGAAAACGGTTTGGGTTCTCTCCATAGCGCCCATCAGTAGGACGACGACAAGGTTCTACATAAGCCACAGCCCAAGGCTCTGGTCCCAAAGCTCTTAAAAAAGTATGTGGATTCTTAGTCCCCGCTCCCTTCTCAATATCGTATGCCTGAGCAATCAAACAACCTTGATTGCTCCAAAATTCATTTAAAACCGCGATCGCTGATTGAAAATTCACAGTTATTCTCCCTTAAGTCAACAATGCATTAACCATTGTTGCTCAAACTCGAAACCTGTAGGAGAGTTTTTCGACCCTTTGCTTGTAAATAGTGCTGATTTGGAGATAACAGATTGACTTGAAAAGATAATTTCAAGCCTTCGCAGGTCGAATGCCACTCAGAAGCACCACGAAGGAAACTTTTTTTATCGCTTAAAACCGTTGAGGTGTAAGGATTATAGCGACAGCAAAAAAACTTTTTTCAAAAAAGTTGAAAAAAGGTGTTGACACGAATAGGTTCTCTGGGTACTATGTATAAGTGCCTGAGAGAGAGAAACGCGAAACGCCGACTCCTCAAGG
>NZ_CAWUDI010000070.1:0-39070 GCF_963920925.1 Calothrix sp. CCY 0018 | reverse complement strand
GGAATTAGGAATTAGGAATTAGGAATTAGGAATTAGGAATTAGGAATTAGGAATTTTTCTCCCCCCTCTCCCTCTCCCCCTTCCCCTCTCCCAAGCTTGGGAGAGGGGTGCCGGAGGCGGGGTAAGGGAAAGTAGTATGAACTTTAGACGCAAAAATCTTATCAAAGTCAACAGCCTACCCTCTCCCCATCTCCCCCTCAACCACTGGCTGGCAAATATACTTGAAATTTACTGCCTTGATTCACTTGGCTGGAAATATTGATAAAACCACCGTGGCTTTTGACGATGCTTATTACCGTAGCTAATCCCAATCCCGTGCCTTTTTCTGCTTGCTTTGTGGTAAAAAACGGTTCAAAAATTCGCTCTAATATGTCTTGCGGTATGCCATATCCAGTATCGGTAATGGTTATCGCGACGTAATCGCCTACTTTTGCTTCGGGATTGATGCTGATATCGCTTTGATCGATAAATTTATTTTCGGCTTTAATAGTTAAAGTGCCTCCTTCGGGCATGGCATCGCGAGCGTTAATACATAGATTCATTAATAACTGATGTATTTGGGTTGGTTGCGCTTGTATTGTCCAAAGCTGAGTTGATATATCAGTACTAAATTCGATTCCCACCGGAAATGAACTTTCAATAATCCGGCTAATTTCATTTATCAACTGTACTAATTGTACGCGAACGCGATCTTCTTCTGCTCCACTCGCAAAGGATGTAATTTGCTTGACAAGTTGGGCACCGCGCTTGGAGTTATCTTCAAGCATTTTAAGCAAAAACTTATTTCGCTCGTCTAGATGGGGGAGTTTTAGTTGCAGTAGTTGAGTACCTGTAAGAATCGGAGTCAATATGTTATTCAAGTCGTGAGCAATACCGCTAGCTAAAGTTCCCAAACTCTCCAGACGTTGCGCTCGATAGTATTGGGCTTCGAGTTGTTTTTTCTCGGTAATATCCGTATTGACTATTAAAATTGATTTTGGGTTGCTTTGTTCGTCGCGCATCAATGTAAAACGGCTATAGCTAACTATCTGCTTACCGTTTTTTGTCACTTGCTGCAATTCACCCTGCCAGGAATTTTCTTCTAAAACGCCCTTCAAAGCCGATTCAAATTGAGACGAATTGTTTGGATGCAAAAGTTCTTGAATATTCTGGTTTTTAGCTTGCTTTTCAAGCCATTCATACAAACTTTCTGCTCCCCGATTCCACAACAATATCTGCTTATCCAAATTGCAAACCACAATTGCATCTGTTGTAATATCGAGTAAAGCAGCTTGTTGTGTAATATTCTTCTGTGTCTGCTTGTCTTCGCCAATCTCGCGAATCATCAAGCGTTTGCCCAGCAGCTTACCTTGAAAGTCATAAACGCTGGTCATAGTAATTATGACATCAAAAGGCTTGTATTTTGGTACCTCTATGCAACATTCCCAATTCTGTAACGGCTGTAGCAAGTTTACTTGGGTAAGAAAGTTGCGGCGATGCGGCTCGGCAATAAAAACAAATATTGGTTTACCGATAAGATATATTCGCGGCAAGCAAAACAACTTCTCTGCCGCACGATTCACTTCTTGAATAATTCCATTGACATCAGTTACTAAATATGCATTCGGCGCAAACTCGAATAAATCTTCATAACGCTGTTCGAGCAATCTAGCATTTTCATTAGCTATAGATAATTCTTCGTTCTGCTGGCGCAATTCTTCTTCTAAAACAGCTTGTTCTTCCAGAGTTGTGCTTAATTCTCGGTTAATTTGGATTAGCTCGGCAGTTCTTTGTGCAAGGTGTTTTTCTAATTCAATCGAAGCTTGAGAAGATAATTTTTGTCTTTGTTCCCCTTGATTAATTTCGTTTTCTAATTGTTGGTTTACCCGTCTTAACCGGGCTGTTTTCTGTTCTAACTTTTGCTCAAAATTTGGAGTGGGTAAAGCTATTTCTACAGCATCGAATAGTTGCAACAAATTATTTTGATTTACAACTCCTACTAATTCACCTTCATCTCCAACTACTATCAATTGCTGCGAATTTCTGCGCTGCATTTCCAAATGAGCCTTCCATAGCGAATCAGTTGGGCGCAGGCAAAATAAAGGAACATTCATTGCCTTTTTCGCTTTAATCTGCCCTAAATCCACTTTTAAAGCTTGAAAACGCACTATATCCCATGCTGTAATTATGCCGATGGGATAAACTGCTTTCCTTACTCCTACTAGTCTTTTGTGTGCGATCGCAATACTACTAATTTTTTTCTCTGCCATAATCTGAGCGATTTCGAGCAAAGAAGCAGTAGGAGATACATAAATTATTTGTGTCTGCATCACTTCTGACACAGTTCGCATTTTCAGTAAGTTAGTAGATTGCAAATGTTGAAGAATATTTGCGGATGTCACTAGTGTTAACTAATTAATAAGAGTGTAGTCGATAACTGATACAATGGTTAAATAAGCTTTCCTATAGACGCCAGGTGTTGAATTTATACTAAAAGTCTAGAATCTCAAACTTACTGCTTTCTAGACGGTAATTTTATTAATTTATTATGACTTCATATCTTAACTATTATAAACCTTTCTTATTCTTTGAAAAAATAAGATATATAACGAAATTTTATTTCTATGTGATTATATTGTTATGTATCTAAAACAATAATAACTATAGCTTATGCTTGTATTGATAAATTCAATAGATAGAACGGTATCTCAAGTAGATAAAATAATATAAAAACTTCAACAAACGGCTTATATTAAAGTAACTGAAATTATAAGATCAAATACATTAAACAGCGTGCAATAGATTCCAGAGGCATAATAAAATCTACATCACCAGTTTGAATTGCCGAATTAGGCATACTAAAATACTTGCAAGTAGCTTGATCTTGAGCAATAATTATACCACCATTCTTCTTTATTTCTTGCACTCCCGCAGCCCCATCTCCATCCATACCAGTCAGAACAACGGCAATACATTTTTCTTTGAAGCTAGCTGCGACTGACTTAAATAATACATCACCAGAAGGACGAACAAAACGTACTTTTTCTGAGTGAGACAAAGATAAACAACCATCCAAATTAACTAAAAGATGTAAATCGGGTGGAGCAATGTAAACCTTACCAGGATATAATTTATCCCCCGCTTGCGCTTGCTTCACAGATAAAGGACTTCGCTTATCTAAAATCTCAGCCATCATGCTGGGGTGTTTAGGAGCTAAATGTTGCACTATTGCAATAGGTGCGGGAAAATTTGATGGTAATTTTGATAAAATTTCGCTAATTGCATTAAGCCCTCCAGCAGATGCCGTAATTACTACTATGTGGCTTTCAGGTTTCATTAATTTACATTTATAGGTAGCGCTAGTCTAACAGATTTACGACTTAATAAAACTATTTATAAAACAAAAATTTTGGATTATTCTATAGGTTAATTTCAAATATGGCGGAAGTTAAATCTAATAAACATAATTCTATTATTGCTCAATGGCAGGAAAAGATAAAAATTGCCAACCGGAATAATATTTTTTTTCATTGTCGAAATTGCAATCATGAATGGGTTGATTCATCCTTCGATGCAATTTGTAATAACTGCGGTAACAATAATGTTGAACGAATTTGCTGTTGGCAATTTCCTGATGGTTAAATTGATCAATCGTAATTTAAACTTAAAAACCCGGTTTTTTTTTAACCGGGTTTAAAGTTAGGAGAGCGATTATTTAATCAATTAGCGAAGAGTATCATCTCTTTTATCAACAATTTCTACCACATCGCGATCGACTAAGGTTTTTCTGTCAACTTCTCGGTTAACAACTTCTTTCCGGTTGACTACATCTACTTCTTTTTCAACAACGGGAGTCGCGGGAACAACAGGAGTTGGGTTAGCAGCTACATCTTTAGGAAGCTCTGCGTCAAACACCTTCCAATTACCAATATTTTGGCCGCTTAAAACAGAACCAGCACGCTCTATTTCATCCTCGAAACCATCTACTATTAACAAGTAGTAGCCGTTATCAATTCTATCTCCGTAAACTTTGGCATCCTCTTCCGGAATACCCATACCAGTCAAACCACCGATGATACCACCTGACAAAGCACCTAAACCAGCACCAGCCAAGGTTGTTGCGATAGTTCCTGCTGCAAGGAAAGGACCAATTCCAGGAATTAATAACTCTTCTAAACCTACAAGTAAACCGCCCAAACCACCTAAAACAGTACCAGTAGTAGCACCAATTCCAGCACCTTCTGGACCTTCATTCTCGCCGCGTTCGTTCTTTACGTCAGCACCAGCAATATTATCCTTGCCGTCTGCATTTTTCGCCAACAGAGAAACTTTATCCATCGAAAAGCTAGAATCTCTGAGTTTATAAAGCGCTTTTTCAGCATCTCCACGGCTTGCGAATGTACCAACTGCACGTTTATATTTTCTATTTACCATGTTTTCTCCTTGTATAACCAAAAATTATCTATCAAAATTAGGTTTGAAGCCTGTCAAAATTGTCAAAATAATTCATAAATTAGTAATTTATTATGAATATGTGCCATATCAGTAAACCAAAAAATGCTGATTTGCTGCTTAAAACAGTCAACTATCTTTATCACCTGACATTTTTATATACGGTTATGGCTGGCTACAAATAACAGATTAATTCGACAGGTTGTTTTGACTAATTTGCTCTACACAGTCTCTCTTATTTAATTCCAGGATTCATCACCCTTTGGGTTAACATTTCGATAGTTTTTATCTGTCAAAAGAGAGGTTAATATATAAGGTTAAAGGTCAAAGGTCAAAAACTCTTAACTCCTAATTCCTAACTCCTAACTGTTAACTGCTCACTGATTGATTCCGCATCCTTTCTGGACTACCTGTAGGAATAGATGCAATTAATCTTTGAGTATATTCTTGTTTTGGTTGGCGGTAAATTTCTTGCGCGTTACCTGTTTCTACAATTTCACCGCGATTCATCACTAAAATTCTGTCGCTGATAAATTTAACTACGCTCAAATCGTGGGAAATAAAGATGTAGGTTAATTCAAATTCTTCTTGCAATTCTTTAAGCAGATTAAGCACTTGCGCTTGTACAGATACATCCAAAGCGGAAACCGATTCATCACAAATAATAAACTTGGGATTCAACGCTAAAGAACGAGCAATACAAACCCGCTGACGCTGCCCTCCGGAAAATTGGTGCGGATAGCGGTTCATTGCATCAGCATCCAATCCGACTCTTTCTAATAAATAAGCTGCACGCTGTTGTCTTTCTTTTTTATTCTTACCGATAGAGTGAATTACCAAAGGTTCCATAACCGCATCACCAACTTTCATGCGCGAATCTAAAGCGCTAAAGGGATTTTGGAAAATAATCTGCATTTCTCGACGCAGTTTTTGTAATGGTTTTCCTTGAAGTTTGGTAATGTCTCTTCCTTCAAAAAGTATTTGTCCGCTTAAAGGTTCTACCAATCTGATTAAACTTCTACCAAGAGTCGTTTTACCGCAACCAGATTCTCCTACCAATCCCAAGGTTTCTCCTTTTTTAACCTCGAAGGAAACATTATTTACCGCCATAAAATGACGCTTTGTACCGCCAAACATTCCTTTTATCGGATAACCAACCTGTAAGTTACGAATTTCCAAAAGCGGTTGTTGCTGTTCTAATGTTGCTAATCTTTGAGCAATGTCAGCGGAAGTTACTTCTGGGGGCTGTGCTGGTTGTTTTGCTGTAATTACGACATCTCCGGTGGATGTTTCTTCTACATTCATGTAGTCAGAAACTGTCAGCAGCTTTTGAGGATGACGGTCTAAAGTCGGACGACAAGCGAGCAAGCCTTTGGTATAAGGATGTTGGGGATTTGTAAATATTTGCGCCGCGTCACCTTGTTCGACGACTTTTCCTTTATACATTACCGCTACTTTATCGGCGATTTCTGCAATTAATCCCAAGTCGTGGGTAATAAAAATCATCGCCATGTCGCGCTTCTGCTGCAATTCTGCCAGCAAATCTACAATCGTTGCCTGTACGGTAACGTCTAAAGCTGTTGTAGGTTCGTCAGCAATTAGTAACAAAGGGTTACAAGAAATTGCCATTGCAATCATTACTCTTTGTAACTGCCCCCCGGAAAGTTGATGGGGAAAGCGTTCTAATATTGCTTCTTTATGTTGTTTTACCAATTGAGGAAGCTGGTGTTCGTCTAAAGCTTTGGGCGATGTTTCAATCAAATTTTGGCGAATTTGCTCGTCGCTGGGAAGAAGTTTAACTTCCACCAAACTATCGATCGCTTTTTGGCGAGCTTCGGCACCCGAAATATTCTGATGTCGTAAAATTGCTTCGGTTAACTGAAAACCAATGTTAAAAACCGGGTTTAAGGAAGTCATTGGCTCTTGAAATATCATGGCAATATCGCCACCCCGGTAAAGCTGAATTTCTTTGGCTGGTAGCTCTACCAAGTTTAATGCTTCGCCATTTTCCTGGGGACGAAACCAAATTTCACCATTACTAATTTTTCCGGGATTTTGCAACAAACCCATTACTGCAAGGGATGTGACCGATTTTCCACTCCCCGATTCCCCTACTATTCCTAAAGTCTCTCCTCTATGTAATTGAAAAGAAATTCCGTTTACTGCTTTGACAACATTGCCATCATCTGAGAATTCAACTTGCAAATTGCGAACATCTAGGACTGTTTCTCTCATGGAAGTCGGGGGTAGATTCTAATAACGGATTTAATTTTAAGTTAACTGGATTCTAACAGCAGATTTAGTTTTGTCAGTAGTTGTAACTATTTTCTTTGATTTTTTTTTTGAAATTATTACATCTAGTTCAGAAAATTTGCTGTTAAAAGCCACTTAAAAATATTGATATTTTGGATTTTTGGATTTTTTTGAATTTGAAGAATAAATATTATAGATAGGTTATAGCAAATGTTCCAACCGATACGGTAACTAATGTAACGAATGTTTGAGTTTTGACACTCCTCGCACCTTAAGGTGCGAGGATTCTTGGTTCACAGACAATACTTGCTCAAAAGCGGTTTACACCAAGCAGAGTAGAGGTTTCATCTCCCAAAGCGTTGCTCGGTTCAAGACCGAAGCTTCCGGTATGCCCTACCGTAGCCAATCCTCGACGAAGGATAATTCTAGCAGCGTTTTCATCCCTATCCATCACAAGACCGCATTTGCAAACGTGCGTTCGAGTTGATAGAGTTTTCTTCACAATTTCACCGCAGCTAGAGCATTCTTGAGAAGTATATTGCGGATTTACTGCAACCGTTGCACGCCCGAATACTTTACTAAAATATTCAATAGCGCAACGAAACTGATACCAAGATGCATCATTAATGGATTTAGCTAAACAATGATTTTTCACCATATTTTTTATTCTCAAATCTTCATAGGCTATCAAATCGTTAGATTGAACTACGCACCGCGCCAATTTCACAGCGTGGTCTTTACGTTGCCTACTTATTTTCAGATGGCGTTTACTTAAAATATGTCTAGCTTTTCTTCTATTCTCTGAGCCTTTTATTTTCTTAGATACTCGCCGTTGAGCGCGTTTAAGCACCTTTTCACCTTTACGTAAAAAGGTTGGATTCTTGACGACCTCGCCGTTTGAATCGGTGTAGTATTCTTTTAATCCGACATCTAAACCAATTGTATTTCCAGTAGGTTCTATGATCTTAGAACGATTTACATCAATACAAAATTGGACATAAACGCCGTCAGCACGTTTTACCAATCTTACCCGTTTAATTTGGTTGATTTGATAAAAATGCAAATCACGGGTGCCTTTAAGTTTTAATCTGCCGATACCTTTCTTGTCGGTGAAAGTTATCGATTTACGATTATCTGCAAGCTTCCATCCTGATGTTTTGTATTCAACAGAACGACAATTCTTTTGAAATTTAGGGAACCCCTTTTTACTCGGTACTCCTTTTTTACAATTATCATAAAACCTGAAGATAGAAGACCATGCTCGCTCAGCGCTAGCTTGACGAGCCATTGAATTGAGTTCGTTCGCAAAGGAAAATTGTTTCGCAAGAACAGCACAGTATTTTTGCAAGTCGTTTTTACCCGTACCTTTAACGTCCATCCATAGCCGAATACAGCTATTGCGAATAAACTTAGCGGTTCGGATTGCTTCATCTATTGCAGTTAGTTGTGCCGATTTTCCGTAGGCTTTGAATTCAAAAACAAGCATCTTTCTACCTCCTACTTTATACTACCAGAATTAGTATAAGATTGTGAAATAAATGCAAAGTCGTCCTTTTAGGACGAGGCTTTAAACCCATTAAATTTCGGTAAAATTTATGTAAAGCGAATAGATAATATATTAATTTTCTTGCTGCTATATAATTCGATTATTTTTTATAGGATTACGGATAAAAACGAAAACAAACATGAAAGACGTTGCATTGCAACGTCTCTACATTGGGTAACATTTAAAACGGGATGTCGTCTTCAGGGATTTCTTCTTCTACCATTGCCGGATAGGTGCTTGGTTCGTAATTTGATGGCTGAGGTACGGGTTCCGGTTGCGGAGGTGCCGTTTTAACTGTGCTTCTAGCGGGAGCAGTCGTAGCTACTTGAGGTACGGGATTTACAGTTTGTGATTGGGGAGTTGGTACGGGTGCTGAGGGTATTGATTGAGTTTGTGTTTGCATCGGATTTATGTCAAAACCCGCTCCTAAATGTTGGATCTGCTGCACTGTCATTTCCGCACGCTTCTCCTTGAAACCCTCTGGACGTTCGATCGTATTCATACTCAAACGACCTACTAAAATAACGCGATCGCCAACATGATAATTTTCTTGAATCTCTTTTGCTAACTTCCCAAAACCGACTACTTTTAAGTTTGCTGGTGGATCGTTATCTCTTGCTCCCCAAAACTGTACCAGCATTTGGGTAATTTCTAGCTGATTGTCCGCTGTATACCGAAGTTCGGGTTGTTGAATAATCTCTGCCATCAATACGCAACTGTTCATAAAGTTCTCCTGATTATTACGCTTGCCTTTTTTTGTTTCTCAAACTTTCTTAACAAAAAAATCATTGATAATCTAACCTGCAAGCTATTCTAATGATAAAAGCCAAGCGAAAGCTACGAGCAGTTATATATAAATAACAGTTCGGTAACTTTGCCTGACTGATGATTCGGCAATCTCAGTACTATTGTACCATTTTATAGTAATTTTAAAACTGCTTTGATTATTTTGTGGGGATTGCAAATATCACCTATCTATTACTAAATAAATGTTTGGATATTACATAGAACAATCGAAAAAGCTCAATTTAGCCGCTAATAACAACAATGCGGTTGATGAAGGATTTAGGACAAGTATTAAAAGATTCAGAAAGCACAAAATCAAGAATTTTGATTTAAGTTGAAGGAAAAATTGGAAATTAGCAACGGTGTTATTACTGAGTATTTAAAAAAGTTTGATCGAGGTAACAATACTTGAAATAAGTTTATTTACTTTCTTTTCAGAAATCTAGGCTGTATTATTAGCGCAAACCGTTGTATTTGATTAAAGTATCGCAATCGGAAGGACTTGTGGCGCAAGTTGTTTTAGAAAACGTTTATAAGAGTTTTCCTCACCGCAAAGGCGATGTTAATAATACTCGTCGCAGCGAAAGCGTAAATATATTGCGGAGAATAAACCTCACTGTCGAAAATGGCGAATTTATGGTATTGGTGGGGCCTTCTGGTTGTGGAAAAAGTACCTTGCTGCGGTTAATTGCAGGTTTAGAGGATATTACAGGAGGTAATATTTGGGTAGGAAACAGTTGTATAAACTACCTTCCGCCTTCTCAAAGAAACATTGCAATGGTATTCCAAGATTATGCTCTTTATCCCCATATGATGGTGTATGACAACATTGCTTTTGGATTGAGAATTCAAGCAGGGAGATTGGGAGAGGGGGAGATTGGGAGAGGGGAAGATGGGGAAAAATTATTACATCAATTATTAAATAAATTCTTAAAAACAGCAGAGAATTTATTTGTATCGGCTACTAGAAAATTACCAAATGGTTTGCGGTACGTTTCGGATCGAGAGCAAGTAGTAAACGAGCAGGTAATTAACGTAGCTAAGTTGTTACAAATTGAAGAATTATTAAATAGATATCCCAAAGAATTATCTGGGGGACAAAAACAGCGAGTAGCTTTGGGAAGGGCGATCGCCCGCAATCCGCAAGTATTTTTAATGGATGAACCGCTTTCTAATTTAGATGCGAAACTACGAAACCAAACCCGCGCCGAGATAGTCAAGCTGCAACGTCAACTGGGAATAACTACAATTTACGTTACACACGATCAAACCGAAGCAATGACAATGGGGGATAGAGTTGCAGTGATGGATCGAGGTCAAATAATCCAGGTTGCTCCCCCCTTAGAAATTTACAATCGTCCTGCAAACCGTTTTGTAGCAGAGTTTATCGGCTCCGTGCCCATGAATTTTATTGAAGTAAAATTTCAATCCCCATGCTTAATAACAAAGGGAGATTTTCGCTTAACCTTATCAGAAAATTGGGGTAATGCCTTGCGAAAATACAACGGACGAACCCTAATATTAGGAGTTCGTCCGGAACATTGGAATATAAGCTTACCTGCTACTAAGAATTTACCAGCACAAGTAGAATGGTCGGAAAATCTCGGTAATGATAGTTACCTTGCAGTCAAACTGATTGAAACAAAATTTCAACAAGATTATTTAGCGTCAGATGAGTTGCAAGTGAGAGTACCCCCAGAAAAATTGGTAAATACCGGAGAAAAAGTATGGTTATCCTTAAACCCAGACAAAATTCACTTTTTCGATCCAGAAACCGAACTAGCCATATTTCCTCAAAGCAACTCTCCAACTTTACCGTTTGAATAATTGGGAATTGGGAATTGGGCCGAAGGGAATTGGGCCGAAGGGAATTGGGTATTAGGAAAAGCTAGGGAGCAAGATGCTCCCACTACAAACTGTTTATGAATCTTTCCCCTTGTCCCCTTGTCCCCTTGTCCCCTTGTCTCCTTCCCCATCACCAATTACCCATTCCCAATTCTTAAACTTCCGCTACCTCTTGCTCTGTTTCGACAAATTCTTGAACGCGGGCGCGGTATTTTCTCAAGGATTCGTCTACCCAGTCGCGATCGTTGCTGTTAACGTATAAATGTACTAATGGTTCGCTTGCGTCTGGTAGAACTAGTACCCAACTGTCTTCGTAGGGTTGACAAATTTTCACCCCGTCAATTAATTCCAATTGTTCTGGGGGATGAGTTTCTACTAAGTGACGCATTAATGCACCTTTGACCGTCCAAGGGCAGCGAGTAGTATAAGTTTTGTGAATTACGCGGGGTAGTTCGGAACGCACTGTGGTAAGAGAACGTTCTTGAATTGTCAGCATTTCAATTAGCTTGGCGATACAGAACATCGAATCAAATCCGGGATGCAGTGCTGGAACGATAAAGCCGGTGTCGCCACTACCACCTAAAACAACATTTGGATTCTTTTGACAAGCTTCCATTAATGCTGTGGCATTTGCTTTGGTGCGAATCACTTTACCGTCATGACGACGAGCAATTTGTTCTACAGCGCTGGAAGAATGAACTGGTACTACTACACTTCCTCTGGGGTTGGCAGTTAAAATCATGTCTACCATCAAGGCTGTGAGCATTTCTCCACGAATGGGAATACCGGATTCATCAACTAAGATCATTTGCTCGCCGTTAGCCGTTACCTGTACGCCAAAGTTAGCTTTGAGTGCTTCGACTACATGACCTAACTGAGTTAATAAGGCTTCTAGGTCGGTTTCTGAGGTGGCGAGTTTATTTAAACTGGCATTGAGTACTACCGCATCAGCACCAAACTTATCTAACATCTGCGGTAATACAGCCCCAGAAACCCCATAAACGTAATCAATCACCACTTTTGCCCGACTGTGGCGAATGGTGTCGATATTTAAGAGATTTTCAAAAGCGCTACAGTAACGGTCAACTAATTGAGTAGGATAGGCAACATTACCAATTTCATGAATTTGCGCCCTTCGCATATCTTCTTTGAAATATGCACCTTCGATTTTCTTCTCTTTGGCTTTGGGAATATTGATTCCCTTTTTATCCATAAATTCAATTAGAAGATAATCGGGACGGTTGGGATGTACCCGCACGTGAATACCGCCTGCTACATTCATATTAGGGATGATGGTGCGGGCAATTGGTAAAGCTGTTGCATCCAGGTTTTGAATTTCAATGCCTACAGACATTAAACCAGCAATCAATGACCGAGTTACCATGCGGGAGATAGTCCGCTGATCCCTAGAAACCGCAATTTCGGAACCTGGTTTTAAAGTGGAACCGTAAGCAGCGCCTAATTTAACGGCAAATTCTGGTGTAATATCAATGTTTGCTAATCCTTGAACCCCTCGCTGTCCGAATAAATTACGCTTAGCGGTGTTACCCCAAATCAAGTTTATATTTAGAATCGCGCCGGACTCAATTTTTTTGCTCGGCCAGACACGCACTCCAGGGCTAATTTGGGCTTCTTCTCCCACCGTGGAAAGCGAACCGACTACCGCTGCTTCGAGTACATGAGCGCGACGGTCTACACGAGTACCGCGTGAAATTACGCAAGCACTTAATTGAGCTTCGTCACCAACTATTGCTCCATTCCACACTATTGGACGTTTCAAATTGGCATCGGCACCAATGGTAACGTTGTCTCCAATAACGGTTCCCGCTTCGATATGTACTCTATTGCCAATACGACAGTTATCGCCAATTAAAGCCGGTGTTTCAATTTTCGCTGAAGACTCGATGTGAGTATTTTGACCAACCCACAAACCGGGTGAAACTTCTTTGTAAGGAAAATCAGCTTTAACTTTGCGGTTTAGTACATCATACTGAGCTTCGCGGTAAGCATCCAAATGTCCGACATCACACCAGTAACCGGAAGCAACATAACCATACATTGGTTCGCCTTTTTCAAGCAGTAAAGGAAATAACTCCTTGGAAAAGTCCGATTCTTGGTTTTCTGGCAGATATTCCAAAACTTCGGGTTCTAAGATATAAGCGCCGGTATTAACCGTATCGGAAAAAATTTCGCTGGTGGAAGGTTTTTCTAAAAAGCGCTTGATGCTTCCTTCTTCATCGGTGATAACTACCCCGAACTCAATTGGATTGGGAACGCGAGTTAAAATTAAAGTTGCTTTGGATTTTTTTTCTTTGTGATATTTAATTGCTGCTGTTAAGTCAAAATCAGTGATACTATCTCCACTGATCACCAAAAACGTATCATCTAGGAGTTCGGCAATGTTCTTTACACAACCTGCCGTACCTAGAGGTTGGTCTTCTTCAACAGCGTAGGTCATCTGTACGCCAAAATCGCTACCATCTTGAAAGTAGTCTCGCATTGTATCTGGTAAATAATGCAAGGTAGCGATAATTTCTGTAATGTCGT
Source organism: Calothrix sp. CCY 0018 (assembly GCF_963920925.1). Lineage (NCBI taxonomy): Bacteria > Bacillati > Cyanobacteriota > Cyanophyceae > Nostocales > Calotrichaceae > Calothrix > Calothrix sp. CCY 0018. Next base: position 25,662 of record NZ_CAWUDI010000070.1, on the reverse strand, counting down.
GCCGTTTGAGAAGATTAATAATATGTTCGGCAATTGGTCGATTGAGGATAGGCACCATTGGTTTGGGTAAGTCGCAAGTTAGCGGACGAAGCCGCGTCCCGGAACCTCCAGCCATAAGTACTGCTCGCATAAATCCTCCATTTCATGTATTTTCTAAAAGTTGTAGCTTTAATACTGGTATTGAATTGAAGTGCTGGGTATTGAAGTACTAGCGCGTCTTGAGAAAGATAGAAAACTTCCTGCTTCTCAATTGGCAGTATGACATTAATCAGCGAATGCAATCAACTTCCAATATTTGATAGATAAATTGTGGTTCTATATCTAGTCTCCTAGGTCTCCTGAAATTTAAGGAACTTCCTCAAGATGCATATGGTCATAATTAAATTATCTATAAAATCGGCGCTTCTTAACAAAGAAAAAATGTGCTGCTTTTTCTACAAGCGGGATAAATTAATAAAGAAGACATTGAAAAACCGGGTTTATTGATTCTTGCCAACGATCGAGAAATGCTATATCTAGCTGATACTTCCAGCCTTAGATAACCAGACATTGCCAACGTCTTCTGACATTGGCAGCGATTTAAGAAATTCTTTTACCGATTCTAATTCCCATTCCAAAGGTGCAGCAGGCAATATCTGGTATTCACTCATCGCATAACGAAGAATTGCCTCGCACAACGCCGCAGCTTCGATAATAGGTTGTGAATCAAGCCAAACTGGAAAAATACGAGCTTCAAAAGTTAGTTTATTTGGAATGGGATGAATTAAATTTTTTAGATTAAAATCGCAATATTTTGTTAATTCAAGTTTAATTAGCCGCGTTTTAGCTTCTTCCCACGGTAATTCCCGAAAACCAGATTCGTTGACTAATTTTAGTAAAGCTATATCCCAATTTCCCAAACGTCTGCATTTAGAGTTAGTTCCGACTAATCTTTTTAGATTTTTCCCGTGTGTATGAAAAACATTAACTAAATTAGCAAATACATTCGCAGAACATAAAGGTAAACCATCAAAATGTATGTGAGTTGCACCTTCAACGGGGACAGTAAAATTAAGTAGACGTGCTGTTTTTAATAGAACTTCTAATTTTTCTAAGTGATTTGTATCAATAGGTGCTGAAATTAGCTCGCAGGGGCGCTCTCGTTCTCCTGGTAACGGTGCTGCGATCGCAATAGGGAACCCGGTATTATCGGCAACGCGCATCATCCCTTCGATTCCTTCTTCTACATGAGTGCCAAATAAATCGGCAATAGGATGAAGAACTTCAGATTTGGTTTTTTCAGGATTTGCTTGACAAGTTATTAATTGCAGAAATCGGGTGTCATCGCTAACAATTCGATACCATCCCGGCTTCGATGGCTGCGATTTGTTTAAATCATCTTGAAGAGTTAAATCGTCAACGCATTTCGCAATTAAATTTCCTTGGTTATCGATAACTTCAAAACCTAAAGTCAGATTGTGAAATAAAGGCTTTCCCGGAACCTTACTTGGTTCGGATTGAGGATAAAATATGCGGCGCACAGTTCCATTATTTGCTTTTGCTATTGATTCGGCTAAATCTTTTCTACTTAATCCAAATGGTGCTAATAGTTCTATTTCGCAGCCAATTTTCCAATTTAATTGAGACATAAAATATAATTAGTTGTTATTTGTTATTGAAGACAAAAAAAATAGGCAGGTAATAAGCCCACCTAGGAAGATATTTAATAGTTAATTGATTTATCTTGCTCTTAAAGCTTGCTCAATAACTTCTGGTTGACCTAAAATTAAGTTTTTCTCAATACGTATTTTAGCTTCATAAGGAGAAGAGTCACCCCAAAGTTTAGCAAGTTTTGCTGCATCATCGTATTTATATTTAGACTCGCCATACAATTCTAAAGAAGGACTAGAAACTTGCATTTTCTGTAAAGCTTTAAATCTTGCATCTACCAAGAATTGTTCGAGAATTCCAAGATCAGATTTACCCCAAAGAATTTTTCTACCCATTCTCGCTTTTGCTTCACCTATGGATTGTCCCCAGTAATCTGCAAGTACGCGAGCATCCCAATAATCATATTTACTACTAAAGAACGCTTTCCATTCTCTATCTCGAACTTGCTTTGCTGATGCTTGAATAAAGTTGTTTTGCTGAAGAGTTAAATTATTTTTGGGTGAAGTTTGATTTGGTATTTGAGCAGTCACAGCACTAATAGTACCAACTGAACTGACAATCATACCTAAAGATAACAATAAAACTTTCAAATTAGATTTCACTTTAAATTTCTCCTAGTTTTTATAATTTAGATACCAATTCTCGTGGCGATTTAAAATACACCTGCATGAAAGCTTTTAGTTAAAAAATTGCTTTCTAATTTTTAATACAGTTCGAGAATCAGTAATTTCTGAAAACTACATAAATATTTGTTTGTAGTAAGGGATAACCGCCCTTTATCCGAAAGAAGAAGACTAAAGTCCTGACTACGAACCAATTAAATAAGCTATTTTCAAAAAAAAGATTCAGCAAGATTCCATACTATTTTTTGATATTTTTTTAAATATTTACGAAAATATACTTATTTATATTGAAAAATTTTGATAAAATTAAGCTTTAAAATCTTGCTCGATCCATTCCAAATGCTTCGGTAGCAACTGTGCTAGATCGTACTTTAGTAAAATTGTTTCTCTGGCTTTCTCTCGAATTGAAGACATCTCACCGGGATTATCAAGTACTTCTTCAACGCGATCGCATATTTCCTGGGGTGAGAAAAAATCTACCAACAAACCATTGACACCATTTTCAATTACTTCAGTTACGGGTGCAGTATTTGAAGCCACTATTACGCAACCTGTAGATAAAGCTTCCAACATCGACCAAGATAAAACAAAAGGACGAGTTAAATAAATGTGAACTGAGGAAGCTTGCAATACTTGCAGATATTCACCATAAGGTAACAAACCTGTAAAATGAACTCTTGTCATATCTAACGGTACTTTTTTCAGCATCAACTGCTTATAAGTTTGATTATCAGGAAGCTGCTTTCCATAAGCAACTCTGTCTTCCCCGACAATTACAACATGACAATTCGGTCTTTTTTGTAGAAGCAATGCAACGGTTTCGATAAATTGCGGAAAACCTCGATAAGGTTCCATCCCCCTTGCAACATAAGTAATAATTTCTTCCACGCCAGACAAGTCTAAATTGATTCGGGGTAAAACTAACTTTGCCCCCGGTTGCGGTTTAAAATAACTTGTATCAATACCGTCATGAGATACAGTAATTTTACTATGATACTCTGGAGGAAACTGCTGACGCTGCCAATTAGTGGGAGACAAACCGCGATCGCAACTGTATAAGTCAATCAAAATGGGAGCATTCTTGATCCGAATCCGAGCTTCATCATCGGGAGTTAAAGGATCTATAGGGTCAAAATCAGCGTCAGAACCATGTGCTTGATAAAACCATTCAAAATAACAAAGTAGAGTAGCTTGCGGAAAAGCATCTTTAATAAATAATGTCGGACCCCAACCGGAATGGCCGTAAACTATATCTGGAATAAAATTCTTTTGCTTTAATTCTTCCGCTAAACGGTAAACACCTTGTCCTTGCAGCACAGCTTTTTCTAATGGTCTAACATAATGGTGAGTTTCCGGACGAACTTCCCGACTCGAAGCATAAATAGCTTTAACAACTCCAGGTAATGAGCCTTCATGACGATTAGTCCCGAAAACAACTTGATTCTTGGGATTTTTTGCTAAAGCTATAGCCAAATGACGAAACTGAGCGGGGAAATTAGAATGTAAAAATAAAATACGCATATATTTAGTGAGTAGTTATCAGTTTATTGGTGATAATTGTAGTTTATAGCTGACTGTTTCAGGCTGTTATTACTTAAATAAACGGGTTGTTTTGAAAATATAGGAATCCGTTTTGAATATTGAACAAAATTAAGTATTTGTAGCACCGAATTTTAAGTATAGTGGTGCGTTGCGCGCAGCAAGCAACACACCCTACGTGTTTTATGTCCTATCGGACACGCTACGCTAACAAAAATCAAATAGTAATCCTATAGTTAAATATAGTTACAAGTCTTGTTAATCTCTATTGGATTATATAATGTTTTAAAAAATACAGGTATAGCTTGTTAATTAACGCTTAACCATACATCAAAAAATAATTAACATTATTAATACAATTTTGTGATTTTTTATAAGGTGATTTTGAAAATGATTAGTTAAATATTACTATCTTCATTTGTGAGTTTTATAATAATTAATAACCCGGCTTTTAGTGCCGGGTTTTCATATTATTAAATTAATGTAATTCGATTAAGGTTTAGGATTCGGAAGTCAATTTGCTACACTCCAAGCTATTCCACCTTTAGCAGAAAAGGATTTTACAGTTATTTAGAATTTAGGAGTGAGGAGCTAGGAATTATTAGTTTCTCTCCCCATCTCCCTCTAACCTCAATCTTCCATCTCTTCCATATCAATATCATCCATTTCCAAATCTTCATCCGTCAAAGTCTGCTGGGGAATTGCTGCAATAATTGCGTCTATCACTTTGGAAACAGGCAATATTTCAATATCTAATTCAGGAAATTTCTGCCCTTTAGGAACAATCGCTCGTGTAAATCCGAGTTTCGCTGCTTCTTTTAACCTTAATTCCATTTGCGATACCGATCGCACTTGTCCCCCCAATCCCACTTCACCAATTAATACGGTACCGGAATCTACAATCCGATCTCGGAAACTGGCAACAATCGCGATCGCAACTCCTAAATCGACTGCTGGCTCTTCTACGCTTAACCCTCCAGCGGAAGCGACGTAAGAATCCAGCTTGGACATGGGGATTCCGACACGTTTTTCTAACACTGCTAAAATTTGCACCAAACGACTATAATCAACTCCAGTACAGGAACGACGGGGAGAAGTGTAACTAGTCGGACTTACTAAAGCCTGTAATTCTACTACGATGGGACGAGTACCTTCGCAAGCTACCACAATAGCAGTACCCGGTGCGGGATCGTCGCGACTGCCTAAAAATAATTCGCTGGGGTTAGACACTTCCCGCAAACCATGCGCTACCATTTCAAAAATACCAATTTCATGGGTAGCGCCGAAACGGTTTTTTACGGTTCGCAATAATCTATGGGAAGCAAACCTGTCTCCTTCAAAATACAGCACCGTATCAACCAAGTGTTCCAAAACTTTAGGCCCAGCAATTGCTCCTTCTTTGGTAACGTGTCCGACAATTAACATGGTGATATCTTCATTCTTTGCGACTTTCATCAAAGCCGCAGTACATTCGCGTACCTGTGCCACCGAACCTGGTGCGGAAGTTAACGCTGGAAAAAATATCGTTTGAATACTATCAATTACTGCTAAATTTGGTCTGAGAGATTCAATTTCTTTTAATATCTCTTCTAAATCTGTTTCAGGTAAAATATATAAATCGCTATTAACCTTAGTTGATTTTTTATTGTCCTCGCTCCCCACAGTCTCTGAGGCTACCGTAATTGCACCATTACCGTTAGCTTCTTCATGCAATGAATGAGCAGCCCCCAAACGGGAACCCCTTAACTTAACTTGTTGCGCGGATTCTTCACCCGATATATAAAGAACGCGATATTCTTCAGACAATGCATTTGATACTTGCAATAGCAGGGTAGATTTACCAATACCGGGCTCCCCACCAATTAATACCATAGAACCCGGAACCACCCCACCACCCAAAACTCGGTCTAATTCACCATAACCAGAACTCCAACGCTCAACTTGGCGATCGCTAATTTGGTCAAGTTTTAAAGATGCTCGCGGCTTGGCTGGTTTATTAGATGTTTTCTTCTTACTCATCTGAGAGTGCCAAGCACCCACACCCCGAGAAGGTATATCCGTTGAGGATTGTACGGCAATTTCCTCTTGTAAAGAGTTGTAGGTTTCGCAAGCCGGACACTTACCCAACCATTGAGGAGTTTCCGCACCACACTCAGAGCAAACGTAATAGGTTTTTGGCTTAGCCATTCTTAATGTTATTAAATAAACTTAAATAATCTTAATTTTCTTTTAAGTTCGTGAACTGAGAAAAATCTAATAATAGTAATACCTTCGAGGTTTTTACGAATTAATAATTGGAATGATATCTTAATAATATGGTACTAAAAATAGTACTAAAAATTAACATGAAGAAAAACTTTAGTTAAGGAGCGTGTTCGTTTGGAGAGTCATAAAGAAAAAATCCTGGTGGTAGACGACGAAGCCAGCATTCGCCGGATTTTAGAAACGCGCCTTTCAATGATTGGCTACGATGTGGTCACGGCTGGCGATGGGGAGGAAGCTTTAGATACCTTTCGTAAAGCAATTCCTGACTTAGTAGTTTTGGATGTAATGATGCCAAAACTGGATGGCTACGGTGTCTGTCAAGAATTACGTAAGGAATCCGATGTCCCAATTATTATGCTAACAGCTTTGGGAGATGTCGCAGACAGAATTACCGGCTTAGAACTCGGTGCTGATGACTATGTAGTAAAACCATTTTCCCCTAAAGAACTAGAAGCTCGCATTCGTTCCGTACTGAGACGAGTAGACAAAACTAGTGCTTCTGGAATTCCCAGTTCCGGGGTAATACACGTAAGTACCATCAAAATCGACACAAACAAGCGTCAAGTCTATAAAGGTGACGAACGCATTCGATTAACAGGAATGGAATTTAACCTCTTAGAACTTTTAGTAAGTCGTTCGGGAGAAGCTTTTTCTCGTTCGGAAATTTTACAAGAAGTCTGGGGATATACACCAGAACGTCATGTAGACACCCGCGTAGTAGACGTACATATCTCTCGTTTGCGAGCCAAATTAGAGGACGATCCTTCCAATCCAGAATTAATTCTGACAGCAAGAGGTACGGGCTACTTGTTTCAACGCATAATCGAACCGGGGGATGAATGAAAAGTTAGGAGTTAGGAGTTAAGAGTTAGGAGTTAAAAGTGAGGAGTTAAAAATTAGATTGAATGCGGTGCTTTTCTTTAAAGTAATCTTGAACTTGAAAGTTTCAAAATCCCTATCGGTAATTCATAACTCATAACTCATAACTCATAACTCATAACTCATAACTACATTAAAATGACTAATCCAGATCCCAATCGCTTCTTAAAGCGTCTACCTATCGTTGTGGGTGGGTTAGGCGCTGTACTTTTGTTAATTAACCGTTTATACTCACCCCAACTAACACAATCTCAGGCTCGTGCTGACGTGCTTGCTGTAATTTTGAGTGCAGTTTTGATCTTAACGGGTTTAATTTGGCAGCAAGTACAGCCTAGAATACCGGACGCTGTAGAGCTTATAGGTGAACAAGGCTTTATTCTTGCTCCCGATTTATCAGATACTATAAAAACAGAATTGGCTTGGGCATCTCACTTATTATTGACAAATACAGTAACTCGTTGCGTAGTCGTTTACTATCAAGGCAAAGTTTTATTGCGTCGCGGAATTTTAGGAGAAAAACCGGAAGTTACACCGGGAGCAATATTAAAAAGAGTTTTAGAGAAGCATAAGCCAGTTTATTTAGTCGATTTAAAAGTGTATCCCGGCAGAGTTGAATTTGATTATTTACCAAAAAATACTCAAGGTGTAATTTGTCAACCAATTGGCAAAGAAGGAGTCTTAATTTTAGGAGCGCACGCTCCACGAAGTTATACCAAACAAGACGAAAATTGGATAGCCGGAATCGCCGACAAATTAGCTGTTACTTTAAATGAGGGAATGGGGAATAGGGAATAGTTAGGAGTTAGGAGTTAAGAGTTAGGACTTAGGAGTTAGTAGTTGCTTTCCTCATCTTTACCAATTACCAACTACCAATTACCCATTACCCATTACCCTAGACTTAAAATTAATAACTAAGAAATATGCAACTTATCTACAGCTTAATAATTGCCTTGATGCTCGCGGGTGTGATTGGTGCTGTTGTTCCTGGTGTTCCGGGAACGAGTTTAATTTTAATTGGAATTATTATTTGGGGATTTGTTAAAGGTACTTTTGCTGCGATTAGCGTACCTTTGATTGTTACCGGGGTGGTTTTGTTGCTGAGTATGGGGATTGATTTTTTAGCTGCATACTGGGGAGCCAAAAAAGCTGGTGCAAGTAAATGGGGTCAAATTGGTTCAATGGTTGGATTAGCAGTAGCATTCTTCGGGTTGTTACCACCTTTTTTAGTTGTTGGTGGCCCTTTGATCGGAATTTTTATTGGCCCACTTTTGGGAGCAATTATTGGTGAACTAATTTATCGAAAAGATTTAGTAGTCGCAGTTAAAGCAGGTGTGGGAATTGTTGTAGGCAGTTTGATTGGAAATATTATCCAGGGTTTTTTAGCTCTTGGGGCAGTTATACTTTTTGTTTTTACAACTTGGCCGCAGGTGTTCGGAAGTTAAATATTGTACGAAAGCCCCATAACAATAAAATTGGAGCATAGAATCAAATTCTATACTCCAATAAAATGTCACATCAAATTAAAAACTCTATACAAAAAGCATGAGACGAAAGCCTCCTATAAGAATTATTTTTGTTTGAAATTGAATACACTAGCATTTGTTGCAACGAGTATATTCCTGCGGTTCGTAAATAGCGGATTTAAAAAAGCTCTAAAAAAGGTTTTGCAATGTTCGTTTATTTAAACAGCCTACTTTTTGAAATTTTTACGCTTTTTAACACCAAACATACCAGCTACTGCTAAAGCACCAAGGCTGAAAGTTGTTGTGGGTTCGGGTACGGATTTAACAATTTCTACTCCAGAAATGGTTACACCGTCACCTTTTCCTTTACCATCATCCTTACCAAGCTGTAATACCAAAGATTTTACATTAGACAATGTTTTTGATTGGACATTACCATCTGCCCCTGCTGCCAAGAAATCTTCAACACTCTGTCCGTTGACTTCAAGGATTCCGCTAAAGAGTGATGTTTCTGTATCAAAGAAGTCAATGGTAATTTCGTCAAGTACTCTTTCAAAGTCAAATCTGAAGCGACCTACTTCTAATTCACCGCCTTCAGATGCGACACCATCGGTTTGGATAGCCGCAGCACGGAGCCAAAATTCTCCGTCACCTTCAGTTGTTCCGCCATCTCTTGTCTTGAATTTAACAGCACCAGTACCAGTACCGTAACTGTTTGCAGTTCCTTTCGCATCAACAAATAATCTGCTGAGTCCGTAATTGACTTGCTGAGAATTATCAGTGTCGAATAGTAAACTTGTAACGCTGAAACCGAAATCGCTGGTATTAATAGCTTGATTGGGATCTAGAACTTGAAGGTTTGTTAATTGAATTTCACCTTCTTGTTGAGGTATGAGACTAGCAGCATTAGCAGCAGGAGCAGCAGCAGCGAATCCTAAACCCAAACCTAAAACAGCAGCAATAACGTTAAACTTACGCATGATTTATTTCCCTTGTTCTCTTTATAAAAGTGAGGCAGTAATTGATTTGTTTTGTCCGCCTCTGATTACTTACTAAGCTAATAGACAAACCTGCAAAAACGTAAGCCCTAACGAGTAGAATTAACCCAAACTTTATTTTGAGATAAAAATCTAATTTTCTTCCGAGTAATTGCGTTAATCGCCGTAAAGGTAATTATTGAAAACTAGCTTTGAATTGCTATATATACCGAATAAATACTGTTTTTGTCATTGTTTAAACGTCTAACTTCAAACTTATATTTTTTTTATCCGTGATAACTAGGAAATTTAAGTAGAATCGCTAATATCTTAAAAGCCAAAAAAACGAGTAGTTAGATAATTGAACGAAAAAGGTTAGATTATCTAGCTACTCGGCGGAAGTTTAAAGAGAAGGGAATATTTTTATCGGTGTAGATGCCTAAATATTGAAGATTTTTGCAACCAATAATATTTAAAATATTTGAGTGGTGAGATGCAACCCCTTAATCTAATAAGTAAGGGGAAATTACCAGTGGAATTCAAGCTTTTTGTGAAGCTGTTTTGCGACGCTTGAGGGTAAGTACACCAGCTACTGCTAAAGCGCTTAAGCCGATGAAGTTTTCAGATTCAGGTACGCTCACTTGTAGTGCAACACCATCACCAGTACCGAATTTACCTCCTGGTTCACCAAGCTGAACTGTGAACTTACTCAAATCTTTCAATACTACACTTTGGATATTGCTATTAGCCCCACTTGCCACTGTTTTGACTATTTGTCCATCGACAAAGATTTTGGTGGAATTAGCATACTCAACATCAAAGAAGTCTAGTTTTATCTCGCTAATATTTCTGCCAAAATCGAACTCAAACAAACCAACTTCTAAACGTCCATCTTCAACAGCTTGACCATTTTTAAAAGCTACCGGACGTAAATAAAACTGGTCTGCATCTGGTCTTGTTCCTTCCTCGTCAAGGATGAATTCAATCCCCATTGCATAATTATTTGTAGTACCTCTGTCATCAGAAAACAAGCGGCTTGGATCGAAGTCTTCAAATCCGAAACTTGTAACTTTGTAACCAAGTTCTGATTCTGTATCGATACAGTTGGCAGGATCTAAACAGCCAAGGTTGGTTTTTATTTCACCTTCTCTTTGAGGAACCAATGAAACTGCTTGTGCTTCTGAGATTGATACGGTAACAATACCTAACCCAATGGTGGAAACTGCAAGGGTTTTTACTAACTTTTTGATATTTTTCATTGTTAATCTCTCTAAAAAATACTGATTTTTTTAAAGCTGTCTTAGATAGTCGGTTTGTGTATTTCCTCGTATCTATATTTGTATAGTATTTCTGAGCAGGTAAATATGTCATCCCTTACGTTTAGTATTCATCGCAACTTAATATTGCTAATAAATTCAGGTAAACTACTTAAATCGAAAACTCTTAAAAATACATCCAATTGCGTAGTAGATGTAATAAAGATAGTTATATAAAAGTGAGTGATTCGGATCGAAAGTGAAAACTTATGGATGTTTATCGCCAAACTTTGTAAAGAATCAAATTTAAAAAAATATTCTCGTAGTTTTATCAGTTTAGCTTCTGAAAAATAGGTGATAGGAAGACTGTAGGTACAAGCCGCAAAATACAGCGTTCTCCCTGAGATTTAGGAGAAAATCATTTCCCTGGAACTGCATTAACACTGCATGATAATTACCTGCATCTAAATCTCAAGAAAGATTTTCTGTGGCGATCGCTTTCAACAAATGGGTTCAACTCAACCACTTTCCCCTATACTCATCCGTATAAACTCACAGTGTTTTTCCAACCACTTGGTTGCTAAAAGTGCTTTATTACCGTGTCAAATGATTAAAATACCTCAAAAGCCTTAGTTGAGAGCAGTACTAAGCTTCACCTAACTACATATTTGCTGCGATTTTCAATATTATTTTAGTTACTCCCTTCCCGGTTTTACGATTACCGAGCAGGAGGGAGTAGAAGAAGAAATTATATTTGTAATTTGCTTAGCGTATTGGAAGTAATTGCAGGTGGTAACTGCTAACTGCTAACTGCTAACTGCTAACTGTTCACTGTTCGCTGTCTCAAAACCAGCCTTCTTGTTCGAGAGTTTCGATTAATTGAAGTCCGCGAGGATCGCCCACTCCTAATAATGCGGCTTTAGTATCCTCACGCACTCCTAAATCTCCATCTTCAGCAAAAGCTTCAATCAAAGCATCAATAGCAGTAGCGTAAACAATATTAGAAGGTAATTCGCGGCATAATTGTCCAATCGTCCAAGCGCAATTACTCCGCACTGCTGGCACAGAGTCTTTTACCAAGCCTTCAATCAAAGCTGGCATTGCACCGACAACAGCTTCGTAACCCACTTCTGCCATTTGTGCTAGAGAACTAGCAGCCCACAATCGCACGGCGGAAATATCGGTTCTTAAAGCATCGGCTAAAGACGCTAAACAACGCGCATCTCGACAATTTCCCAACGCCCAAACCACACCTTTTCGCACGTGACCATTCCAATCTTGGTTATATTGGTTAATCAACGGTTCAACCGCATCCGGACTGGGATTGCGTCCAATGCCATATGCCGCACTTACCCGCACCAGAGGACAAACATCTGTTAATAAGCGAATTAAATGAGGAGTAGCGCGAGCATCTTCAATATCACAAAAAGCACGTGCCGCCAACATTTTCTGCTGTGGCTGAGGATTTTCAAGCAGCGCTAACATAGCCTCCGGATCGGGTTTTGCCGCTTCCGATTCCGCATCCAGCGGCTCCATCTTATCTAGAGGGCTTTCTAGCTCCGCTTCGACATCAAGTAGGTAATGGTCATCTGCATCATACATAATTTTAAAATTACCATTACCCAGTATTTTTGGGAAGAGGATGGGGGCATGGAGATGGGGAGATGGGGGGATGGGGGGACAAGGGGACAAGGGGAATTAGTTAGGAGTTAGGAGTTATTAGTCACCAAAGCCCTTCGGGCAAAAGTCGCGAAGTAAAAAGTAATAAGTAAGAAGTAATAAATTTTAGCCCGAAATATGGTATAAAGCCTCGTCTTTTAAAGACGAATAAAAACCAAATTTATCATTATTTGAATCCTCTACCTAAAAGGTAGAGGTATTACTTCTTACTTCTTACTTACTACTTCTTACTTGTGAAGTACTGGTAATTGATAATTGATAACTGTTCACTGATAATTGATAACTGTTCACTGCAAAGGTTTAACCATCCATAAGGATTGGATTTGATAGCCAAGCTGGTTGTAAAGGTTTAGTGCGGGGGTGTTTGTTTGAAATACCTGTAATGCTATTTGATTGTCACCTCTTTGTTTTGCCCAATTTTCGGCGTACTCCATCAAGGCTGTTCCTATTCCTTTGCGCCGATATTCTGGGGTGACGTAGAGAAGAAATATGTGTGCGTGACGCAATCCGCTAATTTGATCGATGGCGTTTCCCATCCACAAGCAAGCAATTGGGCGGGTGGGAAATATATCTACTTGTTCTTTTTTTTCTGCGGAATATTCTACCCACCATAAAGGCGTGTCTTTGGAAAGATATTGCTCGACTGTTTGCGATAAATGTGAAAAATCTTGTTGCGGAAACATATCTTGGTAGGTGCGCTGCATGAATTTTACCAGCAGCGCGAAATCCTTGGTTGAGCCGGAACGAACTGTATAATCCTGTAGTAGTTTTTCTGCCACTAATAACGTTCGCTCGCTTATATTTTGTTGCTGCTGTCTTCGAGGGAAGGAGAAATTAAAGATGCAAATTCTGGTGCTACACCATTGGACAATCTTCCTACACCTTCTTCGATGGGTGCGGGGGCTGCCATATCTGATGGTAAAAAGATACGGGCGCTAACTGCTACCAGGGCTAAGCCGAAAATTAGTACCGCGATTAAGGGAGCAATGTATTGACGTAATATTGCCATGTGTAGAACTTTTAGTAATTAGTTTTTAGTTTAGTTAAACTATTTTAGCGCTCCCTGTCCCTTTCTAAGTCGGCGATCGCCCTTTGCCAATACCAATTTTCTGACATATCGGGATGATTTTGCTTTAGTTGTTCGACTAAGCGGGTTGCAGTGCCCCTATCGCCACCAACCAAAGCAAAGAGTTGATTTTGCAAGTGTGCATCGGCTGTGGGTTCTGGTGTTGGATATGACGGTTGTGGAGAAAAGGAGGGCGACTGACGCTTTTTAAATTCCCAAAATAGAACAAAATATAAGGTGCCGAAAATAATTATTAAGCTTATAGTTCCCAGAAAAGTTATCAAATTCAGCGTTAAATATCCCAAAATTAATTGAGAAAGAACATAGCCGAGTATAACCCCTATCGCCATCAGAATGACAATCGATACAATCCCAACGAATTCTTGCCCCATAAATCTCCAACATTTTTTACTTGGTTTCCGCTTTCTAAGAAGTCTTGGCTCCAAGGGGCAAACACTGGCAATCTAAATTTAGTTGAGCAGATGCAGCAGTTTAGATATCAAGCTGTAAATCAAGGCATGGGTTTTTACCGTAAACCGCTAATTACAATTATTTTAAATAGGAAAGGTTTCCCATTTACAAGTAAGTTATTTTACTAACTGCCTGCTAAGCATTAACGCTTATAAAATAACAATTGATACTTGCAATCCTCCAAATTTAGTTTTCAGCCAGAGTGCCCACAATGGTTCAAATTACCCTTAGATTCTTTACTTTATGCGATTTAAATTTTGGTAAATGCGGTTAGTAGCACAGAGGGTATAGACATATTTATTACTAAAATATCGCCTAATTCGTAAAGTACTATAAATCACCATTATGGATTAGTTGATGCTTACACCCTGGCCGTCGTAAAAAATTGATTCGATTAAAACATGAACGATATCTTGACACATCTGCACTTTTTTGTAGTGCCAATACGCCGATTTTTGAGAAGGGGAGATCGCACAGCCACTGCGTTGGGCGGGTTCCCCGACAGTCAGGCAAGTGGCGCAACCCGTTCACCCGCAAGGGTGCGGCTCAGGGGGAGATGGGATGATGGGGAGACAAGGAGAAAAATAAATAGCTCTTAACTCCTAACTCCTAACTATTCCCAATTCCCAATTCCCAATGCCCTATTCCCAAGTTATTTTATAAATCTGATGTCCTCTTATTTCTATACCGCGTTCGTCTAGGCATTCTTGCCAGCCGTTACGGGTTCCGATTTCGCTGGGATTTTCAAATAATCCTTGTGCTACTTCAAGTTGGGTGAGTTGAGCAAATTCTTCGTAGAGAGGGTATTTGGGTGTTACAAATGTTTCTTTTCGGTGCAGTATGGGGGGATTTTCTCTGGTAGAGTAGTCGCCGCGAGTGATTTTGAATGTTTGTAAGTCGATTACTATGCTCGCTTTTAATGCTGGATGAGCATCGGTATCGAAATCAGGATAGTACAGGTAAGATATTTGTGGTTTTTCGATGTGAAGTTTAATTAATGTTGTTTCTTGTGGCCTTCCAAATACCCGGCTGGCGCAACCTTCGTAGATTCGCAGTAATGGATCTAATTCCCACAATGCTTTTGTGTGAACGTAAAGAGCGCTGGGAGTAAATTTACCAACTTTACTTTTGTTGCAGGCTGCTCTAATAATTTTAGGTTCGCCCAAACTAAATAACTTTCCGTCGGCGACTTCGCAAGCATCCCGATATGAACCGAAAAAAGCTTTGATGTCATGGCGGATTGCTTCTGGTAGCTCTGAGAATCTGGGACGTTCTTCCTCAAACTGAACTAAAGCAAGATAAACTTGGATATCTAAAGAACGACGGTAGGCGATCGCATCCCATTCGGCTTCGTCTGTTGCTTGCAATATTACTTTGAAAGCACGGCGAATGCTGGTAAATTCAACTAGTATTTTTGCTTCGGCTTCTGGCTCTAATTCCCCTTCAACCGGCAGCCTTCCACGTTTTGTATAGAATTTAATTAATGGTGCTAATTCCTGTTTGCAGTCTTGATATTTTTTAGTAGCAAGAATAATTCTCGGCGCAATGACGCGGGAACGATAGCACTCTACACGAAAGTTTTCTTTTTCTTGTTCGTCGCGAAACACAAAGTAAATGCCCAGCGCTACGGGTACGGCATCAACTTCTAAGGTGCTATCAATATATTGTTTAAGTTCTCCCTGTTCGTAATATTTCTGAAAAGTATTGCGACAAGTTACTATACCATCGCCATAAGCTAATTGATTTTTGCTACTAGGGGTGTTTACTAATACTTGGGCAGCAACTATTAATACTTTCTTAGTTAGTTTCCACGCCTTTTTAAGACTTTTAAAACGTTCGTCGGTATCTTCGATGACATTGAGAACATAGCCGAGATTAACTACATGGGCAGATTTCAAGCGTGCATCGGGATTGTAATAAGGGTCCCAACCCGCACTTTTGATGTTCATAGCAGCCAATTTTTTTACATCACTGCCATGTCCGCATCCATAGTCAAAAAACGTCGTCTTGGTATTAATAATTTCAAATTCGACTGCCAATTTTATTGGACGGGATAAGTCTGTACGGTAAATTGCTGCTCTGTGGCGTTCAATTGCTAAGTCTTCTAGCATCTCTACAAATCCCATTCGCAATTGGCAATTATTATCTCATAGAAGAGTAAAGAGGGAATAGGGCATTGGGCATTGGGCATTAGGAATAGTTAGCAGTTAGGAGTTAGGAGTTAGGAGTTAGGAGTTAAGAATAATTGAATCTTCCCCCCTCTTTCCCCTCTCCTGCTCCCTGCTCCCTACTCCCTATTTTTCAACTGCTAATTCAATCAAGTCTTCAATTTTCTTAATATTCGGATCTCCTGCTAAATAGCCGATGCCGCGATGTAAATGTAAACGAAATTGAGTTACAAGGGTTTCTTTATCGGTACCCAAGCCGTCATTATGGCAGCGTTGTTTGAGCGCCATGAGCAAAATATCGGACATTTCACCGCCAAATATTCGCCAGTTTAATTCGACGTTACTATCTTGAGGTATCGGTACGGGAGAAGGAATACTTTTTTCCGCGAGGGAACGACAAAACCCCCAGCGGCAAAGGATATTCCACTGATCAATTTTTGTAAAGCGTCTCAGCTTTAACAGTTGATCTTTGCCTGCTTGGGATAAGCGGATGCGTTCGATTGGTGATTCCATGATTTAAAAATGGGAATTGGGTAATTGGTAATTGGTAATTGGGTATGAGATTTTAGATTTTAGATTCAAGGAGTTAGAAGTAATTGAGGTTAAGGTTAAAATTCTCCTTGTCCCCCCATCTCCCTATCTCCCCATGCTCAATTACCAAAAATACCCTGATTCTACCGTTGTTTGACGAGTTTCTGGGGAATATTTGAGGACGTATTCGCGGGCGATCGCCTCATTCTTACGGAGGGTTTTTACTTCTTTTTGGGCTATTTCTGTGTCGGTGGAAAGTAATATTACCTGATGGGATGCTGAAGGAAAATATCTTTCTATGAGGTTGCTGCGGTGGGATGAGTCTAATCTTCCTAATGGGGTGTCTATGGCTACGGGTAAGTTGTGCCCGGATACTCTCGCTAGTGCCCAGAGGAAGGCGATCGCTAATAGTTGTTTTTCACCTGCTGATAGCCGATGTTTGTCAACTGGTTTTGAGTTTGAGTCGTATAAAGAAAGGCTGAAGGTATTGGTGTCGATGATGATGCGGTGTACTAAGTCGGATTTGTGGAGCAGGTAGCGGAAGCATTCTGTGACTTCGTTTTCTAATTTATTCAGTTTTCTTAAGGTAAGTCGTTCGCGAAATAGTTTGAGGGTTTCTTGTACTCTTATTGATGCATCTATAATATTTTCTTTACTATTACGCTCGATGGTTTGGACGCTATATTCTGTTAAGTCTTTTTTTAATTTATCAATTTCTGTTTGTAGTTCTATTAAGCGACGAGTAACTGTTTCACAACTAGTTTTAATATTGGTAACTTTATCTTGTGCTTCTTTGACTAATTCTACTAATTTTTGATAATCTTCCGGTGCTGCTGCTGCCTGTATTTGTCTTAAGATAGTAATTATTTCTTCTTCTTTGTTTTTTAATTGCTCTAATTGCTGTTTGGCGGTATTTTTAGCAGTTTGCAAGTAGTACAAAATATTTCCTAATTGACTCAAACTTTCTGCATCTGCTAACAACCAAGGTGATTCTTTTAAAGATGTATTTATTGTTTGTACGTCTTCGTCTAGAAAGGTTTTTATTTGAGCAAATTTATCTTCGGCGATATCTATTTCATTAATCAAATTAAGTAAACGCTTATCTCGTTCTACTAGTATATCTCTGGCTATTTGCTGCTGTTGAATTTTTAATTCTGCTTCTCCTTGTTGTTGAGCTTGATTTAATAATGATTCAATTAATTTTAATGGTAAAACGCCCGCTGTTAATTCACTCATTTCCTGACGGGTGTTTTCTGCTTGCTTAGTCTTTTCTATTTTCTGCTGTTCTAATTGACTGCTTTCTGAAGCAATTTTTCCACCTTCACTGAGGAATTTATCAAAGGCTTCTTGCTGTTCTTTTTCTGCTTGCTGTAAAAATTCTAATTCTTGTTTTTCTACATCTTTAGTTTCTTCGTATTCTGACTGTAAATATGTAAGCTGCTTTTCTATTTCTTCTAAATTTGCTAGCTCTTTTGTATCTACAAGTTCTTTACGTTTGCGGTTGACTAATATTTCTAAATCTACTGTCAAACGTTCCGCTAATTCTAAACCTAAAAGGGCGCGAATCGCTTCAACTACAATGTATGGTGGCTGTTCTTGTTCTGCTAGTTCTTTTACCTGTTCGCCATCAAATAAAAATAGGTTAGAAATTCCTAAAGGTAAGAGATTTTCAATATATTCGTCCCATATACTTACCAATCCCTCATCCAACCATTCATCGTTTTCACGAATATCTAAAATGCCTAAATGGTCTTTACCATCTTTAGGATTTTTTTCCCAAGTTCTAACTACACGATATCTAACGGGTTTATCGTTTTCAATATGTTCAAAAGCTAGCTCAACGCGAGTTTTATCTGTAGGTGATTTATGGGTATTTACGCATTGATTAAGAAAGTCATGATAGCTCAAATTTCCGCGAGTAGAACATTGAGCGCGATGTCCGTAAAGTGCCAAACGAATCGCATCCATAAAAGTTGTTTTTCCTCCACCATTCATTCCGCCTACAAGAATAATTGGACGAGGAACTTCCTTATCATTTGGCTGTAAATTTATTACCTGACGACCGCAATATGGGCCAAAGTTTTCTAAAACAAGTTCGAGGAATATCATGTAATCAATTATCAATTATCAATGAACAATTATCAATTATTATGATGTTATCAATAGCAGGTAAGAGGGAACAGGGAAAAGTAGGAGGAAGAAATTGCGATGAATAATACAGGAGTATTATTTCTTTTGTATAGTAAGTCTTGCGGAGATTTATTATTCATTGATAATTGATAATTGTTCATTGTTCATTGTTTTTTAAATTTTTTGTCTGCCCAAGTTTTAGATTCTTCTGGTTTTTCTGCTGCTTTCTCTGCTGTAACATCGCCTAAAGTCAACTGTTTTACTTTGTCGATATCTCCTTTACCAGCAGCATTTTTTAAGTCGCGTTTGAAGTGGGCGTTTTTAATTGCGTCTTCCTGAGTTCGGGAGCTTGTTTCAAAACATTTTTCTAAGGCATCGTAGATTCCGACGCGACGCGATTTTTTGCGATATTGACGCTCTGTATCTAATAGTTTCGCCATCAATTCTAAATGCATCGCGTCATTTTCACAGATTTCTTCTAATACTGCCCATTCATCGCTGCCTAATAAACTGTAACCCGCGCCGGGGCGGGAGTCTACAAAAGTTTGTTGTGTCACTTCTTGATAAATTCGGGGTAAACTATCGTCAAATTCGTGTTTTTCTTCCAACCAAATGCGTCTGATTTCACTCAGTTCATCTGGGGTAATTAAAGTAATATCGCGCATATCTTCCGGCGCAGTTTGACGAGCTTGAGTTTGTGCTGACAATACTGTGGTTAACCAATGTTCGCGCCAATATTTTGTATAGGGACCTGGTACTGGTTGCACTGATGTTTGACCATCTTTATTGCGCTCAAAAAGCTGCACTTTGCCCCAAATTCGGCGAAAATCTCGCTTATCGTGGTCGTCTTGAATATCTAACTCGTTACGAATATCTAAAAGCGGCTGCATCCATTCTTTTTCTTCATCATTCTGAATCATTGCCTCCATTGATTTATCTTTTGTCACCATCGTGCAAACCCAACAGCCAAACCGCGAATCGCCGCAACTGGGGGTAGAAGTATCGACAACTAAAGGACATTCGTTATCTGCCGTTGCACCGCGATACATCGAAAATAAATCTTTGTTATTACCTCCCCAAGGATTTTCACATTGATTGAGGTAAATCCACACATCATTGTTGCTCCAATCTTCGATGGGAGTATAAATCAAAGAGTTTGGTAAACTGGCATTCGGACTCAAACGATCGCGTATTCTACCCGCTTGATGCTTTTGCATTGTGGCAGCACGTCTCGAACTTTCGGCTTTGCGAGTACCTAAAACTAAAATTGTTTCGCCGTTAGCTCTAACCATTTCCCGAATAAACTGGTTAGCTGGATTGATTTTTAAGCGCGGCGTACACCAGCGGAATTGATTGCGGGGAGCCGGATAACCCCTGCCAATTAAATTCACCCAAAATGTATCTTGAACTACCGGCAACAATAAATGAGGTTCGATGGGCATCCCTTTTTCTTTCGCAGCAGATCCCAGTAACTGCATCGAATTGCGAACCCATGCCGAAACTATCGGATTTTCTACCAGCGTATCCGTAGTAATTACATGGATTTTTTTGCCGCGTTTCTTTGCTGGTAAAGCTGCGATCGCATTCCAAATAAGTTGCAGAATCGTACTGGAGTCTTTACCCCAAGACACGCCAATAATCCAAGGTATTTCGTCTAGTAAATATAAATCTTGGATTTCTTTAGTAATTTCGGGAATTTTATCAATTACCGTAACGGGTGCTGGCTGGCTTTTTTTTGATGGTTGGGCAAGAGTCATTCGATTTTGGATTTTAGATTTTGAGGACACTGCGTTGCTCTGGTTCCCAGAGTTGAAGCAAGTGTCCGGGATTTTGGATTTCTCAAATTTAAAATTAGGAAAAATAAATAAATTTTTATTTCAGGTTCATATACAAGCGCAAAAACTAGTATTACATAAAGAAGGTACCAATAGCGGTTTTTAAAAACTTATTGTTTAATATTTTGTTTTGATATCGTTTTTATATATAGTATTTGGATGCCAGTATTTTAAATTTTTAAGATTTGTGATGAAAAAAAGTGCATCTACCTCGGCAGCAGTTATTTCCAGTACAGATAAAAAAAGATTTTCCGATCTATTAACTAAATATGTCGGTGAAAATAAACAGTTATTAGTCCAAAAAACAGAAATGGGCGGTACTCAAGCTTACGTCGGTTCCGTCACTTTGGAATGGTTTGCATCTCAAGTTCGCTTTGCATCTTTTTTACCATTATTGCGAAGTAAGTACAATCCCGATACTGATAATATCGAAATTGACGCAGAAAGTATAGATGATATTCAGCAACGTCCATTAGATTGGTCGCGACAAGCACCTTTAGTTCAGTATTTAGCAGCGCGTAAAAATCATAAATTTCCTCCCGTATTAGCTGTAATTAGTCAGTCTTGGGTTGATAATTCTAAAGCATCTGAATGGGATAGTAAAGGACGAGCCAAAAAATCTACTACGGAATTTACTAGTTTAGATGAAAACGAGCAATTTGGCTTGCTAGATATTTCTGAAGAAAATGTAACTATTTATGCATTAGATGGTCAGCATAGATTGATGGCGGTACAGGGTTTAATGGAGATACTCAAAACTGGCAAGTTACCGCGTTATAAGAAGGATAAAGCTGCTTCTAACAATTTTATTACTATCGATAATTTAACAGATAAATACTTAGTTGAAGCCGAATATTTAGAACAATTACCTGAAGAAAAAATCGGTATAGAATTTATTTGTGCTGTTGCAGAAGGGGAAACCCGCGAAGAAGCAAGACGCAGGGTAAGGTCAATTTTCGTACACGTAAACTTAATGGCTGTACCCTTGAGTAAAGGACAGTTAGCACAGTTAAATGAAGACGATGGTTTTTCTATTGTTGCTAGAAAGATAGCGGTTAGTCATCCACTTTTAGAACAGCGTAAAGATCGGAAATCTCGCGTAAATTGGAATAGTGCTACAGTTGCAGCAAAATCTACAGTTTTGACAACTTTACAAGCTTTGAAAGAGATGTCAGAGCGTTATTTAGAACACAAATATCCTCATTGGAAACCCTTGGATAAAGGTTTAATTCCCATGCGCCCTGAAGATGAAGAATTAGAAGATGCTATCAAAGATTTTCAAGAATTATTTGATAATTTAGCGACTTTACCAAGCTATAAAGTATTGGAATACGAAGACACCCCAATGTTTAGAAGATTTAGCTTTGAAAAAGATGGGGGAGAAGGTAATATATTATTTCGTCCCGTCGGACAAATGGCATTAGCAAAGGCTTTAGGTATCTTAATATTTGAAAAAGGTTTTTCTATCGAAGAAATTTTTGAAAAGCTGCGACTCTTTGATAGTAAAGGCGGTTTCAGTGGAATGGAATTTCCTAAATCTGTTTGGTATGGCGTTTTGTATGATGCCAATCGCAAGCGGGTATTAGTTGCGGGGAAAGAATTAGCAACGCGGTTACTCGTTTATATATTAGGTGGAATTAAAGATCAGATGGAGCGTGCAGAATTAAGGAATGATTTAGCTAAAGCTAGAACAATTGAAGATCAAACTGTGGATTTTAAAGGTAAGTTTGTGGAGCCGAAGAAGGTGGGGTTGCCGGGGGTTTTGTGAGGGGGGAGATGTTTTTGTGCGTAAATAAATTATTTGCTGATAGATTTCCATTCTCCAAAATAAGGTCCAAACTCAATAGTCCCATCAAACATAATAGTTTTATCAATAAAATTCATTCCACGACAGATCATGTCGTGAAGGGCAGGAGTGGCACCCCGGAAATCAGCTTCAGTCAAAACGGCATGTCCAAATGGGGTAAGTTTGGCTCCACGGAAGATAGCGTCAGTAGCATTCATGTAATCCAAAGCAGTTCCGGTCAAGTCGGCGTTAGTCAAATTACACCCGCACAAAGTAACACATTCCAAATTAGCATCCCTGATAATCGCATTGTCCAACCGAGCTTCTATCAAGGAAGCACCAAAGAGATCGGCTCCACTCAAGTCAGCACCTCTAAGATCGGCGAAACTCAAATCGGCTCCACGAAAGTTAATATCTCGCAAAATAGCACCTTCAAGGTCAATGTAGCTTCGCCCAGAAGTTTTGTTTCTAACTACGACAGCTCCAGCAAAGTTTCGCTTGCCGGAAGTATATTTTTTCAACAACTCTTCAGTAGTGATTTCCCAGACCATAACTAACCTCCTATAACATAGGTTCTTTTCAAATCCGTCGGAAAACGCAATTAAGAGTAATAATCTGGCGGTTGAAACCGCTGCTACACAGGCAAAGTCCACCTTCGTGGACTATGAATAATTTAAACCCGCGCAGGCGGGTTTTGTTTGTGTAGACGCGGTTTCAACCGCCGGACATTAAACTTACTTACAAATTGTACTACTCACGAATTATTTTGAGATTGCAACATTCTTTGTTTCATCAATTTCACAATCTATATTTACCGTAATTAACTGCGCTAGATATTCTAATTCTTGTACCGTTAATAAATCTGAGAATGGTACACACAAAATATGCGCCATTAAATATTGACTTTGAATTGGTAAAAGATGATTTGCTGTATTTGGTTTTGCGTCAATAGCAAACAAACTACGGTTTCCCCTGGCACTATCAAAGCCTTCCGCACGCAATTTAGTAGCCATAGTATCAGGGGAATCTATTAAAATCGGCATTACCCAAAAGGAATTATACTCAGCTTTGTTACCAGGGATAGTAAGATTCTTTGGTAACATTTCTAAAAAAGATTTGCCTCGTTGAATACGCTCTTCAAAATTGTCACAGTGTCTCAATCTATAATTTAAAAACCACAGTAGATGTTTCGGAGTACGATAGCGAATTTTAGCGAGTATATCACCCGTAGGAAAACCAAGAGTTGCTTTTTTTATTGTTGACTCTACATCCAAATTTAACAGCCGCATTAAATTGATGATTTGATAATACAAGCTCGGCAGCGAAAGAAGTTTTAGCAAATAGAACTTAAATATCCTTTTAAAATACCAAAATTCGCTTTTTTGAAGATATGTTTGCTCAATTGCTTCTATTTTTTGAGCTAATTGTTTATCTTTAATTAATGCTACTGCTCCACCCAAAGCAGTACAAGATTTGATAGCACCGAAGCTAAATAGACTAACATCAGCTTGCGGATATCCATAATATTGTTTGCCTGCAAAAGCTTGAGCGCAATCTTCTACTAATAAAATATGATGTTTTTTACAGAAATCAGCGTAAGGCTGCAAAGGAATAATAATACCAAATAAATGTGCAATTAATAATACTTTGCTTCGAGGAGAAACTAGTTGTTCTAACAATTCTAAATTTGGCGCAACAGTATCTATATAAATATCAATAGGAACTGGAATTAACCCGTGACTGCGGATGATTTCCGCCATTTCTCGGATATTAACCGCGCTCATTAATACTTCCGATTCCGGAGGTAGATTTAACGATCGCAATAATAAATCTAAACTAGTTCTGACAGATAAAGTTACTAAAATCTCTTTATCGGTGTGCCAAAAAGATTTAATCTCATTTAAACAATTTTGTCTATTTATAAGATGAAAGAAAGCGCCGAAACAAGCGTATAAATCGCCAAAGCTAACATCTAACTGGATAGTAGGGTGCGATCGGCATTTTGGACGAGTTAATTTATTTGATGTTTTATTAAATGATTTCATCTAGTTTTTGCTGTTTTTATAATTAATCATAATAAGAATTTCGTATATAATCCGGCGGTTGAAACCACAGCTACACAGGCAAAACCCGCCTTCGCGGGTTAGAAGTTAATAGTCCATGTATCAGCCTTTTATTTTCCCCATACTTGCTGCATTCCGTGTATTCGTTAAGGATGGAAAGTGGGAACAACCCCCACAGGAGTTATGGAATAAAATGGGAAGCACCCTTGTTATCAACTTATTAGCAGCTTATAAAAATGAAGGAAGGGGAAATCCTGCTTACTTTGGTCGTTCAACATCAACCTGGTCTAATCTTCTTTTAACTCCAATGCAACTTAAGATAAGACTAACTGAATAATTAAGTAATTTAATGTACTCGCTGGTTCCCAGTGAAAGGCTGGGAATTCCGAATATGCGGAAAATCCGGTGCTGGATGAATTTTGAAGAATTGTAACCCGCGAAGGCGGGTTTTGTTTGTGTAGACGCGGTTTCAACCGCCAGTTTATTCCCCGAAGACGCATTCTCAAGAAAGAAATTTACTCAAATCAAATTCTTCCTGCTTCTCTTCCTTAAACCTTTCCCCACTCAATATCAACAAAAGCCTTTCTGAATAATCTACCGCACCTCGTAATTCAGTTTGCAGTATTTCCAAACCACCATTTGTATATTCTTCAAAAATATTATTGCGTTCAGTTTGAGAATCTTCCTCAGTTACCGAAAGTACTTTTATATCCTTAGTTTCGGTAATTCCGATCAGTTTAATTACCCAGTCGTAACCCATTGAAGCAAAAGTTTCTACTTTAATAGGTGAAGGTTCCCTTTTTGAAATTTCTCCTAAAGGCACGCGGCGATTGTGCTTTTTACCCAAAGTAGCCGCGAAAACTACTACATCGGCAAAAGTTTGAAAAGGTCCCGTTGCACCATTCCAAGATGTTAAACCTTGTACTAGCTCCGCCTTATCTTTTGCAACCCTAATTCTTCCAGTTTCAGCCATTTTATGATTAGTTGTTAGTTGTTAGTTGTTAGTTGTTAATTGCTAATTTATTTTTTCAGTCAGCTTCTACAAATAAAATCTTATATTTTCCAATTACCAACTCTCTTTCACTCTTCCTCAGCGCTAAGAGCGTCTCTGCGGTTTTTTTATCAGAATATTGGTGCGTTACGGCATTTTATAACTTATAACCTAAAATAAAATCTTCTCATGCCGTAACACACCCTACAATATAATGTTTATTGACAATTGTTAATGGTTCTTCAGCACTTGGTATGCTAACTAAATAATCGTAAAAAGGCAGAAGGCA